>JANNWS010000206.1:0-27180 GCA_031408575.1 Rhodobacterales bacterium
CAATCCGATCGACTGGAAAATCCGCCAGGGCCACCTGCAAAAGATGATCGCCTATCCGCTGCCGCTGACGCTGGGGCTGGATGTGTCGGGCATCGTCGTTGCCTGCGGCACCGCCACAACGCGGTTCAAACCGGGCGACGCGGTCTATTCCCGCCCCGATGTCCGCCGCAACGGTGCCTATGCCGACTACATCGCGGTGCGCGAATCCGAAGTGGCGCTCAAGCCGAGCACTGTCAGCCATGTCGAAGCGGCGTCCCTTCCCCTTGTCAGCATAACCGCGTGGGAGGTGTTGTTCACCACAGCCGATATTCAGGCCGGGCACCGCGTCCTGATCCATGCCGGATCGGGGGGTGTCGGATCCATTGCCGTACAACTTGCGAAATCGCGCGGCGCATATGTGATCGCCACCACGTCGGCCCGCAACATGGATCTGGTGCGCAGCCTCGGCGCGGATGAGGTGATCGACTATACTCAAGGTCCGCTCTCCGCCGTCACCGGAAATCTTGACATGGTGTTCGACACGATCGGCGGGGCCACGCAAGAGGCGTCCTGGGGCCTGCTGACCAAAGGCGGCATCCTGGTGTCGATCATCTCGCCCCCTTCGGCGGAACAGGCGGCCAGCCTTGGCATGCGGCACGGCTTCGTGTTCATCGACCCCAACGCAGCAATCCTGACCGACCTTGCCAGACTGGTTGATGCCGGCACCGTCCGACCTGTGATCGGCGCAGAATTCGCGCTGAAAGACATGGTCAAGGCGCATGCGCTAAGCGAATCGGGTCGCGCGAGGGGCAAGATCGCGATCTATGTGGGGCAGCCGTAGGCGCCATGGCGCAATTTCTGTCGATGGATCGCCGGAACCAAATCGCCAGCCCTGTCGAACATTGTGTTGACTCAAAAAAACGGCTGCGAAAAGCTTAGGCACTGAGAGGTATTGTTCAACAAAGGAATAGCCAATGCGTCAGACTTTCAGTTTGCTCAAACTGCCGCTGGTCCGGTCGGTCCTTGCGGGGGCGGGCGTGGTCGCGGTAACCGCCATCGCCGCTTTAGCTCAGCAAAGCCAGGCGCCACTTGGCTCGCCCGCCGCCACCCGCGTGATCGACGGGCTGCAACTGCCCGCACCCGGCGTGCCGTTCGGCGGCACCATCAAGCCGAACGCGCTCGAATCGATACCGTTCTGGCAGCCCCGCGTGGCTCCACCCGATGGCGCGCCGAACGTGCTTTTGATCATCACGGATGACGTGGGCTTCGGCGCTCCTTCGACCTTTGGCGGGGTGATCCCGACTCCGGCGCTGGATGAAATAGCCGAGATGGGGCTGCGCTATACCAACATGCACTCCACGGCGCTGTGTTCGCCCACGCGGGCGGCGCTGATCACCGGGCGCAACCACCATTCGGTGGGCTTTGGCGTGATTTCCGAACAGGCGACCGGCTATCCGGGCTACGACAGCATAATCACAAAGGACAAGGCCACCCTTGGCACGATCTTGAAAGGCAACGGCTACAACACTTCGTGGTATGGCAAGAACCACAACACGCCCGGTTTCCAGATCAGTATGGCGGGACCGTTCGACCAATGGCCGACCGGCATGGGGTTTGACTATTTTTACGGGTTCATGGGCGGCGATACCAGCCAGTGGACCCCGGGCAACCTGTTCCGCAACACGACGCAGATCTATCCGTCCGAGACGCAGAAAGACTTCAACCTGATCACTGAAATGGCGGACGAGGCCATCAACTACATGACGCAGTTGGATACACTGTCACCGGAAACGCCGTGGTTCGTCTATTACGCCCCAGGCGGAACCCACGCCCCGCACCACCCGACGCCCGAGTGGATTACAAAGATCAGCGACATGAAGCTGTTCGACGAGGGCTGGAACAAGCTGCGCGACACCATCTTTGCCAATCAGAAAAAGCTGGGCGTGATCCCGGAAAGCGCGGAACTGACCGCCTGGCCGTCGGACCTTCTGAAGGATTGGGACAAGCTGACGGCTGACGAGCAGAAAATGTTCATCCGCCAGGCCAACGTCTATGCCGCCTATCTGGCTTACACGGATTCCGAAATCGGTAGAGTTGTTCAGGCTGTGAAAGACAACGGCGATATCGACAACACGCTGATCATCTACATCTCGGGCGACAACGGATCGTCGGCGGAAGGCACGTTGAACGGCACGCCGAACGAGGTGGCGATGTTCAACGGTGTCGACGTTCCGGTTGATGTGCAACTGAAGAATTTCTACGATATCTGGGGGTCGGAATACACCTACAACCACATGGCGGTGGGATGGACCTGGGCCTTCGACACGCCGTTCAAATGGACCAAGCAGATTGCGGGTTATTTTGGTGGCACGCGGCAAGGTATGGCTATCGCCTGGCCCAAGGGCATCACCGACAAGGGCGGCATCCGCAATCAGTTCGCGCATGTGATCGACATTGCGCCGACCATTCTTGAGGTTGCGAAGATCCGTGAACCATCCGTTGTGAACGGCATTGCGCAAAGCCCGATGGAAGGCACGAGCCTCGCCTATACTTTCGATGCCGCCAATAAAAATGAGCCTTCACACCATCGCACCCAGTATTTCGAGATGTTCGGCGAATTTGCACTGTATCACGAAGGCTGGATGGCGACGACCAAGGTAACCCGCCCGGCCTGGGTGACCGGCGGTGCCACCAACCCGGACCCCGCCGGATCCTCCCAATGGGAACTTTATGACATCAATACTGACTGGACGCAGAATAACGACCTGGCTGCCAAGAATCCCGAAAAGCTGAAGGAACTTCAGGCTATGTTCATGGAAACGGCAAACAAGTACAACGTTTTGCCACTCGACTCGTCAGTGGCAACGCGCCTCGTGGCACCGCGTCCGTCGATAACCGCAGGACGGACCGAGTTCAGCTTTCCGGCAGCGATGACGGGCATATCGAACGGGGTGGCGCCGTCGATCTTGAATGCCTCATACACTTTCACGGCCGACGTTACCGTACCGGAAGGGGGTGGCGAGGGTATGATCATCACCCAAGGCGGCCGCTTTGCCGGCTATGGTTTCTACCTGAACAAGGGCAAGCCGACTTTCGACTGGAACCTTGTCGGATTGAAACATGTGATCTGGGAAGCGCAGGACGCCCTTTCTGCGGGCAAACATGAAGTTGTCTTCGACTTCAAATACGATGGTCTGGGCGCGGGTACGCTGGCGTTCAACGATGTGAGCGGTATCGGCCAATCCGGCACCGGCACGCTGTCGGTCAATGGCAAGGTGGTGGCCACCGAAAAGATGGAGCATGTGCTGCCCCTGATCCTCGCCTGGGACGAGAACATGGATATCGGCTCTGACACCGGTACGCCCGTCAACGACAAGGTCTATCAGGTGCCATTTGCCTTCAACGGCACGATCGACAGCCTGAAGCTGAAGATCGACCGACCGGTCCTGACGGACGCAGACAAGGCAAAGCTGGAAGCGGCGATGAAGAAAGCCGCGGATTGATCTCGTGAACTGACGCGGCCGGGTGCGCTGCACCCGGCCGGTTGTCTTGGCCTGATGACGGCACAAATCCAGCTCCCGGTCTTATCTGAAAAGTATTGGGTCCGCCGGTTTCTCTTGGGGGCTTGACCGATCGCCCCGCTCTGGACTGCTTTCCCTCACCCGCGTTGCAGCTTGACCGGCTCGCTGCGCCCCAGCCGCAGGAAATGCGCCATGAAGGGCTTGGTCGCGTCTTCCTCTCGCGTCGCCGCATACAGCCGTTTTGTGATCACCCCCGGCCCAAGCGGGCGCGTCACATAATCCGCGTTCGACTTCACTTCGCGCAGCACCCAGTCGGGCAGCACCGACACCCCCCGGTTCGCCGCCACCAGCATCAGAATCACTGCTGTCAGTTCCACCTGCCGCTGCCCGCGCGGCTCCACCCGTGCCGGGGTCAGCACTTCGGTAAACACATCCAGCTTGTCGCGCGCCACCGGATAGGTGATCAGCATCTGATCGCGAAAGTCCTCGGCCACGATCACGGCCCTTGCCGCCAGCGGATTGGCCGCCGCCGCCACGAACATCGGGTGATAGTCGAACAGCGGGTTGAAGATCACCCCCTCCATCTTCACCGGATCGGACGAGATCACCAGATCGACCTCTTCCCGGTTCAGCGCCGGCAGCGCCTCGAACGCCAGGCCCGCGCGGATATCCACATCCACATCGGGCCAGGCGCGGCGGAACAGTTCCAGCACCGGAAACAGCCACTCGAAACAGGCGTGGCATTCGATGGCGATATGCAGCCGCCCCGTCTTGCCCGATTTCAGCGCTGCAAATTCTTCGGTCAGCGCGTCGATTTCGGGCAGGATACGCTCGGCTAGTTTCAGCATCCGCAATCCCGCCGCCGACAGCTTCATCGGCTTGGACCGGCGCACGAACAACTCGATCCCCGCCTGATCCTCCAGCCCCTTGACCTGATGGCTCAGCGCCGACTGGGTCATGTTCAGCATGTCGGCCGCCCGTGCCAGACCGCCAGCCTGATGGATGGCGCGGATCGTTCTAAGGTGGCGGAATTCCAGATGCATCCTGCGGTCATCCTCATATAGATCATTAGTATTATGAATTTGTCTCACATGACGCAATTTGCGACAAGAGGCGCAGAAAAAGGAATCCGCCCATGACCACGCCGCGCATCTCGTTCGAGTTCTTTCCACCCCAGACGCTGGATGCATCGTTCCGGCTGTGGGAAACGGTGCAGGTCCTGGCCCCGATGAAGCCGTCCTTCGTCTCGGTCACCTACGGCGCGGGCGGGACCACACGCAAACTGACCCACGACGCGGTATCGACCATCGGGCGCAATTACGGGCTGAACGTGGCGGCACACCTGACCTGTGTCGACGCAACCCGCGCCGAAACGCTGGAAATAGCCGAAGCCTATGCCGAGGCGGGTGTGACCGAAATCGTCGCCCTGCGAGGCGATGCGCCCAAGGGGGCCGACCGATTTACCCCCCATCCCGACGGATTTGCCAGTTCGGTCGAACTGGTCGAAACGCTGGCGGCGACCGGCAAGTTCAAGATCCGCGTCGGTGCCTATCCCGAACCGCATCCCGATGCCGCCGACACCCGCGCCGACGTGCTTTGGCTGAAACGCAAGATCGACGCCGGGGCGAGCAGCGCCATCACCCAGTTCTTCTTCGAGGCGGACACTTTTCTGCGCTTTCGCGATGCCTGCGCAAGTGCTGGCATCACCGCGCCGGTCATCCCCGGCATCTTGCCGATCACCAGCTGGGACGGTGCAAAGCGCTTTGCCGCGCGGTGCGGCACCAAAGTGCCGGCGCGGCTGGACGAAGCGTTCGAAATGGCCGTCCGCGACGGGCGTGAGGATCTGCTGGCCCTGACCCATTGCACGACGCTTTGCACAAGGCTGATCGAGGAAGGCGTGCAGGATCTGCACTTCTACACCCTGAACCGCCCGCACCTGACTCGCGATGTCTGCCATGCTCTGGGTGTGACAACACCGATGGCGCTGGAAAAGGTGGCCTGAAGCCGGGCGCTCCCACGGCGATCTGGCGATGAAAGACGGCAGGGGCTGCCGGAACATCACCCGCGCAGACGCTTGCCCCCCCGCCCCAATCGGCTATCGTTGGCGCATCCCAGTGTAAAGGACGCCGGCGTGCCCGATCCGATCTACATCCTGAACGGCCCGAACCTGAATCTGCTGGGCCTGCGTCAACCGGAAATCTACGGCAAGGCGACGCTTGCGGACGTGGCCGAGGCCTCTGCGACCCTTGCCGAAGACCTGCGCCTGTCGATCCGCTTTCACCAGTCGAACCATGAAGGCCAGATCGTCGACTGGATCCACGAGGCCCGCACTCAGGCGGCGGGCATCATCATCAACCCCGCCGCCTATTCCCATACTTCGATCGCCATCCTCGATGCGCTTGTAGCCTTTGACGGTCCCGTGCTCGAAGTGCATATCTCGAACATCCACCGCCGCGAGGCGTTCCGCCACCACTCGCATGTCTCGCAGCGGGCCGAGGGGGTCATCGCGGGCTTTGGAACCGATGGCTACCTGCTGGCGCTGCGCCGCATGGCCACGCTGCTGGGCGGGCGATGATGGACCTTCCGGCGAACACGTTCAAACGCGCGCTGCGCGAAGGCCACCAGCAGATCGGCCTGTGGAATTCCATCCCCGGCCCGCTGGTGGCCGAGGCGGTGGCAAGCTGCGGCTTTGACTGGGTGGTGATCGACACCGAACACGCACAGACCGATGTGCCAGATGTCCTTGCGATGTTGCAAGCGATGGCCCCCTATCCGGTTTCGGCGGTCGTGCGGCCCGCGTCGAATGATGCCGTTCTCATCAAGCGGCTGCTGGACTTCGGCGCGCAGACTCTGATCGTCCCTTATGTGCAATCCGTGGCCGAGGCCGAAGCAGCCGTCGCCGCCATCCGCTATGCCCCGCGCGGACTGCGCGGCGTGGCCAGCCTGACCCGCGCCAGCCGCTTTGGCCTCATCGCAGATTACACGGCGCGCGCCGAAGACGAGCTTTGCCTTATCCTGCAAGTAGAAACTGCGCTGGCGCTGGACCGGATCGAAGAGATTGCGGCGGTCGACGGGGTGGACGGCCTGTTCATCGGACCCGCCGATCTGGCCGCCAGCATGGGGTATCCGGGCCAAACCGGCCACCCCGAGGTTGCCGCCGCCATCGAAGACGCGATCCGCCGCATCGTCGCTACGGGCAAGCCGGCCGGCATTCTGACGTTCGATGCCGCCTTCGCCCGCGCCTGCATGGGCTGGGGAGCGCGCTTCACCGCCGTTGGCATGGACCTTGCCCTGATGATCGGGGCCGCGCGCAAGCTTGCGACTGATTTTCGCGGGGTGTGAGCGGCGGGGCGGTGGTGGCAACGGTTGCCTTCGGCGAGGATATTTGGGCAAAGATGAAAGGCTGTGGCGTTGGGCAGTGACGACCGGTTTGGCTGGCATTCTGCGGCGCGCATCATTGCGCCGGATGGCGCGGAGCATGCACGCCACGCCGCTGCATCGGCTGTGATTTCCGAGCGTCCGGCTTGCCACGCACTTGCGACCGCACTTGCCTCGGCCGCGGCCGGTCTGGCGTTTCGCATCGGTGAGAGCGGCGCGGCACCCATCCCTGCGGCTAGGCCGACGTTCGAGACGCTGACGTCCGGCTCGTCAGGCGCACCGCGCCGTATCCGCCGCAGCCATGCCTCATGGATCGCAAGTTTCGCTGTCAACGCGCGACTTTTCGGTATCGGCCCCGGCACTCGCGTCGCCGTGGCGGGCAGCCTTGTGCAATCACTTGCCCTGTACGGCGCGCTCGAGGCGCTGCATCTGGGGGCAGAGCTTCACCTTCTGGACGGTCTGCGCCCCGACCGACAGATCGTGCGCCTGCGCGCGGACCGGATCGAGGTGCTTTATGCGACACCGGTGCAATTGCGCCTGATGCTGGACCTACCCGCCAAGCCTGTAGCCACACTACGGCTGGTGGTGATCGGTGGTTCGAAACTTGACCCGCCCACGCGCACCGCCGCCCGCACCCTTTTCCCGAACGCCGAGATCCGCGAATTCTACGGCGCGGCCGAAACCAGTTTCATAACACTGTCTGACAGTGAAACCCCCGAAGGCAGTGTCGGGCGACCCTATCCGGGGGTCGGGATCGACCTGCGCGGACCTACGGGACTGCAGCAGATATGGGTCCGCTCACCCTATCTGTCAGACGGCTATGCCGACAACTCGGGCGCCGCCCAATGGCAAGATGGATGGCTTTCTGTCGGCGAAATCGGATGGCTGGAAGACGGGTATCTGTATCTGTCCGGCCGGGCCGGGCGCATGGTGACCGTGGCCGATCAGAACGTCTTTCCCGAGGAAATCGAAGCTTTCCTTCTGACCCAGCCCGGCGTCACCCGCGCGGCCGTGATCCCCCGTCCCGATCCGCTGCGCGGCCATGTCATCGAGGCGGTGGTTGAAGGGGGCGAGGCCGGCACGGTCCTCGCCGCCTGCCGCGCCCGGCTTGGCCCGCTCAAGACTCCCCGGCGACTGCACCGGGTGCCGGACTGGCCGCTTCTGCCGTCGGGCAAGACCGATCTTGCCGCTTTGGCCCGGACGCTGCCATGACCGCCTTTATCACCGCCGCGTTCCGCACCGCGGTCATGCCGCGCGGCGGGGCCTTTGCCGCGCTGTCGCTGAACGATCTGGGCGCACCCCTGATCGCCGCCTGCCTGACCGAAGGCGGCCTCGAACCCCGCGACATCTGTGAGGTGATCGTATCGAACGCCCTTGGCGCGGGGGGCAACCCTGCCCGCGTGATCGCACTGGCAGCAGACCTGCCGGACCGGATCGCAGGCCTGACGATCGACCGCCAATGTGCCGGTGGCCTTGATGCGCTGCTTCTGGCCAAGGCACTGATCGACGCCGGACTGGCCGAGGCGGTGCTGGCGGGCGGTGTCGAGAGCTATTCGCGCCGCCCGCTGCGGTTTCGGACCGACCCGGCCGGGGGGAACCCCACGCCATACGACCAGCCGCCTTTTACCCCCTGGCCCGAGCGTGATCCCCAGATGGCCGAAGCGGCGGCCGCCCTTGCACTGCGCCTGGGCATCGGGCGCAACCAACAGGATGCCTGGGCAGTCGCAAGCCATGCCGCCGCACGCGCCGCCACACTTCGGATGGGCGCCGAAATCGTACCGCTGCGGGGGCTGGCCGCTGACGGGTTCACCCGCGATCTGACACTCGCACTGGCCGCGCGGGCCAAGGTCGTGACCGGGTCGATCACCGCTGCCAACGCCGCCGTTGCGGCGGATGGGGCCGCGATCTGTCTTGTCGTGTCAGAGCGGCTTGCGGTGCGCGCAAGGCGCGCGGTGCGGATTGTCGGCGGGGCGACGCGCGGCGGCGCGCCCGATGAGCCGGGTCTGGCCCCCATAGCCGCAATCGGCAGCACCCTGCGCCATGCCGCGATAGCGCCCAACGCACTGCACCTGACCGAGGTGATGGAGGCTTACGCCGTGCAGGCAATTGCCTGTGTCGAAGGCGCGGGTCTTGACCCTGCGCGTGTCAACCGGGGGGGCGGCGCACTGGCGCGCGGCCATCCGATCGGCGCATCCGGTGCCATTCTTGCCGTGCGGCTGGTCCACGAGCTTACAGTTGATAGGGGGCTTTCAGGTAACGGCGGGCAAGCCGGCCGTTTCGGGCTTGCCGCCAACGCGGCCGCCGGCGGGATCGGCAGCGCGCTGCTGCTGGAGGGGTAAGGCGCGCGACGCCGCGCGCCCCCAAGGCGGTCAGGGGCGCGACAACAGCGCACCCGGGCGCACCCGCGCCAAACCGCGCGTGATACCGGCGGCAAACCCCGCCTTGATCAGATCGCCCAGCAGGAACGGTGTGGCCAGCAAGGCCGCCTCGGGCAGCGTCTTGCCCAGCACCAGCGACATGCCGGCGATACCAAAGACATAAAGCACCACGATCCCGCCGGTCACCGCCCCCGCAAAAGCAGCGATGCCGATACCCACCGTCCACCGCTCCACGATCAGCCCCGCCACGAAGGCTGCAATCGGAAAACCGATCAGGAAGCCAGCAGATGGCCCGACGAACACGCCAAGACCGCCACGCCCGCCTGCCAGCAACGGCAGACCGACGGCCACCAGCAGCAGGAACAAAAGCACCGCAAGCGCTCCGCGTTTTGCCCCCAGAACCGTGCCGCACAGCATGATCCCCAGCGACTGCGCCGTGATCGGCACACCCGCGATCAGGTCGATTTTTGGCACCAGCCCCAGCACCGCGATCAACGCCGCGAACAGGGCGATATGCGTTACGTTCCGTTCCAAGTCTGTTCCCTTCAGTTCAGTTCAGTTCAATCAAGACCGCCGCGCGCCCGCAGCGCGTCGGCCACATGGTCGGCGTCATCAAGCGCCAGCAGCACCGCAGGCAACACCACACGCCAGCCCGCCCGGCGCGGGCTTCGGGCGCGCCACGCCTCCAGCAACTGCCCAGTGCGGAAGAACAACACCGGGGTAAAGCGGATGACAAGCCCAATTGTGACAGCCAGTACCCGCGGGCTCAGGCCCAAGCGCGAAAAGGGCCGCGCCAAACGCTCTACCACCGCGATCAGATCATCCAGCCGCGTGGTCATGGTTACAAAGTTCGCCAGCGCCACCGCCGTGAGCATCTTCACCCCAATCACCGCGCCGCGCTGTACCTCGCCGGTCCAGCCGTGCCACAGCGCCAGGATCAACAGAAACGGCCACAAGGGACGCAGCATCACCAGCCCGTGCCAGGCAAAGCCCCGCCCCTGCGCCAGATACATAGCGACCACCGCCGCCGCCGCCGCCCCAATCCAGCGCAGATCGCCCAGCGGCACCAGCACCAGTGTTAGCCCCGCCAGCAGCGCCAGCTTCAGCCCGGCCGGCAGCCGGTGCGCCCAGGTCTCAAACGGCGAGGTCAGCGTCAGCATCGGCATTCCCCAACCGGGCCATTTCCGCAAGAAACGCATCTTGCACGGCCCCCGCCGGACCATCGGCGCGCAGCTGCCCGCCTTCCAACCACAGCACCCGGTCCAGCCCCGCCAGCACCTCGGGATCGTGGCTTACGATCACCAATCGCTGCGGCAGCGCGTCCAGCACGCGGCGCAACCGCATTTGCGTCGGCAGGTCCAGCGCGGCAAATGGCTCGTCCAGCAGGATCGTCGCAGGCTCCATCGCCAGCACCGCCAACAGGCAAAGAAACTGTCGTTGCCCCTGACTTAATGCCAGCACCGACACCCCGGCCCAATGCCCCCGTCCGTGCCGTGTCAGCATGGTCCGCGCCACCGCCCGCGCCTCGGCTTGGCTCCGCCCCTGCTGGCGCAGACCGAAGGCCAGCTCTTCTTCCACTGTGGGAAAGATGATCTGATGATCCGGGTTCTGAAACAGGATGCCCAACCGCGCTATCACCGCCCGGCGTTCCCCTGCAGGGTCGATCCCGTCAACCCGCACCATCCCCTCGGTCGGCGCAATCAACCCCGCGATCAGCCGCAAGAGCGTGGTCTTGCCCGATCCGTTCCGCCCGATGATCCCGATCCGGGTTTCGGTCAGATGTGCCGAAATTCCGGCCAGAACGGGCTTGCCCGCCACCCCATAGCCAAGCCCCTCCAGAAGAAGGCCGGTCGCGGCGAGGGCAGGTGATGTCATCAACGGGGTCCGTCGCAGGAATGATCCCGCTTCTTACAAGTGCAACGGCAGCTTGCCAACAAAAAGGGCTCCGCGCCGCAAAGCCCCATGTTTCATCTTTGCACAAATATCCCGGAGGGTGATGAGCGTGAAAAAACTCTCCGGTGGAGAGTTTTAGCGAAGAACGCCCGGCCCGTGGCTTGGCGGGGGGCTGCCCCCCCGCTTACGCCGCCTCAAGCCGTTTCTAGGCCGCCCGCGCCGCCGCCACTGCTTCCTCCAGAATATCCATCGCTTCCGCGAAATGGGCATCTGGAATGGTGATCGGCGCAAGGAACCGGATCACGTTGCCATAGACGCCGCAGGTCAACAGGATCAGCCCGCGCTTGAGCGCCTCCATCCGTACCCGGCCCGTCAGGCCTGCATCCGGCTCGTGCGTCTTGGCATTGGCAAACTCGACCGCCACCATGAACCCCGGCCCGCGGATATCCACGATCTCAGGCGTCACTGACCGGATGGCTTCCAGCCGCTGCTTCAGACGCGAGCCAAGCACGTTCGCGCGCCCACAAAGGTCTTCCTCCTCGATCACATCCAGCACAGCATTGGCCGCCGCAATCCCCAGCGGGTTCCCGCCATAGGTTCCGCCCAGCCCACCCGGATGCGCCGCATCCATCAGGCTTGCCCGCCCCGTCACCGCCGCCAAAGGCAGCCCGCCCGCCAGACCCTTGGCCATCGTGGTCAGGTCGGCGGCCACGTCGTAGGCGTCCATCGCGAACAGGTTGCCGGTGCGCGCAAATCCGGTCTGCACCTCGTCGGCGATCATCACGATGCCATGCTCGTCGCACAGCTTGCGAATGCCACGCACCAGTTCGGCCGGGGCCGGATAGAACCCGCCCTCGCCCTGCACCGGCTCGAAGATGATCGCGGCCACACGGGCGGGATCAAGGTCGGCCTTGAACAGCTTGGTCAGGCCCGCCATCGCGTCAGCGGTGGTGATGTTGTGAACCTCTTGCGGGAACGGCACATGCCACACGTCCGGCATCATTGCGCCAAAACCCTTCTTGTACGGCTCGACCTTGCCGGTCAGCGACATGCCCATGAACGTGCGGCCGTGGAACGCGCCGCCAAAAGCGATCACACCTGACCGACCCGTGGCGATCCGCGCGATCTTCACAGCGTTCTCGCAGGCCTCGGCTCCGGTGGTCACGAAGACCGTCTTTTTCGGAAAATCACCCGGAATGGCGGCGTTCAGACGTTCGGCCAGCCGGATGTAGGACTCGTAGGGCAGAACCTGATGACAGGTATGGGTGAATTTGGTCATCTGATGCGCCACGGCGGCCATAACCTTGGGGTGGCAATGGCCGGTGTTGACCACCGCGATCCCGGCGGCAAAATCGATATAGCGGTTACCCTCGATATCCCACACTTCGCTGTTCAGCGCGCGGTCGGCATAGATCTGGGTCATCATGCCCACGCCCCGCGAAATGGCGTCATCGCGGCGGCGGGCTACATCGGCGTTCAACATGGCTTGCTCCGTCATGGCCCCGGCTTTGCGTCCGTCGCAGGTGGGGCAGATATCTTTAAACTAATATGATCAAATTCGGGCGCGCATACAATGGGGATTGAGGGGCGGAGCGGCCGGCTGCAACGGGAACCGCCGGCAGAGGCCGATTTGCGCACTGCGCCAGTGAAAAACCCGGCCGACATGCCGAGCAAACCTGACGAAGGACCTGAAAATACCATCGTTTCGCCGAAAATGAAGCACAGCGTCAACCTGAAGATGACAAACGTGTAAAACTGTAGGCATGTTGCATCTTAAGGTTGTGTCACTCGTTGGTTTGCAAAGGGGTGGTTGGTGTTCATTGGTGCCGTGCTGGTCGGAACGTTTCTCGGGTATGTTGCGGCAGGCGTGATGCTGGCAATCGGATTGTCGTTCTGGGCTGCAGCCCTTGCGTTGATTGGCACGGGCGTGACGGTGACCCTGCTGCTGTTGATGCGGTTGTTTCTGTGCTACCCGGTGGGCGATGATGGCCCGACACCGCCGCGCGCGCGCTTTGGTCGGATCGGGGCCAGTGCGCTGCGGGCCCGACCTGCGATACAGGGCGCAGCGACTGTGGCGGGCATGGCACAAAGTCCGCGCCTCGCCGCAGCATGCAGCCTTCCCTGCGATGCCCCACGCCACTGAACCGCTGACACGCAGCCCATCCCCCTCGATGATCGCGCGACGGCAATGGCCCACCCTGTGCGAGCCACGGAAAAAGGCGCCCGCAAGACCCAGTTCAACGCAGCAAGGCAGCACGGAATATTTGTTTGTGGTGCAGTTCGATTCACCACCCGTTAACCTTGCCTCGCGCAATGTCATCCGGCGAATGGGACGAGGTTGCGATGGCTGAAGCTCTGTTATCTTCCACCACACCCTCTACCCCACACACCCCGGACGATGACGGATCGTCGTGGCTCCGTCTCATTCGCTCCCGCAGGGTCGGGGCTGTCACCTTCCATCGGCTGATTGCCGATCACGGCTCGGCCACGGCGGCGCTGGCGGAATTGCCGGCGATTGCGCGGGCGGCAGGCGTGGAGAACTACGCCCCCTGCCCGATTGAGGTGGTGCGCCATGAAATGGCGCAGGCCCGGTTGGCACAGGCACAGATGCTAATCTGGGGCCGGCCGGGCTATCCCGCCGCCCTGATGGACTTGCCCGATGCACCCCCCGTGCTCTGGGCGCAGGGCGATATCGCGCTGCTGGGACAGCCCATGGTCGCCATGGTCGGCGCACGCAATGCTTCCAGCCTGGGCCTGCGGATGGCGCGACGGCTGTCGGAACGTCTGGGTGAAGCAGGCTATGTCATTGTCTCGGGACTGGCCCGTGGCATAGATGCCGAAGCGCATGCCGCCGCGTTGCCGCTTGGCACCGTCGCCGTGCAGGCGGGCGGCGTCGACGTGATCTACCCCGAAGAAAATGCAGGCCTCGCCGCCGAAATCGCCGAAAAAGGTTGCCGCATTTCCGAACAACCCATGGGGACCCAACCGCAGGCCCGCCATTTCCCGCTGCGCAACCGGATCGTGTCGGGCCTGTCGCGCGCCGTGGTGGTGGTTGAAGCGGCGGCGCGGTCCGGCAGCCTCATCACCGCCCGGAACGCCCTTGATCAGGGGCGCGAGGTGCTGGCGGTGCCAGGCCACCCGTTCGATGCCCGCGCCGCTGGCTGCAACATGCTGATCCGCGACGGCGCGACGCTGGTCCGCAGCGCCGATGACGTGATCGAAGCCATCGGCACACATCGCCCGGCACTGCGGCCTGTGGCAGAACGCGTGCCGAACCTGCCGCCCCTGCCCGGCCCGATCCCCCTGCGCCGCCCGCTGGTCGAAGCGGCTGCCCTGCATGGCCAGATCCTCGCGCGCCTCGGCCCCAGCCCGCTTGCCGAAGATCAGTTGATCCGCGACCTTGCGATGCCCGCCGCCCAGATCGCCCCCGAACTTCTGACGCTGGAACTTGAAGGCAAGATCATTCGTCAGGCAGGCGGACTCTTGTCCCGCGCAGTCTGACGCCCTTGCTGTCAATTTGACTCAAATTGCGTTTCTTTTCAGCTTAAATACCCGCCTTCTTCCGGCTTCAATCGCCGACAATTCGCTATCGTGAAGTCTTGCCTTTGTGGAACCGTAAGGGCCAGCTGTGAAACGCCCGACACGAAGGCACCGCCTGCCGTTTTGCGCAAACCATCCCAACTGCACCACCGCAACACGGCCCGCGCCCCGCCTGTTACGCGCTCCGACCCGCCAGCAATTCGACCTATCGCATCCGCGACACAGGCAACCACCGCTGCAATCCCGGCAGAAAAGAACGATCAAATTTGAAACATCAACAGCTTGTCAGATGTTTAATCGACACAACAGCGGCCCCGTCCCCGCCCGCGCCCCACCTCCATTGACATTGCCCCCCCTCCCTCCCATCTTCCGCCGTCACGCCCCTCCTTTGGTTCGGCGTTCTTTGGAATGAGGTCTTGATGCCCGTCGTCGTCGTCGAATCCCCAGCCAAAGCCAAGACAATCAACACGTATCTCGGCTCCGACTACACCGTCCTTGCCTCCTACGGCCATGTCCGCGACTTGCCCCCAAAAGACGGTTCGGTGGACCCCGAGCATGACTTCGCGATGACCTGGGAAGTCGCGGCCGAGTCGAAAAAGCACATCCGCGCGATCACCGAAGCGCTGAAAACCGATGACGTGCTGATTCTGGCCACCGACCCGGATCGTGAAGGCGAGGCGATCTCGTGGCACCTGCAGGAAGCCCTCGCCTCGACCATCAAGAAGGGCAAGACGGTCAGCCGGGTCACCTTCAACGCCATCACCAAATCCGCCGTGACCGAGGCGATGAAGAACCCCCGCCAGGTCGACCAGCCACTGGTCGATGCCTATCTTGCCCGCCGCGCGCTGGATTACCTCGTCGGCTTCACCCTGTCGCCCGTCCTGTGGCGCAAACTACCCGGTGCAAAATCCGCGGGTCGCGTGCAGTCGGTCTGCCTCCGCCTGATCGTGGAGCGTGAGATGGAAATCGAGGCGTTCCGCGCCCGCGAATTCTGGACCGTCGCCGCCACGCTCGTCACCCCGCGCGGGCAAGAGTTCGAGGCCCGCCTAACTGTCCTTGGCGGCAAGAAGCTCGACAAGTTCGACATCCCCACCGAAACCGCCGCCGAACTGGCGGTTCAGGCGGTCAAGTCCCGCCCCCTGTCAGTCAAATCGGTCGAGGCGAAGCCCGCCTCGCGCAACCCCTACCCGCCCTTCATGACCTCTACCCTGCAACAAGAGGCCAGCCGCAAATTCGGCATGGGTGCCAAACAGTGCATGTCCACCGCCCAGCGCCTGTATGAGGCAGGCTACATCACTTACATGCGCACCGACGGCATCGACATGGCTCCTGAGGCGGTCATGGCCGCCCGCGACGAGATCAAGCGCCGCTTCGGGCCGTCATACGTTCCCGACAGCCCACGCATGTACAAGAACAAGGCCAAGAACGCGCAGGAAGCGCATGAATGCATCCGCCCCACCGAAATGTCCGCCGCCCCTGACGCGCTGAAACTGGCCGAACCCGACCAGCGCAAGCTGTATGACCTGATCTGGAAGCGCACATTGGCCAGTCAGATGTCTGCTGCCCGCATGGAGCGTACCACTGTCGATCTTACCTCTCCTGATGCGCAGGTCGAACTGCGCGCCACCGGGCAGGTCGTGATGTTTGACGGTTTTCTCAAGATCTACGACGAGGGCCGCGATGAGGATGGCGATGACGACAGCGCCCGCCTGCCCCAGATCATGCAGGGAGAGGCGGCCGAGAAACGCGCCGTCACCCCGAACCAAAGCTTCACCCAGCCCCCGCCCCGCTACACCGAGGCAACGCTGGTCAAGCGCATGGAAGAACTCGGCATCGGCCGCCCTTCCACCTACGCCTCCATCCTGACAACCATTCAGGATCGCGAATACGTCCGCCGCGACAAGAACCGCCTGATCCCCGAGGACAAGGGGCGGCTGGTCACGGCCTTCCTGACAAACTACTTCCGCAAATATGTGGAATACGATTTCACCGCCGACCTTGAGGGTCAGCTTGATGACGTGTCCGCAGGCGAGCGCGACTATAAAGAGGTGCTCGCCCGCTTCTGGCGCGATTTCTCGGCCGCGATTGCGGAAACCGCCGACCTGCGCATCGGTGAAGTCCTGACCAAGATCGACGAATTCCTTGCCCCTCACCTTTATCCCCCCCGCGCAGACGGGTCCGATCCACGCATCTGCACGGTCTGCGGCACCGGTCGGCTGCACCTGAAAACCGCCCGCTCGGGCAGCGCCTTCATCGGTTGCGGCAACTACCCCGAATGCCGTTACACCCGCCCGATCTCATCTACGGGTGATGAGGGGGCGGCGGGGTTTACCGACGGTCAGGTCCTAGGCCACGATGAAAACGGCGTCGCCATAACGCTTCGCAATGGTCGCTTCGGCCCCTACGTTCAGCGCGGCGAGGCCACCGAAGCGGCCCCCAAGCCCCCCCGCGCCAGCCTGCCCAAAGGTTGGGCGCCCGACAGCCTGACGCTGGAGCGCGCCCTGATGCTGCTGAACCTGCCCCGCATCATCGGCCCCCACCCCACCGACGGCGTAATGGTGGAGGCCGCGATCGGGCGCTTTGGCCCTTATGTCAAACACGGCGCGGTCTATGCCAATATCCCCGATGTGGATGAGGTGTTCACCATTGGGATGAACCGCGCGGTCGAGGTGATTGCGCTGAAGTCCACCCGGGGCCGTGGCACCGTCGCGGCAGAGCCGCTGCGCGAACTGGGAACCCACCCCGACGGCGGCATCGTGCAGGTCATGCCCGGCAAATACGGCCCGTATGTCAAATGGGCCAAGGTGAACGCAACGCTGCCAAAAGACCTGTCGCCGGAAAGCGTGACGCTGGACGAGGCGCTGGCACTGGTGGCCGAAAAGGCCGGAAAGGGTGGCAAGGGCAAGGCCCCGCGCAAAGCCGCAGCCGCCAAGCCCGCTGCCAAAAAGCCGACTGCTAAAAAGCCTGCTGCCAAAAAACCGGCGGCGAAAACGGCGGCGGTCAAGACTGCGACGGCCAAAGCGGCACCGGCAAAAACAGCAGCGGTCAAGAAACCGGCAGCCAAGAAGGCCCCGGTCAAGAAGACGGCCCCCAAAACCGCCACGGCCTGACATCCGCCGCGCTGCGGCAATTGACTATGCCTGCCCGTCACCCCAAACAGGGGTAACATGCGGGTGGTGGGGGTTCTGATGAAAAAGGTATACGGCTCGGCGGCCGATGCGCTGGATGGCCTGTTGTTTGACGGCATGCTGATCGCGTCGGGCGGCTTCGGCCTGTGCGGCATCCCTGAACTTCTGATCGCGGCCATTCGGGACGCTGGCACGAAGAACCTCACTGTCGCCTCGAACAATGCAGGGGTTGATGGCTTCGGCCTTGGTGTGCTGCTGGAAACCCGGCAGGTGAAAAAGATGATCTCTTCCTATGTCGGCGAGAACGCCGAATTCATGCGCCAGTATCTCTCGGGAGAATTGGAGCTTGAATTCAACCCGCAAGGTACGCTGGCCGAACGGATGCGTGCCGGGGGGGCTGGCATCCCCGGCTTTTATACCAAGACCGGCGTCGGCACGGTCATCGCCGACGGCAAGGACGTGAAGACCTTCGACGGTCAGGATTATATCCTTGAGCGCGGCCTTGTGGCCGACCTGTCCATCGTCAAGGCGTGGAAGGCGGACCCGTCCGGCAACCTTGTGTTTCGCAAGACCGCCCGCAACTTCAACCCGCCTGCCGCAACCTGCGGCAAGGTCTGCGTTGTCGAGGTGGAAGAAATCGTGCCGCTGGGCGCGCTTGATCCCGACACCATCCACCTTCCCGGCATCTATGTGCATCGCATAATTCAGGGCGATCACGAAAAACGCATCGAACAGCGCACCGTTCGCAAACGGGAGACTGCATGATGTGGGACCGCAACCAGATGGCCGCACGGGCGGCACAGGAACTGCAGGACGGCTGGTATGTGAACCTCGGCATCGGCATCCCGACGCTGGTATCGAATTACATCCCCGCAGGCATCGAGGTGACGCTGCAATCGGAAAACGGGATGCTCGGCATGGGTCCGTTTCCCTATGAGGGGGATGAAGACCCCGACCTCATCAACGCAGGAAAACAGACCATCACCGAACTGCCGCAGACCGCGTTTTTCGACAGTGCTCAATCCTTCGCGATGATCCGGGGCGGCAAGATCGCCATGGCGATCCTTGGCGCGATGGAAGTGGCCGAGAACGGCGATCTGGCGAACTGGATGATCCCCGGCAAGCTGGTGAAGGGCATGGGCGGGGCGATGGACCTTGTCGCAGGGGTGGGGCGCGTGGTCGTGGTGATGGACCACACGTCCAAGCATGGCGAATCGAAGGTTCTGCGCGCCTGCACCCTGCCGCTGACCGGCAAGGCGGTGGTCGACCGCATCATCACCAATCTGGGCGTGCTGGACGTGGTGCCGGGCGGCCTTCGTATTGTCGAATGTGCCGATGGCGTCTCCGAGGCCGACTTGCGTGCCGCAACCGAAGCGACCATCGTTGGCTGATTTCCCGATTACCCGCGAGGTCACCGGCCACAAAGGCCGCTACGTCATCGTACAGAACGGCGAAGTGGCGGAACTGACCTGGTCAATCACTTCGCCCACCCTCGTGATCGCGGATCACACATCCGTTCCCGACAGTTTTCGCGGAACCGGGGCGGGCGTGGCACTTGTCACGCGCCTTGTCAGCGATGCCCGCGCCGAAGGGTTCCGGATCATGCCGCTTTGCCCTTTCGTGAACGCCCAGCGCAAGCGTCACCCCGAATGGGCCGACGCGTTTTCGGTTTGAGGCAGGCTGACCGCCAAAAATTCCCGAGCGTTCAGGTCGGCGGGCGAAAGTGATCATTTGGTTTTAACACGTGCTCCGCCGTCCCTAACCCGATCCGGGGCCTGCCGCCAATACCGCCTCAGTTGCTGGCAGAAATGATCCGGAACACGCAGGGATCGGTCACCAGCTCCGGCGGGGTCAGGCAAAGGCCCTGCGCCACCTGCCAGGCGGCCAGCACCTTCGGCACATAGTCGCGCGTCTCGGCATAGGGCGGAATACCGGCATTGGCCTGCACCGCCCCCTCGCCCGAGTTATAGGCCGCCAGCACCATCAACGGATCGCGGTCGAAGGTCTTCATCAGCCAGTCCAGATAGGCGACCCCGCCCTTGATGTTCTGCATCGGATCGGTGCTATCGCTGACCCCAAACCGTTTGGCGGTATCGGGGATCAGTTGCATCAGCCCCTGCGCCCCGGCTGAACTGACTGCATCCGCCCGCCCGCCACTTTCAATGCCGATCACCGCAAGCACCAGCGCGGGCGACACTTCGGTGCCGATCGTCGCCATCAGAATGTCGGTGCCGTATTTTGACGCAAGTTCCTGCATCGCCTGCAGGCGCGGCGCACGCACCGACGCGCCACCCGGCCCCTGGGCCAGAGTAGCAATCGCCAGCGTAAAGCGCCCGTCCCGTGCCGCCAGCCCGGTTGGCACCTTGTCCCAGAACCAGCCATAACTTGCGTTGGGAACCGGCGCGGGCGCCAGCGCCGCCGGTGTGCCGTCGGGCTGTGTCACGGGATCAAGGGCGGTGGTTTCGGTGCGTGCCTCTACATCGGGAAAGGTCGCCAGCCGCCGCGCCTGCTCGGCCGGGTCGATCTGTACGGTGATGCGCTTTTGGCCCGACGCAGGCGGTTTGACCCGACGAAAGGTAAACGCTTCTTGTCCGGGCAACGTCTCGGCAAAAGACGCAGCCGGCGCGGCCAGCAGGCCCGCAATGATTGCCATGTAAAGAACCCGCATCCTGCGGAGCCTGCTCTGATTATTCTTTTTCTGCGGGGATCATCACAGAAACTGGCCTGCAAAGCTACCATTTCACACGTTGACGCGACCCCGAATCGGCCAAAACACAGGGTTTTTTTCTACCAATCGCCTCGCGCGAAAAATATCTGCAAATTTTAATCCATGCCAATCAATCGCTTGTAAGATTTTTGCAGATTTTAGGGTCTTGTCAAGAAATTCCCTGATCCCGCCCAAATCGGGCCACGATTCAAGGGCTTTATAGGCCCATGCCGAACGGAAGACGGACCGGTTCAGAGGCCGGACCAACCAAGACCCCGACGCGGCGAGACGGAAATGCAAGCAACTTCCTTGGAAAGGGAAACATCATGAAACTGCTGAACATCCTCAAGAACTTCAAGAATGACGAAGCTGGCGCCGTGACCGTTGACTGGGTCGTTCTGACTGCAGCAATCGTTGGCCTGGGCCTGGTTGTGATGACGACCGTTTCGGGTGGCCTGAAGACCGCCGCAACGAACATCTCGGCCGACATCACTGCATCGCAGGCTTCGGGCTCCACACTCAACTGATCTGACAGGTCGCCAAAGGCGGTCCTCGCCCCTGACCGGGTGCGGCACAGCAAAGATACCGGCGCGGTGTACCTGATAACGATTTAATCCTCGAAAGGGACGTAAAATGAAACTGCTGAACATCTTCAAGACCTTCAAGAATGACGAAGCTGGCGCCGTGACCGTTGACTGGGTCGTTCTGACCGCAGCAATCGTTGGCCTGGGCCTGGTCGTGATGACGACCGTTTCGGGTGGACTGAAAACCGCCGCCACCAACATCAACGCTGACATTGCCGCCACCCAGATCGCCGGCACTGCCCTGAACTGATCTGACAGGTCGCCAAGACGGTCCGCGCCCCTGACCGGGCGCGGCAAGACGAAGATACCGGCGCGGTGTACCTGAGAACGATTAACTCCTGGAAAGGGATGTGAAATGAAACTGCTGAACATCTTCAAGTCGTTCAAGAACGACGAAGCCGGTGCTGTGACTGTTGACTGGGTTGTGCTGACTGCTGCGATCGTCGGACTGGGTCTGGTTGTGATGACGACGGTGTCGGGTGGTCTGAAGACCGCCGCCACCAACATCAACGATGACATCGCCGCCACACAGATCGCCGGCACTGCCCTGAACTGATCGAATACTGACCATAAAGGCCGCGATCTTCCCCCGGATCGCGGCCTTTGTGCATTGATACGGCGCAACCCTGCCGTTCCGCCACACCGATCTCGGGCTGCATGGCACCGAACACTCCGACTGACCGCAGGGCGATATTGGGCAAACGTGATGCCAAAATCGCGATACTGCCCCGTCTGGTCCATGAATCTGCCTCAATTCCCCATCATTGTTTCCATTGCGCTACTAAGTAAGCGTCCTGTGCGACAGAGAATCCAAAGCACAGAGTCATCGAGAGAGGATAAGGCATGCGTATGGTGTTCGGATTGGTCCTGGTGTTGGGCCTCGCACTTGCGGGTTTCGCGGTCTACATGGCCCAAGGGTTCATCAGCCAGACTCAGGCCGAGCTGGATCAGGAACGCGCAGCCCGCGCGAAACTGGGGCCGCTGATCGACGTGTTCATCGTCACCAAGGCGTTCGCTTATGGCGACCTTTTGACACCCGAAGACGTGCGCCAGATCCCCTGGCCGAAAAGCGCCATGCCGGAAACCGCCTTTACCGACAAGGCGCTGTTGTTCCCCGAAGGCGCCAAGCCGCGCGTCGTGCTGCGCCAGATGGAAATGTATGAGCCGATCCTTGCCGCCAAGGTCACCGAACCGGGCGAAGATGCGGGCCTGACCACCCGCCTGACCAAGGGCATGCGTGCCTTCGCGATCAGCGTCGATGTGTCCTCGGGCGTGTCGGGATTTCTGCGCCCTGACGATACGGTCGATATCTATTGGACTGGCTCTGTCTCTGGCACGGATGGCGACATGACCCGTCTGATCGAATCCGGCGTCAAGCTTGTCGCGGTCGATCAAAGTTCAAGCAATGACGGATCGACCGACACGACCATCGCCCGCACCGTCACCGTTCAGGTCACGCCGCAGCAGGTTGCGCGACTTGCCCAGGCGCAGGCCACCGGGCGGCTTGCCCTGTCACTGGTGGGAACCGGCGATGAAATTGCCGCCGACGCCACCGATGTTGACAGCGCGGGTCTTTTGGGGATCGAACCTGAGCAGGTCACCGTGATCGAAGAGGAAAAAGTCTGCACCGTAAAGACCCGCAAAGGTGCTGATGTTGCAGAAATGCCGATCCCCTGCACCAACTGACAGCCGCGCGACCCACTTCATATAGCGGTGGGTCGTTACAGCAGCCGCCATCGCTTGCGGGGCATTACGCGGCGGCTACATCAAAACACAGCGCCAAGGTTTTGATTCTTGCAAATAAACCGCATCTACTGCATCATTATTAGAAATAGCGGGCTTCCAAGACCCGGATCGAGGCGTGATTAAAAGGCAGGTCCCCATGAGCAGTCGCTCTTTCTGGAAGGCCGGGTTCGTGGCGCTCGCGCTTTCGACCACGGCACTCAGTCCCGTTACAGCCGAGACTTTGCGCGTCATGCAAGGCTCTCCGTCCAGTTCGCTGAACGTCCCGATGAACCGCGCCGTGGTGGTTGAAAGCGACGAGCCCTTTGCAGAGCTGTCCATCGCCAACCCCGGCATCGCAGACATCTCTACCCTGTCCGACCGGTCGATCTATGTGCTTGGCAAGGCACCGGGGCGCACCACGCTGACGCTTTTGTCTGCCGACGGCAGGCTGATCTCGAACGTCGAGGTCAACGTCACACCCGACGTGGCCGAATTCAAGGAACGCCTGCGTCAGATCCTTCCAGATGAGCCGATCGAGGTTCGCACCGCCAATGACGGTGTCGTGCTGTCCGGGCAGGTTTCAAGTGTCGCGAAACTTGATCGCGCACTTGATCTGGCCGAGCGCTATGCACCAGAACGTGTATCGAACCTGATGACGGGTGGCGGCACACAGCAGGTCATGCTGAAAGTCCGCTTTGCCGAAATGCAGCGTTCGGTCAGCAAGAACCTGTCGGCGTCCCTTGGGATCAGTGGCCCGAACGGCGCGGCGGGGGTCGGAAACTTTACCCGCGGCAATACCATTGGTGGCTCTACGGGCAACGGTCTTTTCCCGTTGGGGGGCGAGGGTGCCGGCGCGCTTGGCATCAACTTCTCCAGCGGCAGCCTTGAATTCGCCGTCCTGCTTGAAGCACTCGAATCCAAGGGCATGGTCCGCACACTGGCCGAGCCCAACCTGACGGCGCTGTCCGGGCAGGAAGCGAAGTTTCTGGCGGGTGGCGAGTATCCCATCCCGGTCGCATCCGGCGAAAACGAAATCTCCATCGAGTACAAGCCGTTCGGGGTAGAGTTGAACTTTACGCCGACCGTGGTTGACGGTGACACAGTCAACCTTGTGATCAATGCCGCCGTGTCGTCGATCGACTCGACGGTTACGCTGGAAAGTTCCGGCTTCACAATCAACGCCTTCAAGCGGCGCGAAACATCGACCACGGTCGAAATGCGCGACGGCGAAAGTTTCGCAATTGCCGGGCTGTTGCAGGACGACTTTCGTGATCTGAACGGTCAGGTGCCGTGGCTGGGTGACATTCCGGTGCTTGGCGCGCTGTTCCGCAGCACCGAATATCAACGTGCGCAAAGCGAGCTTGTCATCATCGTGACCCCGCATCTGGTCACGCCGACCCGTGGCGAGGCGCTGGCCCTGCCAACCGACCGGGTTCGCATTCCCACGGAACGTGAATTGTTCCTTTTCGGCAAGACCAACGGTGCGGCGCCCAAGACGGGTGCCGCCGGCGAAGTCGCGCGTCAAGACTTCAGCGGCTCCTACGGCTATGTGATGGAATAGGCCATGCGGATGAAACCTTACGCAGTTCTCGTCGCCGTCTTTGCCCTCGCCGCCTGCGATCAAGAGGCAGGGTCGAACGTCAACACCGGTGATTTTGGCAACGCCACGATGAACAACACCGGCGTTCAAAGCGGCGATCAGAGCTTTACACTGGCGCTTGGTCAGCGGTTCTCGCAGGAAGTGCCGAACACGGTGAACTTTGCCTTCAACTCGTCCCAGCTTGACCCTGCCGCCATGGCGATCCTGCGCCAGCAGGCGACCTGGATACGCCAGTTCCCGGAAGTGCGCTTCCGCGTCTATGGGCATACCGATCTTGTTGGCGGCAGCGCGTTCAACCAGGCTTTGGGCAAGCGCCGGGCCGAGGCTGTGGTGTCTTTCCTTGGCACCCAGGGGATCAGCCGCTCGCGGCTTGAAGCGCTGGTGTCGTTCGGCAAGTCGCAGCCTCTGGTGCAAACCACCGCACCTGAACTGCGCAATCGCCGGACAGTGACCGAAGTGTCAGGCTTTGTGCAGAACCATCCCACGGTTATGAACGGCAAATACGCGCAGGTCGTGTTCCGCGAATACGTGAAGTCGGCTATCCCGGCCCATCCGCAGAACCAGATCATCGAAACACAGACGGCCCCGAACGGCGGCGGCTGACTCGCGGCGCGGCCGCAATCATGCGGCCGCAGCCCCTACAGTCGCCAAAAACCAAACAATGACGTTTTTTTAGCCCAATTCTCGCCACCATTACCCACCAACCTGATCCCAATGGCAGCAGTGCGCACCGATACGAGTCGTGCGCGGACCAGACGGGAGAAGGCGGACTAGCCCAGAGATCAGGGCCAGAACCGCACAACACCCCCGTAGGGTCCATGGTGGAAAGGGACTTGAGGCGATGACTAGCGTGGCGACGCTGCAACCGGAACCGGCACCGATCCTTGCGTGCACGATTTCGCGCGATGTGCAGAACTTCGATCTGCTGATCGACGACATGGAACTTGAACTGGGCGAAAGCTGGGGCGATCTGTCGTTCGAGGATGCCGCCATCTTCCTCGATCAACCCGAAGCGGCGACGCTGGAGTTCGTGGCAATCGCCGTGGATGGCGATGATGAAAGCGATCTGTCCCGTATCATCGAAATCATCAAGACTGCGAAGAGCCGCAAGATAAAGGTCATCCTGATCGCTGATCAGGTCAGCCCGATCGCCTTGCACCAGCTTCTGCGCCTCGGTGCCGAAGACTTCGTGCCTTATCCGCTGCCCGAGGGGGCGCTGCGCGAAGCGATCACCCGTGTGCGCCAACCCGCGCCGGCCCCGGTTCAACTAGTCACGGTTCCCGTTGAAGCCCCCGCCCATGCACCCAAGTTCAAGGCCAAGGGCGACCGCGATGGCGTCCTTTTGCCGGTCCACGGCCTGGCCGGCGGCGTCGGCACCACGACCTTCGCCACCAACCTAGCATGGGAGCTGGCAACCGTAAGCAAGACGGACGCCCCCCGCGTCTGCCTGCTGGATTTTGCGTTCCAGTTTGGATCGGTTTCGACTTATCTCGACCTGCCCCGCAAAGAGGCCGTGTTCGATGTGCTGTCCGATGCCGGCAATGTTGACAGCGATGTTTTCCTGCAATCCATGCTGACCTTTAACGACAAGCTGCATGTGTTCACTGCACCGCCCGAAATGTTGCCGCTTGAGATTGTGTCCGGCGAAGATATCAGCCGGATCATCGAGATGGCCGAAGCGAATTTCGATTTCGTCGTGGTCGACATGCCGTCTACCGTTGTCAGCTGGACCGAAACCGTTCTCAGCCGCGCGCATGTATATTTCGCGTTGATCGAGCTTGACCTGCGCTCGGCGCAGAATGTGCTGCGTCTGGTGCGCGCGCTGAAGGCTGAGGACCTGCCAGTTGAAAAGCTGCGCTTCGTGCTGAACCGCGCCCCCAAGTTCACCGACCTGTCGGCACGCAGCCGCGTCAAGCGGATGGCCGAAAGCCTGGATATCGACATCGAAGTACAATTGCCCGATGGCGGTCGTCAGATCACGCAGGCCAACGATCACGGCCTGCCAATTGCCGAGAGTGCGGCCAAAAATCCGCTCCGGCGCGAAATTCAGAAACTCGCCAAATCGCTTTACGACCTGAACAAAGCGGTTGAGGCCGGGAAGGGTTAATAATGTTTTCTCGATACAAGAAACAGGCCGATCCGGTGGTAAAACTGGCACCAACCGCTCCGGTAACGGCTGCAACCTCGGCACCAAAAGCATCTCCGGTTGATCTCAAGACCGGCCAGCAGCGCGCAGGCACCGTGCAGCCGCGCCAGCCGGCCGACGTTGTTGCCGCCGAAAAAGACAAGAAGCGCAAGGAGAAGCTGGCAGAACTGAAGGTGGAACTGCACAAGCGCCTGCTCGACAACCTCAACCTTGCGGCCCTTGAAACCGCGTCCGAGACCAGCCTGAAATCCGAGATCGCGGCGATCACCGCCGAGGCGCTGGAAGAGATGAGTGTCGTTCTGAACAAGGATGACCGTTCCTCGCTTCATCAGGAACTTTATGACGAGGTGATGGGCCTTGGCCCGCTGGAACCGCTGCTCAAAGACGATACGGTCAACGATATTCTGGTAAACGGCCCACGCCGCATTTTCGTCGAACGTGATGGCAAGCTGATGCTGACCGACATCACCTTCAAGGACGAACGCCACCTGCTGCGGATCATCGACAAGATCGTATCCGCCGTGGGTCGCCGCGTTGACGAATCAAACCCCTATGTCGACGCCCGCCTTGCCGATGGTTCGCGGTTCAACGCGATGGTGCC
>JANNWS010000207.1:0-18382 GCA_031408575.1 Rhodobacterales bacterium
CGAATGAACTTCGTCGAGCGTTTGATCATGCCGTGACGTTTCCCGGCAGGGCCTGACTTCACTTTGCCTGTGGCCGTGAAGGAGAACCGCTTTTTCGCGGCGGATTTGGTCTTCATCTTGGGCATTTACAGCTCCTCTTTACGAGTTGTTGAACGCACGACTCGGCATGCCACTTGGGCCGGACGCGCGGGGTGTCGAAGTGCGGCGTATAGGCAAGCGCTTGCGGCCGCGCAAGAGGATTCCGGCCGATCAGCGGGTGAACCGGCCAAACACCGATGCAAACGCCAGCAATATCTCGCGCACCGTATAACCCGACGGTTTCTGAATCAGTGCCACAACGACCAGCGTCCCTGCGATCAGCACGACGATAGCCGCAAGGCGGGGTGGTCGCCCTTCCGAGTAGGCCGACAGCAAAGCGGGAATCGACAGCACGCCCAGCGTGACGCCGATCACCATCATCAGATCCGTATCCATCAACCTCTCCCCCGGTCAGGGGAAAGACTATTCGGGATCGACGTTCAAAATCAACCGCTCGTCACAAGGTGCGACCCGCAGAATATTGGTCGTCCCCTGCACATTGAACGGAACGCCTGCGGTCACCACAACCTGGTCGGTCAACGCGAATCCGTACTCGCGTGCAGCGCGAGCGGCGGCGATCACCGCGCCTTTGAACCGCTCTTGCATTTCGGTGATCACGCAATGCGTGCCCCAGGTCAGGCACATCCGCCGGGCCGTCTCGATCAGGGGGGTCAGTGCGAGGATCGGGACGCGAGGGCGTTCACGTGCCACCAGCGACACCGTTGTGCCGGTCTGCGAAAAGCAGCAGATCGCCTTGATATCGGTGCTTTCGGCAATCTCGCGCGCGGCGGCAACGATGCCGTCGGCGATGGTCGTACGCTTGGCGGAGCGGCTGGCTTCGATGATGCTGCGATAGGTCGGATCGCGTTCGACCGACATTGCCACATTGTTCATCATCGTCACTGCTTCGACCGGATAGGCACCGGCCGCAGATTCTGCCGACAGCATGATTGCGTCGGCACCTTCATAGATCGCAGTCGCCACGTCAGACACTTCGGCCCGCGTCGGCATCGGCGATTCGATCATTGACTCCAGCATCTGCGTGGCCACGATCACCGGCTTTGCTGCCGCGCGCGCACCACGCACCAACTGCTTCTGGATCGGCGGCACGGCATAGATCGGCAACTCGACACCCAGATCGCCACGCGCCACCATGATTCCGTCCGACACCGCCAGAATTTCGGCATAGGCCTTGACCGCTGCCGGTTTCTCGATCTTCGACAAGATCGCCGCACGACCCTTTGCCAGTGCGCGCGCCTCGATCACGTCCTCGGGGCGCTGCACGAAAGACAGCGCCAGCCAGTCGACGCCCAGATCGCAGGCAAATTCCAGATCCTTGCGGTCCTTGTCGGAAAGGGCGGCCACCGGCAGCACCACGTCCGGCACATTCACGCCCTTGCGGTTGGAAATCGTGCCGCCAACCGTCACGGTGCAATCTGCAAAGTCCGGTCCGCAGCTGTCAACCTTCAGCCTGATCTTGCCATCGTTCACCAGCAAGGCAGTACCGGGTTCAAGGGCCGCGAAAATCTCGGGATGCGGCAGGTTCACGCGGGCCAGGGTGCCGGGCGTCGGGTCAAGATCCATCCGAAAGGCCGCACCATCGATCAGGTCTTCCGACCCGGCGGCAAAGACGCCAACGCGCAGCTTTGGTCCCTGCAGGTCGGCAAGAATGCAGATCGGGCGGCCTGTATCGGCCTCGATCTGGCGGATGATGACATGGCGTGCGCGGATATCGTCATGCGTGCCGTGGCTCATGTTCAGGCGGAACACATCGGCCCCCGCCTCGAACAAGGCGCGGATGGTGGCGTAGTCGTTAGAGGCCGGGCCCAGCGTGGCCACGATCTTCACGTTGCGAAGGCGTCTCATTCTGCCTCGATCCTTTATCGTGTTACTGTCTCGCGGTGGGCCGCTGGTCTTATGGCGGAATTCCTGCAACGGGGCAACTGGCGCTTTCCGGCGTGCCGCCCTAAACCGGCAGATGACACGCGGTGGCGACAGAGGCATGACGTGAACGCCTATGAAATAATCGGTGAAGACCGCCCGTCGCGCTGGCTGGTGACCTGCGACCATGCGACCAACCGGGTGCCGCCCGACATCGGTGGTGGCACCCTTGGCATCGCCACTGCGGATATGGAGCGTCACATCGCCTATGATCCGGGGGCTGCGGGGCTGACCCGTGCGCTGGCCGCGGTGCTGGACGCACCCGCGATCCTGTCGAATTTCTCGCGTCTGGTGATCGACCCGAACCGGGGCCAGGATGATCCGACCCTCATCATGCGGCTTTATGACGGGACGATCATTCCCGCCAACCGCTGCGTTGACGCGGCCGAGACGGCGCGGCGGCTGGCGCTGTTGTACCGGCCCTATCACGCAGCGCTGGCGCGGTTGGCGGCGCGGCAGGCTGATACGGTGATCGTCGCCATTCATTCCTTTACCCCCTGCCTGAAAGGTCGCCCCCCCCGGCCCTGGCACGTCGGCATCCTCTATTCCCATCTGGACGGGCGGCTGTCGCAGCCACTTCTGGCCCGTCTGATCGCCGAGCCGGACCTGTGCATCGGCGAGAATGAACCCTATGCCGGCCACTTGCCGGGCGACGCGATCGACCAGCATGCCTTGCAGCCGGGGCGGCACAACACACTGATCGAATTGCGCCAGGACCTGATCGCAAAGGCTGACCAGCAGACCGCCTGGGCCACGCGGCTTGCGCCGATCCTGCGGAGCGCGCTGATTGACGCCGAAGCGCGCAGCCCCATTTCAATGTGAACCTGAGGAGGGTCATATGGACGATGCAACCAGAATCGAACTTGAGGCCGCAGCGTTTCGCACGCTGATCCATCACATGATGGTCAAACGGCCGGACGTACAGAACATCGATCTGATGAACCTGGGCGGGTTTTGCCGCAACTGCCTGAGCCGCTGGTATCAGGAGGCCGCGGCCAAACGCGGCATTCCGATGGAAAAGGAGGCCGCGCGGGAAATTGTCTATGGCATGCCCTATGCCGATTGGGTGGCACAGCATCAGACAGATGCCGACGCGGACAAGACTGCCGCGTTCAATGCAGCTTTTCAGCAGAATGTCGGCAAGGGCGGCTGACCGCTCAGACGAAAAAACCCTCATTGAGTGAGGTTATTCGCGACAGATCAAGGGTATCCACGTCGACGCCCTGCAGGACGGCGCGCAGCAACCCGTTCGCCCAGACTTCGGTGCCAAGGCCATCACCGGTGGGAAGCACTTCGAAGCTGTCATTCGGCTGCCCGAAAAAGTCCACTTCCAGTGTATCCTCGGTCTGGCTGAAATCGGTGATGACAAGGGGTGCCGATGTGCCGTCCGGCTGCACCGGGGTGTCATCCTGATCATACCAGGCGGTTGCTGTGAAGTTGTCCGCTCCGCCGCTCCCGGTCAGAAGATCGCCTGCGTCGGCGACAATGCTGTCATCCCCCTCGCCGCCATCAACCGTGTCGGCCCCCAATTCCAGCGGGCTGTCGGTGCTCTGCAGCAGATCTGCACCAAATCCGCCCGATATTAGGTCGCTTCCATACTCGCTGACGATCTCATCGCGACCCAGACTGCCGCCGAGCGTGTCGTCGCCGTACCAGCCATAGATAGTATCGTCACCGGCACCGCCCAGCACCAGATCATTACCCTCGTCTCCGAACAACTCGTCATCGCCTTCGGCACCCAGCACGGTGTCATCACCCGCGTTTCCCGCGACATTGTCGTTGCCAAGGCCACCGATCAGGGAATCGTCGCCCGCACCGCCGCTCAGGCTGTCATCGCCTGTGCCGCCGTCAATCGTATCGGCGCGGGCCAAGCCAACGACAAGGTCGTCACCGCCCGCCGCAAGGATCAGGTCGCGTTGCGGTGTGCCGGTAATATCGTCGGAGCTATCGGTGCCGTTTATCGTATTGACGGGATCGGCGGGGGCTGTTTCCGGGATGGGAGCGGTATCCGGGTCATCGGCATCGGATGAACTGGCCCCGACCAGCGCTGCAAGTAAACCGACTGACAGCAAACTGAGTAGAAGAATCGAGCCCATGAAACCCTCAACCGAAAAACTACCGTCAGACGTTAAGGGTCTGTAAATATTGTGTCAATCGGTGGTGCATTGTCCGGTTTTCCGTTTCCCGTTGTCGACAAATCCTTTGTTTCAGCGTGCCGCAATGCTGCAACTGGACACAATGCCAAGCCTTCGGTTTCAGATGGCCGCTTTACGCATCTCGTCCAGGTAGATTTCGCGCAGCCTTGTTGCAACCGGACCGGGTTTTCCCTGTCCCAAGGGGGAACCGTCAATCTCGACCACCGGCATCACGAACGCCGAGGCCGAGGTGAAGAACGCCTCATCCGCCGCCTTGGCCTCGTCGATCGTAAAGGCGCGCTCTTCCACTTCCATCTGCGCTTCGGCGGCACAGCGCAGGACAGCGCTGCGGGTAATGCCATGCAAGATCTCGGTCCCAAGGTGCCGCGTGATGATGCGGTTGCCCTTGACGATGTAGGTGTTGTTCGACGTGCCTTCGGTCACGAACCCGTCTTCGACCATCCAGGCGTCATCGGCCCCGGCCTTTTTCGCCATCATCTTGCCCATCGACGGATACAGAAGCTGCACCGTCTTGATGTCGCGCCGCCCCCAACGGATGTCGGGGATCGAGATCACCTTCATCCCTGCTTTTGCCGCCGGGCTGTCGGCCAGGCCGGGCTTTGACTGGGTGAACATCACAAGGGTGGAGGGGGTGATTTCCGGGTCGGGAAACGCGAAATCGCGGTCGCTGGGTGCGCCGCGCGTGACCTGAAGATAGACCATGCCGTCAACCACACCGTTCAGCGCAACCAGTTCGCGGTGGATCGCCAGCAGGTCGTCATCGCCGATCGGGGCAGCCATATCGAGTTCACCCAGCGACCGTGCAAGGCGGCGGCAATGGCCTTCGAAATCTATAAGCTTTCCGCCCAGCACTGACGTTACTTCATAAACGCCATCGGCCATCAGAAAGCCGCGGTCGAAGATGCTGATCTTCGCATCTTCCTCGGGCAGATAGGTGCCATTCACATAGACGGTCCGGCTCATGGTCATCCCCATAACTTGGCGGTGGGCGGGTGAACGCCAGCCTTATCAAAGGTCAGCGGGTTCTCGCGGTCTTCGGCCAGAAGCAGCGGACCGTCAAGGTCGGTATAGGCGGCGCCCTGGGCCAGAAGTGTTGCCGGAGCCATAGCGAGGCTGGAGCCGACCATGCAGCCGATCATCAGGCCGTAACCTTCGGCCAGCGCCATTTGTTTCAGTGCAAAGCCTTCGGTCAGCCCGCCGGTCTTGTCCAGCTTGAGGTTCACCATGTCATACTTGCCGCGCAGTCCGGGCAAGGAATGACGGTCATGGCAGCTTTCATCCGCGCAGACGGGCAGGGGGCGCGCAATCTCGGCCAGCATGTCATCGGCACCTGCGGGCAGCGGCTGTTCCACCAACGCCACGCCAAGGCGCAGCAGATGCGGGGCGAGGTCGGAGTAAACCTCGGCTGTCCAACCCTCATTGGCATCGACGATAATGGTCGTCTTCGGCGCTCCGGTACGGACCGCCTCCAGTCGGGCCATGTCATCGGGCGTGCCGAGTTTGATCTTCAACAGCGGGCGATGGGCGTGTTTCATGGCCTGCGCTCGCATGTTTTCCGGCGTATCGAGTGACAGCGTGTAGGCGGTGATTTCGGGGCCGGGTTCGGAAAGGCCCGCCAGTTGCCAGACACGTTGGCCGGTTTGCTTGGCCTCAAGGTCCCACAGCGCGCAATCGACCGCATTGCGGGCGGCCCCGGCCGGAAGCGCGGTTTGCAGGGCGTCGCGGCTGATATCGGCCGGCAGGCTTTCGATCTGGGCGGTCACGCTGTCCGGCGTTTCGCCGTAGCGAGCATAAGGCACACATTCACCCCAGCCGCTAACCCCGCCGCGCGTGATCCGGACGGTCAGCACCCGCGCTTCGGTGCGGCTGCCCCGGCTGATGGTAAAGACGTGCGCGAGGCGGAAGATGTCGGGCGTAACGGTGATCATCGGTTGCTTTCGGAGAGGTCAGACAGTGGGGCGGGGCACTTATCAAGCCGTGGCCGGCTATCTTCGCTCGGCGGCGGGCCCGATGAAAGCCGGGCAGGGCTTGATGAGGGGTATTTCAGACAGCGAGCATCGCATCCACCAGTTTTCCTGCGCCAAAGCGGAACGGGTCGGTGGCGGGCAGGCCGGTGCGCGCCTCTGCCTCGGCCAGATAGGCGGTGGCGTCGTCTTCGGACATGTGCTGCGTGTTGATCGACACGCCCACCGCCACGCAAGCCGGGTTTGGTATCCGGGCCAGTGCCAGGGCCATATCGCGCACATCTTCGATGCTGGGCAATTTGTAGCCGGGCAGGCCGCGCATATGCACCCGAGTCGGCTCGTGACAGATTATCAGCGCATCGGGCTGGCCCCCGTGGATCAGCGCAAGTGTCACGCCGGAATACGAGACATGGAACAGGCTGCCTTGCCCCTCGATCAGATCCCAGTGGTCGGGATCATTGTCCGGCGTCAGCCATTCGACCGATCCTGCCATGAAATCCGCGATCACCGCGTCCAGTGGCACGCCGTCACCCGTAATAAGAATACCGGTCTGCCCGGTGGCGCGGAATGTGGATTTCAGTCCGCGGGCGCGCATTTCCCGGTCGATACAAAGCGCGGTATACATCTTGCCGATGGAACAGTCGGTGCCGACTGCCAGCATACGCTTGCCGCTGCGCTTTTTGCCATTGGCGATGGGGTAGCTTACGCTCGGGACGCGCACGTCATGCAGGGTTCGCCCTGTCGCATGCGCGACGGCGGCAAGGTCGGGTTCGTCGCGCAAAAGGTTGTGCAGCCCGGATGCAAGATCAAACCCCTCCTCCAGTGCTGCGATCAGGACCTTCTTCCAGCCAGGGCTTATGATACCCCCGCGGTTTGCCACACCGATTACAACGGTCCTGACGCCCGCCGCCGCGGCGTCGGCCAAAGTCATGTCGGGCAGGCCCATGTCGGCATTGCATCCGGGCATGCGGTACTGGCCCACGGCATATTCAGGCCGCCAGTCCTTGATGCCTTGTGCGACCTTGGCGGCCAGCGGATCGGCGGCATCGCCAAGAAAAAGCAGATAGGGTGTGTGAATCATAGACGCGCTCCGCAGGGTGTCGCGTCGCACCATGCGACAGCGCGCCGGTGAAGTCTTGGACAATTCGCGACGATCGTAGCGCAGGGTTTTCAAGTGGAGGGGCGGGTCGCGGAAGACTCGTTGACACAACGGCCAGAAAGCGGGCAGATGCTGATGCCGGAAGGTGATCTATTGACCATCCGGCGAACCAGATACCCGTGCTGCCAAGGGAGGGGAGGCCTAAGGCAGCGAAGTGGGAGGATGCACGCCCCGGACCAATGGTCCGGGGCGTTGCTGTTTTGCGGTATCGGCGGGGTTTGGCTTTGCGCCACTCGGCAAACCCGCATTTCCTTGCGAATGGTTTTTCCAAGATCAGCGCCTTGCAAAGGGCATCCCGCGCAAAAGCAGTCATGACCTGAAACGCGGATCAGTCGTTTTTCATGATCGTTGGCCGCTTCACAGTCTCGGGTCCGCCTGCTTTGGCCCTGCCCTGTGCCCACTGCGCCAATCGTGCCGAGTTGCATCCCCGCCGGGCCACGGTCATACAGGGGCCGTCCACGGAGGAAGATCGCATGAATTACCTCGAGTTTGAAAAGCCCTTGGCCGAGATCGAAGGCAAGGCTGAGGAACTACGCGCGATGGCGCGGGCAAACCGCGAGATGGACGTGGAGAAAGAGGCGGCCGCACTGGACCGCAAGGCCGAGACGATGCTGCGCGATCTGTACCGCGATCTCAGCCCCTGGCGGAAATGCCAGGTTGCGCGGCACCCCGACCGGCCACACTGCAAGGATTACATCGAAGCGCTGTTCACCGAATTCACGCCGCTGGCGGGGGATCGGAACTTTGCCGACGACCATGCCGTTATGGGCGGTCTGGCCAGGTTCAACGATGCGCCGGTCATGGTGATCGGGCATGAGAAGGGCGCAGATACCAAAACCCGGATCGAGCGGAATTTTGGCATGGCCCGACCCGAAGGCTACCGCAAGGCGATTCGCCTGATGGACATTGCACACCGGTTTCACCTGCCGGTGATCACGCTGATCGACACGCCCGGCGCTTATCCCGGCAAAGGCGCAGAGGAACGGGGGCAGTCAGAGGCGATTGCGACCTCGACCGCGAAATGCCTGTCGATCGGGGTGCCGCTGGTGTCGGTTATCATTGGCGAAGGCGGGTCGGGCGGGGCGGTGGCCTTTGCCACCGCGAACCGGATCGCGATGCTGGAGCATTCGATTTATTCGGTGATTTCGCCGGAAGGCTGCGCCAGCATCCTGTGGAAAGACGCCGAAAAAATGCGCGAAGCGGCCGAGGCGCTGCGTCTGACCGCGCAGGATCTGCAAAAGCTGGGGGTGATCGACCGGATCATCAAGGAACCGACAGGCGGCGCGCAGCGGGCGCGGCGCGACACGATCGAGGCGGTCGGCAAAGCCGTGGAGGCGATGCTGAAGGAACTGACGGGCAAGAAACCGGATGTTCTGGTGAAAGACAGGCGACAGAAATATCTCGACATGGGGTCCAAGGGGTTGGCCGCGTAGCATGAATCTTGGCTGATCGGGCTGATTGCGGGGGTGATGGAGACGTTCTAGGCCATCGGGTTGAAATACTCCGAAGGGTTCACCCGACCGATACCGAGTGTTCTGACCGTGGTGGGGGCGCTGTTGAGCTTTTAGCTGTTGAGCCTTGCGATGCGGGCTGTTCCCGTCGGCACGGTCTAAGCCGTCTGGGTCGGGATCGGGGCGGCAGGCACGGCGGTGCTGGCCGTTTTTCTGTTCGGCGAGCCGGTGACGATGATGCGGATCGGCGGCATCGGGTTGATCATTGCCGGGGTCATGACGCTGAAACTGGCATGACCGCGTAGGTGCCTCGGGGTGAGTTGTCGCACTGGTGTCGTGGCGGATGTGGCTTTTCCAGCGCGATGAAACCGGTGTTGCACCGGTTGGCACGTGCTGGAGTTGGGTATTTTTTCCGAAAAGAAACCCAAGACCAGCGGTGCGCTACCACATCGACTTTGCCGCGCGGCCCGGCCATTCGAAATCATAGGCCGCCCCGTCGATGCTGCCATCGGTGATCTCGCGCAGCATGTCGCCCACGGTGGGCAGGCCTGCCGACTGGTCGCCGCTGGTCCACAGCGCGGAGCGGATCAGAGCGCGCGCGCATTGGGAATAGACCTGCGCTATGGTTATGATGATGACCGAGCGGGGCTGTGCGGCGTCGCGCAGAAACCGGGCGCGCAGAGCTGCGTCGGCGGTAACAATGGCAGTGCCGTTGACGCGCAACGCGGTGTTGGAGCCGGGGATCAGGAACATCAGGCTGACGCGCGGGTCGCGGACGATGTTGCGCAGGCTGTCGATCCGCTCATTCCCTTTCCAGTCGGGCAACGCCAGCGTGCCGGGGTCGAGCACCGTCACCACCGGGCATTCGTCGCCGCGCGGACTGCCATCGGTGCCCTCCGGCCCCACCGTGGTCAGCACGCAGAACCGGGAGCGGTCGAGGAACGCCTGATAGGCGGGAGTCAGACAGGTGGTGACCTTCACGGTCGCCGCCTGTCCGGGTATGCCGTAATGGCGGTGAAGATCGTCGAGTGTGGTGATCGCGTCCATCATCGGGTCTTTCGTTCACACCTCTGGGGTGCGCGGCTTTTTAGGGACTTTTGGTTTGGGTGGCGGCAGGTCGTGCGCCACGGCACGGATCAGGGCGGCAAGCCGGTCGGGGTCGTCAATCTCGTCCGCCACAACGATCTGCGGCTTCGCGCCGGGATAGGGCGGAGCCATCTGCGGGTCAGCGATCAGGGCCACCGCCCCGGCGGTGGGTTTGACGAAAAGCTGATTGTCGCAGATCAGCGCCACAAGCTTGGCATCAAGATAGACCGCATATTCGCCAAACATCTTGCGTAGCGCTACATCGCCCGCCTGCGCCATCTGGTCGGCGATGAAGCGGGCGGTAGCGGGGTCGGTCGGCATGATCAGCCTTTTGCCACGGCGAGGTCCGCCTCGGCCATCAGGCGGTTCGAAGCGGTTTCGATCTGCGCCTCAAGCACCACCATGAAATCCGGGATCGGTTTTCCCGTGGCGATCCGCGGCAGGAATTCGACGACGGCAAGCCCGCGCTTGCGGTAGATACCGTGGCGCGGCCAGAACAGGCCGACATTGGTGGCGGCAGGGACGCAATCCTGCCCCAGTTCCTGGTACAGCGCGCCGCTGCCCGCCTTGAACGGGGCCTTTACGCCGGGCGCAATGCGGGTGCCCTGCGGGTAGATGATCAGTTGCCCCGGCGTCTGCGCGCCAGTTGCAACGGCGGCCAGCATCTGCTTGATCGCAGCGCCACGCTTGCCGCGATCAACTGGGATGCAGCCGATCCGCAGCGCATGCCAGCCCATCACCGGAATCCAGGCCAATTGCTTTTTCATGATGAAACGGGGCGCCGGCAGCACCGAAAACAGGATGATGCTGTCAAAAAATGACTGGTGCTTTGACGCGACAAGGACCGGATCGGTGGGGATCTCGCCCCGCACTTCGGATCGCAGCCCCACGATCCAGTGCGCCGAAAACCGCGCCCATTTGCAGAAGCTCTGCATCCAGAAGAACGACGCGCCGCGCCAGAACAGGGCCAGCGGCGTGAAGATGACCGCCAGCAGGATCATCGCAAGATACATCTGCATCACATAGATCAGCGACAGCAGCCATTGGAGGGCGTGACGCATCAGGTAAGCTCCCTCAGTTTGCGGAAAGCGGCAAATCGGGTGGCAACAAACGCCACTACGGCGGCAAGGGGTGGCAGCCCGAGCGGCCAAAGCCAGCCTGCGCCCTGAAATCCAAGGCCGGTCAGGAAGCCACCGGCGGCATTGGCCGAGGGCAGGGCGGCGATGGCCGCCATGCCAAGCGCAGTGCCGATGGCGGCACCGGTCAGCGCGCGCAAGGTAAATCGGCGCACGAAGGCGCGGGCGATGAAGGCATCGCGCGCGCCGATCAGCCGCAACACCCGGATGACCTGCGCGTTTGTGGCAAGGGCCGCATTGGCCGCAAGCGTGATCATCGCCCCCATCGTGCCGAGGATCAGCAGGACCGAGATCAGGCCGAAGAAGCGCAGGCGTTCGGCGGCAACGGCAAGCGGCTTGCGCCAGCGGGTATGATCGTCAAGCACCGCGCCGGGGGCTTCGGCCGCAAGGCGTTGGCGCAACCCCTCGCCGTCATACCCCGCACCGGTCTCGGTCAGGTCGATCAGGCGCGGGATCGGCAGCGCATCCAGCGGCAGGTCAGGGCCGAACCACGGCTCCAGCAAGGCGCGCTGTTCCTCATCAGTCAGGGCGCGGGCCGATCCGACGCCGGGGGTGGTCGCCAGCAGGTCGAGGACGGTCTGGGTTTGCAGAGCCATCTGGTCCGCGGGGGCCGAGATGCGGATGGTCGCGGAATCGGCAAGACCTTCCGACCAGCGGTCGGCAAGACGGCCCGAGGCAAGGGCAAGGGCCAGCGCGAATACGGCAAGAAACGCCATCGCCGCAGAGGTGAGCGTGGTAAGCCATGCCGTGGGGCCGGAGGGTGGCACGACGCGGTCGGGGTGACGTTCAGTCAGGCGGGCGGGGGGCAATGTCACAGGTCGGCCCCGGCAAGCTGGATGCGGCGGTTCTTGATCCGCAGGACGCGCGCCGCGACCTGTTGTTTGGCGGTGCGGATCAGGTTCAGGTCATGCGTGGCAACGAGAATCGTCTTGCCCATCTTGTTCAACTCGACCAGCAGGCTGAGCAGGCGCAGCGACATCTCCCAGTCGACATTGCCGGTTGGCTCGTCGGCAAGGATCACATCGGGCGCGATGATGACGGCGCGCGCAAGCGCCGCGCGCTGGCGTTCCCCCCCCGACAGCGAGGGCGGCAGCGCATCGGCCAGATGTGACAGGCCAACCCAGCCCAAAAGGTCGGTCAGGTCGCTGATTGCGGTATCCCGCTCGGCCACGGTCAGGGGCAAGGCGACGTTGGCGGCAAGCGGCAGATGATCGAGGAATTGGCAATCCTGATGCACGACGCCGATGCGGCGGCGGGTGCGGGCGATGTCATCGCGCCCAAGGCTGCGGACGTCCCGCTCGAAAATCTGGATCTGGCCGGAGGTGGGCAGCAATACGCCGTAGCACAGCTTGAGGAACGTGGATTTGCCCGCCCCCGACGGCCCGGTCAGGAAGTGGAACGATCCGGGGGCAAGCCGCAGCGACACTTCGGACAGAAGTTCCGCCCCGCCATAGCCGTAGGCGACATTGTCGAACGCGATCACGGGAAAGACCCTCAAGACCGGCTGCTCCGCCGGATAGTTGCAGTCTTGCCCGGTTTCGCGCCAGATTCAATCGGTTGTGGTGGGTTCGTGTGATGGAATTGCACACAAGGCTTGGAGAACCGCAGCATCGTTGCTACAACAATCGGAAAGAACAGGTGGGCGCGGTCGGAATGGTGCCCCTCCGGGACGGGACAAGATGCGGCTGATTTGCCCGAATTGCGATGCGCAGTATGAGGTGGATGACGCAGCCATCCCCGACGTCGGGCGCGATGTGCAGTGTTCGAACTGTGGCAATGCCTGGTTTCAGCGTCATCCCGAGGTTGAAGCCGAAGAGCAGCTTTCAGAGGAAATCTTCGTTCCCGAAGATGACGAATCAGCGTTTGAACCGATGATGGAGGTCCAAACCGAGGTGGTTCCGCCACCGGTGATCGACCCCGCCGATCTGGCCTCGATAGACCCGCCGCCGCCGCTGCGCCGCAAGGCGATGGATGACAGTGTGCTGGCCGTTCTGCGCGAAGAGGCCGAGCGTGAGGTGGCCGTGCGCAAGACCGAAGCACCGCTCGGCGTCGAGGTGCAGGCCGATCTTGGCTTGCAGCCGCCCGCGCCGCCGCTTTCGCCGTCTCTGGTTGCAGCGCGTGCGCGGTTTTCCGATCTGTCCGCTGATCCGGCCGAACTGGCCGCCGAGGCCGAAGCCGACGCGCGCCCGCCATCGCGCCGGGAACTGCTGCCCGATATAGAAGAGATCAACTCTACCCTGCGCGCCAGCACTGAGCCGCGCGGCGGGGGCGATGTGGTAAGTCTGCCTCTGGTGGCGGAGGACCGGCGCAAGGGGTTCCGCAGCGGCTTTGTTCTGATGATCGTGATCTCGGTGGGGTTGTGGATGACCTATGTCATGTCGCCGCGCATTGCCGCGCAGATCCCGGCAAGCGCGGGGGCGATGGAGGCCTATGTAGAAATCGTCGACAAGGCGCGGCTAGGCGTTGATGCTGCCCTGCAATCGGCAAGCCGGTCGCTGCGCGATCTGAGCGGCAGCGATAGCTGAGCCGTGACCTGCGTCGACTTTGTGGGTCAGAAACGCTCAAGCAGCCGTTTCAGATAGTCGAGTTCGCTCTCGGGACGAGACTGGTCGCCCGAACGACGACGGATTTCATCCAGCAATTCCTGCGCGCGACGATAGACATCTTCGCCCTGCAGCATGTTGCGATCCGACCCGATCCGGCCCATCTCGCCGGTGTTGCGCCCCAGCGGGTCGCGCTGGCTGTTCGGGTCCGCGCGGCCAAAGGCTTCGCCCTCGCCGGCCCCATCGCCGGGCTGCTGTCCCTGTTCTTCGGCCAATGCCTCGCCGAGATCACGCATGCCTTCGCGCAGCGCCTCAAGTGCCTCGGCCTGCCGATCGAGCGCACCGGCGAAATCTTCGTTCCGCAGCGCCTCTTCGGCCTCGTTCATGGCGCGGCCCGCGCGGTCAAGCTGTTGGCGCCCGGCCTCGCCCGCTTCGCTGCCCTGACCGGGCAGACCTTGTGACAGGCCGTCAAGCCGGTCGCGCAGATCCTGCTGGCGCTGGGCCAGGCTGCGGTTGTCGGGTGCTTGACCCTGACCGTCCTGCCCTTGACCCTCGCCGGGCTGCTGTCCTGGTTGCTGACCTTGACCTGGCTGGCCTTGGCCGGGTTGCCCCTGCCCTTGTTCGCCCTGACCCTGTTGCTGGCCGTCTTGCCCCTGCTGGCCATTGAACTGCTCTTGCAGCTCCTGAAAGCTTTCGTCGCTCAGGCCCTGCTGGTCGCGCAGGGTTTCAGACAGATCGCGCATTGCCTGCTGGCCGGGGCCGCCCTGACCGCCTTCGCCTTGCGTAACCTGCATGTTCTCCATCAACTCGCGAAGGGCTTCCATCATCTCGGCGGCGTCGGCCATGCGGCCTTCTTCCATCGCCTTCTGCAACTCGTCCAGCATCTGTTGCAGCTGGTCGCCGGTCATCTGCATGCCCTGCATGTTTTCCGACATCTGCTGATCGCCGTTCTTTTCGGACTCCTGTGCCAATTGGCGCATGTAATCGTCCAGCGCGTCGCGCAAGTCGGCCATCAGGCGGTCGATTTCGGACTTGTCGGCACCGTTCTTGATCGCCTCGTCCAGACGGTCCTGCGCACGGCGCAAACGTTCCAGCGCCGAGGCAAGGTCGCCTTCCTCTACCAGCAAGGCGATTTCCCATAGTGCTTCGGCCATTTCGTCGCGTGCTGCGGGTTGAAGACCGGGGGCCGCGGCGGTTTCAAGATCGCGCAGCAGAACGCGAAGGCGCAGGTAGGCGCGCTCATTGCGGATGAAGCCTTCGGGCCGGTGCGTCACAGCCTTGAGGATCTGCACCGAGCGGGCAGCGTTGGCGGTGGACCACAACAGGTCACGCCGGGTTTCGATCAGTGCTGCGGCGAGCGGGTCGAAGAATCGTCGCCCGGGCAGGACCACGGCAAGCGCAGCGGATTGGCCGGTCTGGCCGATGGCATCTGACGCTGCCAGCGTGATCGTCACCGGCAGGTTGGCGAAGGGATGTTTCGACAGATCATCGACCAGCGTCTCGGTAAACTCGGTGCGACTGCCGTTGATCGGCATCGGCAGGTCGAGCAGGATTGCGTCGCGCGGCTCCGGGACGGTCGCAAGGCCGTAGCGGCGGTCGATGGCGGACAGATCAAGTGCAATTGTGGCCTGCCCCGTCGCGACGCCGTAATCGTCCATGGCGGTGAAGGGTTGCTTCATCTCGCCACCCGCTTCGCGCGTGATCTCGCCAACGGCGATAATCGTGGGCGGGGTGTCCGGGGTTGCCAAGATATTCCATTTGCGCCCGCCGGGGCCGGCGATTTCGATGCTGCCACTTTTGACCACATCGAAATCCTGCACCGGTTCCGACGCGGGGGCGGGTTCGGTGCGGTTGGACACCGTTTCCGACAGTGTCAGCGCCCCCACCTCGCCATAAAGGCGGATCTGGATGCGGCTGCCTGCCGGCAATTCCAGTTGTGCCTGCGTGATGTCGTTGAGGTAAAGGCTGGGTTTGCCGGTATGAACGGGCGGCTGCGCCCAGCCCTCCCAGACCGGGCCGTTCGCCAGAGCCTGACCGCCGCCGGGTGTCAATGCGGTAACCGAGGTGGCGCGCCAGAGCGAGCCGAACAACAGCGCCATGACGAGGGCGGTCAACGCGATATAACGCAGCGCGAAAGGATCGCGGCTGGCCAGCGCCAGATCGGGAGAAACGGGTTTCGCCTGTGCTGCACGGGCCGCCATGCGGGTGCGGTGGGCCTGCCAGACCGCAAGCGAGGCGGGATCGGTGGCGCCGATGGCCTGCGTGTCGGTCAGGGCCGCAATCGGGTGGCCGGGCAAGGCGGAATCGAGACGTGTCAGCGCATCGGCGCGTGTCGGGCGATAAAAGCGGCGCAGACCGGTGATCATCGCCCAAATTGCGCCCGCCGCAAAGCCGACCACACCGATCCATGCCGCCTCCAGCGGCACGGCGTCCTGCACCCCGAACGCAAGAGCCGCGAGGGTGCCGATCAGGATCGACCACAGCGGCCAGAACGCACGGGCCAGACGTTCACACCACAGCCCCGCCCAGGTAAGGCGGAGTGGCCAGATCAGTTTGCCCAGTGTGCCGTCGTGATCGCTTATGCTCATGCCCTCGGCCTGTTCCCGGCTTTCAAAGCCACGGAGGAATAGTATCGCGATTGAGGATTTCGTCAAATGTCGGTCGCGCCCTTATGACGGCGAAGTGATCGGCATTCACCAGAACTTCCGGGATCAAAGGGCGGGTGTTGTACTCCGAAGCCATGACGGCACCGTAGGCCCCGGCCGACCGGAAGGCCACCAGATAGCCTTCGGCCATCGGCGGCAAGGGGCGGGCCTTGGCAAATGTGTCGCCGGTTTCGCAAACTGGGCCGACCACGTCATAGGGCTGCAGTTCGGTGGCGGCTGCAGGTTCGACAACTGGAATGATGTCGTGATGCGCGCCGTACATGGAGGGGCGAATCAGGTCGTTCATCGCGGCATCGAGGATCAGGAAATCGCGGTCTTCACCGTTCTTGACGTAGATCACGCGCGACACGAGGACGCCTGCGTTGCCGGAAATCAGGCGGCCCGGTTCAATCTCGATCTCGCAGCCGAGGTGGCCGACGGTGCGCTTGATCAGCGCGCCATAGTCCAGCGGCAGCGGGGGCGCGTCATTGGAGCGGGTGTAAGGGATGCCGAGACCGCCGCCCAGATCGAGGCGGCGGATATTGTGGCCTTCTGCGCGCAGCGCAAGGGTCAGGTCGGCAACCTTGAGGTAGGCCTGCTCGAACGGCGCAAGATCCGTCAGTTGCGAGCCGATGTGAACGTCGATGCCGATCACCTCAATTCCTGAAAGGCGGGCCGCTTCGGCATACACCTCTGTCGCGCGGGCGATGGGGATGCCGAACTTGTTTTCCTTCTTGCCGGTCGCGATCTTCTCATGGGTCTTGGCATCGACATCCGGGTTGACGCGGATGGTGATGGGGGCGGTCATGTTCAGCGACGTGGCCACGTCAGAGAGGGCGCGAAGTTCGGGTTCGCTCTCGACGTTGAACTGGCGGATGCCGCCCTGCAGAGCCATGCGCATTTCCTCGCGCGTCTTGCCGACGCCGGAGAAGACGATCCGCTCGCCGGGGATGCCCGCCGCCTTGGCGCGCAGGTATTCACCGCCCGAAACGACATCCATGCCGGCACCAAGATCGCCGAGCGTTTTCAGGACGGCGAGGTTCGACAGGGATTTGATCGCAAAGCAGATAGTGTGGGGCAAGGGGGAAAGCGCCTCCTGAAACAGGCGGTAGTGGCGGGTCAGGGTGGCTGTGGAATAGCAGTAAAACGGTGTGCCGACCGTGGCTGCGATGTCAGCGAGGGGAACGTCTTCGGCATGAAGGTGACCGTCGCGGTACAGGAAATGGTCCATCGGCAGGGGCTTTCGGTCAGGCATTCGCGGAACGGTTTAGCACAAGGCCGCAGCGACGCAATCGTGGCGGTGGCGCAGCGGGGGCCAGCCCCCGGACCCCCGGGGTATTTCGGCTGAAAAGAAACGTGCGGGGCTGGATCAGCGCGCAGGTCTTGAGCGCAGGAACAAATAGAGCGGCAGACCGCAAGACACCCCGATGCAGAACGTGGCCGGGATGGCCATGAGGGCGGTCCAGTTCCGGCGCTTGCGGGTTTCAGCGATGATCCAGACGGTCAGCACGATGGCTGCGATCGTAAGATCCCAGGTGAGGCCGGTGGTCGAGGCATTGACATACCAAGCGTCGATCAGGCCCGACAGGCCGGTGCCGGTTTCGCGCATGTGTTTCACAAACCAGAACATCGGGTGGATCGCCCCCCAGAGGGCAAGTGCGAGATAGGTCAGGCGGAGCGGCGAGATCATCCTTTGGTGACCACGCCCATGCGGGCCTCGCCGGTTATGGCGATGCCAGGCTTGGGTGTGTCGGTGGGCCGGGTCGGTGCGCCGTCGGCCCCGCAAGCGGCAAGCGTGGCTGTGAGGGCGAGGGTGGCAATGAGGCGGGTCATGGGCGCGGGCCTTTCCAGCGGGCGATCTGGGCGCGGACCTGAACGGGCGCCGTGCCACCATAAGATGTGCGGCTGCGGATGGAGTTTTCCACGCCGAGGACGCTGAAAACCTGATCTGTGATGCCGGGATGGACGGCTTGCAAGTCGGCCAAAGTCAGGTCGGGCAGGTCGCAGCCCCTCGCCTCGGCGCGCGCAACTAGGGTTCCAGTGATGTGGTGGGCGTCGCGGAACGGCAGGCCAAGTTCGCGGACCAGCCAGTCGGCAAGATCGGTGGCGGTGGAAAAACCCGAGGCGGCAGCCAGGGCCAGGGATTCGCGGTTGGCGGTCAGGTCATGGACCATGCCGGTCATCGCGGCCAACGCCAGCATCAGGGTGTCGGCGGCGTCGAAG
>JANNWS010000208.1:0-78609 GCA_031408575.1 Rhodobacterales bacterium
ATCATCATCTGCACGACCGCGAAGACGGATGCCGAAGCGAAGGCACTGTTGAAGCACTTCAACATGCCGTTCACCAGCTGATCGCGGAAGGATAAGCAATGGCCAAAAAATCCATGATCGAACGCGAACTGAAGCGTCAGAAGCTGGTGAAGCAGTATGCTTCCCGCCGTCTGGCCCTGAAGACCGTCGCGACCAACCAGGAACTGCCGATGGAGCAGCGTTTCAAAGCGCAGCTCAAACTCGCAGGTCTGCCCCGCAATTCGTCGGCCACCCGTTTGCACAATCGGTGCGAACTGACCGGTCGTCCGCGTGCGTATTATCGCAAGCTCAAACTCAGCCGCATCATGCTGCGTGATCTCGCCTCGTTCGGCCAGATCCCCGGCATGGTGAAGTCCAGCTGGTAAGGAGGATCCGACCATGATGATGAACGATCCTATCGGCGATATGCTCACGCGTATCCGCAACGCGCAATTGCGCGGCAAGTCCACCGTCAAGACGCCGGCATCAAAGCTGCGCGCCTGGGTGCTGGATGTGCTTGCGGGCGAGGGCTACATTCGCGGCTATGAGAAGGCCACGACCGAAAATGGTCAGGGCGAGCTGACGATCAGCCTTAAATACTTCGAAGGCACCCCGGTGATCCGCGAAATCAAGCGCGTGTCCAAGCCGGGTCGCCGCGTCTACATGGGCGTGAAGGACATTCCGAATGTCCGCAACGGCCTGGGCGTATCGATCGTCTCCACGCCGAAAGGCGTCATGTCCGATGCAGCTGCACGATCCGCCAATGTTGGCGGCGAAGTGCTCTGCACCGTATTCTAAGGGGGGGTGCAATGTCTCGTATCGGCAAGAAACCCGTTTCCCTGACCAATGGCGTCTCTGCCACGGTCTCGGGCCAGACCGTTGAAGTCAAGGGGCCGAAAGGCACCCGCAGCTTTACTGCGACTGACGATGTGACGCTGACCATCGATGAAGGCACGATCAAGGTGACGCCGCGCGGCACCTCGAAGCGCGCCCGTCAGCAGTGGGGCATGGCCCGGTCGATGGTGGAAAACCTCGTCACCGGCGTGACCACTGGGTTCAAGCGCGAGCTTGAGATTCAGGGTGTCGGCTATCGCGCTGCGATGACCGGCAACGTGCTGAAGCTGTCGTTGGGCTACAGCCACGAAGTGAACTTCGACGTGCCGGACGGTGTGACCGTAACGGCCCCGAAGCAGACCGAAATCGTTGTGGAAGGGATCGACCAGCAGCTTGTTGGTCAGGTCGCAGCGAACATCCGCGAGTGGAAAAAGCCGGAGCCCTACAAGGGCAAGGGTATCCGCTACAAGGGTGAATTCGTGTTCCGCAAGGAAGGCAAGAAGAAGTAAGGGGCGCATCATGGCGAACAACAAGAGAGAGCTGTTCCTCAAGCGCCGCCTGCGCGTCCGGAACAAAATAAAGGCGATGTCGAACGGGCGGTTGCGCCTTTCGGTCCACCGCTCAAACAAGAATATCAGCGCACAACTGATCGACGATGTCAGCGGTGTTACCGTCGCTGCCGCCTCGACCCTGGAAAAGGATCTGGGATTCGTCGGCAAGAACAATGTCGAAGCGGCCACGAAAGTGGGTGCTGCGATTGCCGAGCGTGCGAAAAAGGCCGGGATCGAAGAATGCTACTTCGATCGTGGCGGGTTCCTCTTTCACGGGAAGGTCAAGGCACTCGCCGAAGCCGCCCGTGAAGGCGGCTTGAAGTTCTGAGGAGAAAAAGATGGCAGAACGTGAGAACCGCCGGGACAACCGCCGCGATGGTGGCCGTGAGGAAACCCCGGAATTCGCAGATCGTCTGGTCGCGATCAACCGTGTGTCGAAAACCGTAAAAGGCGGCAAGCGCTTTGGCTTTGCAGCCCTCGTGGTTGTTGGCGACCAGCGCGGTCGCGTCGGCTTCGGCAAGGGCAAGGCGAAAGAAGTGCCCGAGGCGATCCGCAAGGCGACCGAGCAGGCGAAACGCCAGATGATCCGCGTGCCGCTGCGCGATGGCCGCACGCTGCACCACGATACCGAGGGCCGTCATGGCGCCGGTAAAGTCGTGATGCGGACCGCAGTTGCGGGTACCGGCATCATCGCCGGTGGTCCGATGCGCGCTGTGTTCGAGATGTTGGGTTTGCAGGATGTCGTGGCGAAGTCGCTCGGTTCCACCAACCCCTACAACATGATCCGCGCAACCATCGACGGTCTGAAGCAGGAATCGTCGCCCCGTCAGGTCGCGCAGCGTCGCGGCAAGAAGGTGGCTGACATCCTGAAGAAGCCTGAAACCGAAGCCGCCGCTGAAGCGGTCGAAGCGTAAGGGAACGGGACCATGACAAAAACCATCGTCGTCAAGCAGGTCGCTTCGGCTGCCCGCCGCCCCGCGATTCAGACCGCAACCCTCAAGGGTCTTGGCCTGAACAAGATGAACCGCACCCGCGAGCTGGAAGACACGCCTTCCATCCGCGGCATGGTCAACAAAATCTCGCACCTCGTGCAGATCATCGAAGAGCGCGGATAAAGGTGTGGCGGGGTTAACACCGCCCTACCCATTCCGTAGGGCGGGGTTAACCCCGCCTTCACATAAACCGCGTTTGGCTGGGGTGTCGCTCCCCCGGTCGATTCCGGTAAAAGGAGAAGCGACATGAAACTTCACGAACTCCACGACAATCCCGGCGCTTCTAAAAAGCAAAAGCGTGTCGCCCGCGGCCCGGGTTCGGGCAAGGGCAAGACTGCCGGGCGCGGTATCAAAGGCCAGAAGTCCCGTTCGGGCGTGGCCATTGGTGGGTATGAAGGCGGTCAGATGCCGCTTTATCGGCGCTTGCCGAAGCGTGGCTTCACAAAGCCAAACCAGAAGCATTACGCGGTTGTGAACCTCGGGATGATCCAGAAGTTCATCACCGAAGGCAAACTCGACGCCAAGGTGGCGATCACTGCCGACACGCTGCTTGCAAGCGGTCTTATCCGCCGCGAGCTCGATGGTGTGCGCGTGCTGGCCAAGGGCGAGATCACAGCTGCGGTCACACTGAATGTCACCGGCGCTTCGGCTGCGGCGGTCGAGGCGGTGGCAGCGGCTGGCGGTTCATTGACGGTTGCCGAAGTGCTTGCACCCTACGGCAAGTCGGTGCGCAAAGCCAAAGTCGAATAGTGGTTGTGAGCCGCCCCCGGACGGCTTACATCAGTTGAAGTTTTCCCGCGCCGCCGACCGGAGAACGGTCCGGCGGCGCTGTCATGAAAGAGATCGGCATGGCATCTGCTGCAGAGCAAATGGCGGCGAACCTTAGCTGGGGCGCCCTGGGCAAGGCCACTGACCTTCGCCAACGTATACTGTTCACTGTCGCGCTGTTGATCGTCTATCGCCTAGGCACCTATATTCCCGTGCCGGGCATCGACGGCGTGCAACTTCGCCAGTTCATGGAACAGGCGGGCGCCGGCATTGGTGGCATTCTGAACATGTTCACCGGTGGCGCCATAAGCCGCATGGGTATCTTTGCGCTTGGCATCATGCCCTACATCTCGGCCTCGATCATCGTGCAGCTTATGGGGTCCATGGTCCCGGCGTGGGAGCAGCTGAAGAAGGAAGGCGAGCAGGGCCGCAAGAAGCTGAACCAGTATACCCGTTATGGCACCGTCGCTCTTGCAATCCTGCAAGGCTGGGGCATCGCCGTCAGCCTTGAGGCTGGCGGTCTGGCCCATGATCCCGGCATGTATTTCAAGCTCGCCTGCCTGATCACGCTGGTGGGCGGTACGATGTTCCTGATGTGGCTGGGTGAACAGATTACCGCTCGTGGCATCGGCAACGGCATCTCGCTTATCATCTTCGTCGGTATCGTGGCCGAGATACCGGCTGCCCTTGCGCAGTTCTTCAGCCAGGGACGGTCCGGCGCGATCTCGACCCCGGTGATCATCGGCGTAATTCTTATGGTCATCGTCGTCATCGGATTTGTCGTGTTCATGGAGCGTGCGTTGCGCAAGATCCATATCCAGTATCCTCGCCGTCAAGTCGGGATGAAGGTATATGACGGAGGCTCCAGCCACCTGCCGATCAAGGTCAATCCCGCCGGCGTTATTCCCGCGATCTTTGCGTCCTCGTTGCTCTTGCTGCCGACGACAGTCATGGCGTTCTCGCATCAAGCCGCAGGACCGGTGATGTCCACCATCCTCGCCTACTTTGGCCCAGGCCAGCCGCTGCATTTGCTGTTCTTTGTTGGCCTGATAGTGTTCTTCGCTTATTTCTATACTCATAACGTGTCCTTCAAAGTCGACGACGTGGCCGAGAACCTGAAGAACCAAAACGGCTTTGTCCCCGGCATCAAGCCCGGCAAGAAGACAGAGGAATACCTCGAATACGTTGTGAACCGCGTCCTTGTTGTCGGTTCTGCTTACCTCGCGCTTGTCTGCCTGCTACCCGAGATCCTGCGCTATCAGTTTTCGGTGCCGTTCTACTTCGGCGGCACGTCGGTTCTGATCGTTGTCAGCGTGACAATGGATACGATCCAGCAGGTCCAGTCGCATCTTCTGGCCCACCAATACGAAGGTCTGATCGAAAAATCGCAGTTGCGCGGGAAAAAGCGCACAGGCGTCCGCAAGGCCCCGGCGCGGCGCTGAGCAGAGTATGACGAACATCATCCTCCTTGGCCCGCCGGGGGCTGGTAAAGGCACGCAGGCCAAGCGGCTGGAGACGGCGCGCGGCATGGTCCAGCTTTCCACTGGCGACATGCTCCGGGAGGCCCGCACCTCGGGGACAGACTTGGGGCGGCGGGTTGCCGAAGTGATGGATCGGGGCGAACTTGTCACCGATGAGATTGTGATCGGTCTGATCGAAGAAAAGTTGACCCATGCACGTGGCACCGGTTTCATCTTCGACGGCTTTCCGCGTACCTTGCGCCAGGCCGACGCACTCGACGCTCTTCTCAAGAAAGTTGGCCAGCCTCTTGATTCGGTGATCGAGATGCAGGTTGATGACACGGCGTTGATCGCCCGCATCACGGGCCGATACACCTGCGGCAACTGTGGCGCGGTTTACCATGATACAACACATCCGACCCAAGCCTCTGGTACTTGCGACGTTTGCGGCTCTCATGACCTCAAGCGACGGGCGGATGATACTGAATCGGCGCTTCGGCACCGACTTATGGAATACTACAAGAAAACCTCACCTCTGATCGGCTATTACTATGCCAAGAAGCAGCTCACGTCGGTGGATGGGCTGGCCGAAATGGACGTGGTTTCAGAAGCCATCCGCAAGCTTCTTGACAAGCCGTAAAAGCACCGACCCTGCCCTTGACGCCCCGGTGAAAACCCCATAGGTCACAGCGTCTCGTATGAGAATCGTCTTGACAGGCGTGGTGATCCGTTTCTGCCAAGACCAGTTGACATGCAAAAGGGCTCGCCCTCTGGCAGGTCGTTGTGAAAAAAGGTTCCGGCGCTACGGAACCGCAACAAGAAGGACAAACGCATGGCACGTATTGCTGGCGTAAATATTCCGACGGGGAAACGCGTTCCCATCGCTCTGACCTACATCACCGGGATCGGTCCGCACATTGCGGAACAGATCTGTGCTGCGAACAACATCGACCGCGCCCGTCGCGTCAATGATTTGTCCGATGCCGAAGTGCTTGCGATCCGCGAATTCATTGACGCCAACCTGACCGTCGAGGGTGACCTGCGCCGCGAAGTAGCCACCAACATCAAGCGTCTGATGGATCTTGGCAGCTACCGTGGTTTGCGTCACCGCCGCAACTTGCCGGTTCGCGGTCAGCGCACCCATACCAATGCGCGCACGCGCAAAGGCCCCGCAAAAGCCATCGCTGGCAAGAAGAAATAAGGGGAGGGCGCAGATATGGCTCGTGATAAAACCCGCCAGAAGAAAAAAGAACGCAAGAACATCGCCGCGGGCGTTGCTCATGTGAACTCTAGTTTCAACAACACCAAGATCCTGATCTCCGACGTGCAGGGTAACGCCATTGCATGGTCGTCCGCAGGCACCATGGGCTTCAAAGGTTCGCGGAAGTCTACGCCCTATGCTGCCCAGATGGCCGCTGAAGATGCGGGCCGCAAGGCGCAGGAACATGGCGTAAAGACCATCGAAGTTGAGGTGCAGGGCCCCGGTTCGGGCCGTGAGTCCGCACTTCGCGCGCTGGCCGCCGTTGGTTTCAACATCACCTCGATCCGTGATGTGACGCCGATGGCCCACAACGGCTGCCGTCCGCCGAAACGCCGCCGCGTCTGAGCGTCGACACTTTTTGCCGGGTCGCGCACCTTGCGTGGCCCGGATTCGTCATTTCTGATCCTCGGGCGTCTGCTGCTTAGGGACATGGGCAGGAGACTGGTATGGAGGCGACACGCATGATCCATAAAAACTGGCAGGAACTTATCAAGCCGACGCAACTGGACGTGCGCCCCGGCGCCGATCCGTCGCGCCAGGCGACCGTGGTTGCCGAACCGCTGGAGCGTGGCTTTGGCCTTACGCTCGGCAACGCGCTGCGCCGCGTTCTGATGTCGTCGCTGCAGGGCGGGGCCATCACGAGCGTCCAGATCGACAACGTGCTGCATGAGTTCTCGTCCGTCGCGGGCGTCCGCGAAGACGTGACCGACATCGTTCTGAACCTGAAGGGCGTCGCCCTGAAGATGGAAGTCGAAGGGCCAAAGCGCCTGTCGATCTCTGCCAAGGGTCCGGGCGTTGTCACCGCGGGCGATATTTCGGAATCAAACGGGATCGAGGTTCTGAACAAGGATCACGTCATCCTTCACCTTGATGACGGTGCCGACGTGTTCATGGAACTGACCGTGAATACTGGCAAAGGCTATGTCGCCGCCGACAAGAACCGCCCGGAAGATGCGCCCATCGGCCTGATCCCGATCGACGCGATCTATTCGCCGGTCAAAAAGGTCAGTTACGAAGTGCAGCCGACCCGCGAGGGCCAGGTTCTGGACTATGACCGTCTGACGATGAAAGTCGAAACCGATGGCTCGCTGTCGCCCGACGATGCCGTGGCCTATGCCGCGCGCATCTTGCAGGACCAGTTGTCGGTCTTCGTGAACTTCGACGAGCCGGAGTCGGCGCTGCGCCACGATGTGGACGATGGCCTCGAATTCAACCCGTTGCTGCTCAAGAAAGTTGACGAGCTTGAACTTTCGGTCCGTTCGGCGAACTGCCTGAAGAACGACAATATCGTTTATATTGGCGATCTGATCCAGAAAACCGAAGCCGAAATGCTCCGCACCCCGAACTTCGGCCGCAAGTCGCTGAACGAGATCAAGGAAGTGCTGTCTGGCATGGGCCTGCATCTTGGGATGGATGTCGAGGATTGGCCGCCGGAGAACATTGAAGATCTGGCAAAGCGGTTCGAAGACCAGTTTTGAGGGTGCGGTGGGGTGAACCCCGCCCCACACCTCGAAATCCGAATACCGTAGGGTGGGGCCAACCCCGCTACGCAACGGGACATCGGGCGAAAAACGTAGGGCGGGGTTCACCCCGCCTTGCACATCAAATGCCCGCAATGGCGGGGAAAACGTTGGGCATTCCGCCCCAAGGTGAGCCGCCCATGCGAGGGTGTGCCGGACAAAGCAAAACGAAACGTTAGGAGACTATCATGCGTCACTCTCGCGGTTACCGCCGCCTCAACCGGACCCACGAACACCGCAAGGCGCTGTTCGCCAACATGTGCGGCTCGCTGATCGAGCACGAGCAGATCAAGACCACCTTGCCGAAAGCCAAGGAACTGCGTCCGATCATCGAAAAGCTGATCACTTTGGCCAAGCGTGGCGATCTGCACGCACGCCGCCAGGCCGATGCCCAGCTCAAGGAAGACAAGCACGTCGCCCGCCTGTTCGCGATCCTTGGCCCGCGCTACAAGGACCGCCAGGGTGGCTATGTCCGCGTGCTGAAGGCCGGCTTCCGTTATGGCGACATGGCCCCGATGGCCATCATCGAATTCGTCGACCGTGACCCGAATGCGAAGGGGGCTGTCGACAAGGCCCGGACCGCCGCTGCGGAACTTGCCGAGGCGTAAGCCAAGGCAAAAGTCCCTGCGACCTGAAGCCCGCCCCCAAGGCGGGTTTTTTCTTGGGCGATTGGCGCAGACCATTTCGCCACTCTGATTCTTTGGAATGCGCCACTTTCTTTTGCCGGTGAATGGAATATAAATTCCACAATGGATCGTGAATGCTGTGCGCACGGCAAGCGCAAGGGACCGCATTTGCAGACGATGTGCCGGGGCCAAGCTTCAGACGCGACGATCGGTGCGGCACCTGAGTTCGCCTGGAACGATGCAGGGGTTTTCCCCGAGACAGTTTAACCAGCGGCCAGAGGCCCAATGACGAGGATACCATGACTGTCAGGTTCGGACTTTTAGGTGCGGGGCGCATCGGCAAGGTGCATGCGAGGGCCATCACCGGTGACGCAGGGGCAACGCTGGTGGCCGTCGCAGACGCGTTTCCCGCCGCCGCCCAATCGATCGCCGACCAGTATGGCTGCGCCATCCGCAGTATAGACGACATACTCGCGTCAAAAGACATCGACGCGGTGGTGATCTGCACCCCCACCGATACCCATGCCTACCTGATCGAGCAGTTCGCCCGTGCCGGCAAAGCGGTGTTTTGCGAAAAGCCGATCGATCTTAGTCTGTCTCGCGTAAAAGCCTGCCTCAAGGTCGTGCGCGACACGAAGGCCACGTTGATGGTGGGGTTCAACCGCCGCTTTGATCCGCATTTCATGGCGGTGCGTGCCGAGATCGACGCAGGCACTATCGGCGCTGTGGAACAGGTAACGATCACCTCGCGCGATCCCGGCGCGCCGCCGGCTGACTACATCACCCGCTCCGGCGGTATTTTCCGCGACATGACGATCCATGATTTCGACATGGCACGCTTTCTGCTAGGCGAAGAGATCGCAAACGTCAGCGCCGTGGCGTCGGTTCTGGTTGACCCGGAAATTGGCAAGCTGGGCGATTTCGACTCGGTCAGCGTGATCCTGACGACCGCGACGGGCAAGCAATGCACCATTGGAAATTCGCGCCGCGCGACCTACGGCTATGACCAGCGGATCGAAGTGCATGGCTCGCTGGGGTCGGTCGCTGCCGAAAACCAGCGCCCAGTGTCGATCGAGGTGGCGAATGCCAAAGGCTACACCCGCCCGCCGCTGCACGATTTCTTCATGACGCGCTATACCGAGGCCTATGCCGCGGAAATCGCTGCGTTCATTGCGGCGGTCTCGGGTAAAAACACGGCAACGCCATCAGGCGAGGACGGACTGGCAGCACTTGCCCTGTCCGAAGCCGCCCTGAAATCGGTCGCGGAAAAGCGCAGTGTCGCGGTATCCGAAGTGATGGGCTGACACCTTTTCGTGGCGCGGCATGACCACCGTGCTACGCCGCATTCGCTGATCAAGCGGTCAGTTTGTCAGCAGGTGATAGTTGTTCTGCGTCGTGCCAAGGTTCGACACGGTGACGGTGAAATAGCCGTTCCACGCCGGAACCCAGTCGCAATGGGCCAAATCGCCCGGTCCGCTGTTCCGGCAGATTGTAACGCCGTTTTCGTCCGCGATCCCCAGATTCAGGTTTCCATCGCCGTCACCGATCACCGCCACTTCGGCCAGCACACCGCCAAAAACGGCAAGCTGCCATATGTCTGCCTGTCCAGCGGCCAATTGGCTGACCGTCCGTCCGGCAGTGGTGCCGGGATCAGGCTCAATGCCCAATGCTGCGTCGATCTGGCCAAGCAGTGTCTCGTCATTCCCGGCCAGTTTGCGCGCGGCGTCAAGCATCGCGTCAGGTGACACCGGGCCGATCACTCCTGCCCCCCCGTCGACAGTCGCAAGCCCCTCAAGCTGTTGTGTTTGCTTTGGTCGATCAACCGCCGTCACGGTCACGTCGCGGGCCAGTCTGGCGGCAGCAAGCACAGCCATTGCATCTTTCTCGGCCAGACCCAGAACAAAAAGGCGATGTGCAAAGGCCAGTTGCGCCACCCCGCCCTGTGCCCCACCACCCCGAGTAGCAAGGTTCGGTCCGGTCTTGTCCTGTGCGGTGGCGGGGCTGGTCAGCACCGCCAAGGCGAGGGCAAGCGCCAATTTCCATGCCGTCATCGAATGCCCTTTCAGCCGCATTACATTTTCCTTGTTTCACCCCGCACGCCGGTTGAAAAGCAGGATCGTCTGCATTGCCGGTTCGGTATCAGGGCTTTCGCCCGCACACCTTTTGCGGTTTGGTACAGTTGCTACAGGAAACACCAGATGCAGACCCGTGAGATCCTCGACCGCCTGATCGCCTTTGAAACAGTAAGTGCGCTGCCGAACATCGCGTTGATGGAATGGGTGCGTGACCTGCTGGCGGGCGTGGGTGTAAAGGCCGTGCTTATTCCCGATCCATCGGGTCAAAAGGCCAATCTTTACGCCACCATAGGCCTCGCTGACCGGCCCGGTGTCATGTTGTCGGGCCATACCGATGTCGTCCCGGTCGAGGGGCAGGCCTGGACCCGCCCACCGTTCCGGCTGACCGAAGGCGACGGGCGCTACTACGGGCGGGGCGCCACCGATATGAAGGGGTTTGTCGCGTGCGCGCTGCGTGCGGCGATGGATGCAACCGACAGACCGCTGCGAACGCCTCTTCACCTTGCGCTGAGTTATGATGAAGAGTTGGGTTGCCTCGGTGTGCCGTCACTGATCGACATGCTGGCAGCGGCTCCGGTGCGGCCCGCGATGTGCATTGTGGGTGAGCCTACGGGGATGCAGGTTGCCACCGGCCACAAGGGCAAGATCGCCCTACGCGCCACCTGCACAGGTCGCGAGGGGCATTCCGCGCTGGCCCCCTCGGCGCTGAATGCCCTGCACCTTGGGGCGGACTTTCTCAATTCCGTCCGTGCGTTGCAGGCCGAAGTCGCAACGACTGGCCGGCGGGATGGCGACTATGACGTGCCTTATACCACCTTGCATGTGGGGAAAATGAACGGTGGGGTGCAGGTCAACATCGTGCCGAATGTCTGCACCCTTGATTTCGAAATCAGGAACCTTGCCGGCGATGATCCACAAGTGCTGATCGACCGCCTGACCCGCGACGCGGCGGCAATTACCGCTCCCTTGAAGACCGAGTTCCCCGAGGCGGATGTCGTCGTCACGCGGCTTTGGGATTATCCCGGTCTTGGCACGCCGACCAACGCCCCCGTGGTCAATTTCGTGAAAAGTCTGACCGGCGCGAATGGCACGATGAAAGTCGCCTTCGGCACCGAGGGTGGGTTGTTCAGCACCCGCCTGGGCATCCCGACGGTAATCTGCGGACCGGGCAGCATGACGCAGGGTCACAAGCCGGATGAATGGGTCAGCTTGGAACAGATCAGTCGCTGCGAGGCGATGCTGGCGGCGCTGCTGGACCGGTTGGAGGCCGGTATTTGAGGGTGTTTTCCGGCGTATGGAAAGCGTATGGCAGCGAGATGGTTTACTTCCAGACGCATTCGTCCCCATGCCACTGATCCTGACCAGCCTTTGCCAGGTGTTCGATCTTGGCTATGACGATGTGATCGACGTGCGCGCGCCGGCCGAATGGGCCGAGGATCACATCCCCGGCGCCATCAGCCTGCCCGTTCTGGATGACGCGGAACGCGCCCGCGTCGGCACGATCTACAAACAGGAAAGCCCGTTCCGCGCCCGCAAGATCGGGGCGGCCCTGGTGGCGAAGAACGCCGCAAAACATCTGGAAGGTGCGCTTGCCGACAAGCCGGGGGGCTGGCGGCCGCTGGTCTATTGCTGGCGGGGCGGGCAGCGGTCGGGGTCGTTCGCCTCGATCCTGTCGCAGATCGGTTGGCGGGTGGACACGGTCGCGGGCGGTTACAAAAGCTACCGCACGCTTGTAGTTGGCGCTCTTTATGATGCGCCGGTTGTGTCGCCGGTGGTGGTGCTGGACGGCAATACCGGCACAGCAAAGACCGATCTGCTGGCACTGATCGCCCTGCGGGGGGTGCAGGTGATCGACCTTGAGGGGTTGGCGAACCACCGGGGATCGCTGTTCGGCGCAATGCCGGGCGGGCAACCGTCACAAAAGGCATTCGAGGGGCGTCTGGCACTGGCGCTGGCACGGCTCGATCCCGCGCGCCCCGTGGTGGTCGAGGCGGAGTCGAGCAAGATCGGTGATGTGCGGATGCCGCCCCGGTTGTGGCGCGCGATGGTCACTGCACGCCGGGTCCGCATCGACGCGCCGCTGGCCGCCCGCGCAGACTATCTTGCGCGGGCCTACGGCGATCTGACGGCGGATGCGGCAGGCTTGGCCGCGGTGATCGACCGGCTGCGCCAGATGCATGCAGCAGAAACGATCGACCGCTGGCAGGCGATGGCTGCGACCGCGTCCTTTGCCCCCCTCGCGGCAGAATTGATGGCTCAGCATTATGACCCGCGCTATGCCAAGCAGCGCAGCCTGACCGACACGCCCGCTCCGCTGGTCCTGCAGACAGCGGCCCTCGCCCCCGCCGATCTGCCCGCCTTGGCCGATCGTCTGGTTGCCGAAGTTTTGCGGATCGCCTGACGTCCTGCCGCGAGCATTTTCTGTCTGAAAATATCCCTGCCGGAGGCTCCCGCCCGTCCAACCCACGCAAGGTCCGGCTCACAGCACTGTCAGGAACGGCCCCCTCGCCGTGATCTGCCCGATGATCGCCGCTGTCTCACCCGCACCCTGCAACCGCGCCAGAAGTGCGGTGGCCTGATCGCCCGGCACAGCGGCCAGAAGCCCGCCTGCTGTTTGCGGATCGAACAGCAGCGCCGCCCGCGCGCTTTCAGAAAACGCCATGCGCGCCGCAACGGCCCGGTTTGCCGGCGCGAGAGACGAGGCATGGCCCGCCGCCGCAAGCGCCTCTGCCCCCGGCAAAACCGGAACATCGGTCAGCGTGATCTGCGCAGCACAGGCCGATGCGTCAAGCAGTTCCATCAGATGCCCGGCAAGGCCAAAGCCGGTCACATCGGTCATGGCCCGCGCCTGCGGCGCGAGGATCGCCGACGCCACGCCCAAAGGGCGGCACATCATGGCAAAAGCGCCCGCCACCGCCTCGCCCAGCAGCATTTCCGGCAGCCGCGCGTTGGCCATTTCGGCGGCAAGGATCGTGCCGGTGCCAAGCGGTTTGGTCAGGATCAGGGCATCGCCCGGTAAAGCGCCGCCTTTTGTCACGATACGCCCGGCAATGCCGGTCACGGTGAAGCCGACCGTCAATTCGGCTCCGACCGACGTGTGACCGCCCACGATATCGGCACCCGCCGCCCCGAACACATCCGCCGCCGCCGCCATGATTTCGTGCAGCGTTGCCGCCTGCATGGCGGGGGAAAGTCGCGGCAGTGTGACCTGCGCAAGGGCAACCTGCGGCGTGGCCCCCATCGCCCAGATGTCGCCCAACGCATGGACCGCGGTGATCCGGGCCAGCAGCCACGGATCGGCGGTGAAGGCGCGCAGATGATCGGTCGTCATCACCTGCAGACCCCCGCCGTAGCGCAGCACCGCCGCGTCGTCGCCCGCACCGGAAAGTACGTCATCACGGCGCGGGGCGGGCAATGTAGCAAGCGCCACCGCCAGATCCTGCGCCCCTACCTTGGCGCCGCATCCACCACAAAGCGGCACTTCGGCCATCGCCTCGGCCAGACCTGCGGCGCGCCGGCGGGGCAGGGCGGGTCGCGCCATGCGGGGGTAGAGGTCGAACTTTTCCATAAAAGCGCGGTCGATCCGGTCTTTCCAACGCCACAGCACCGGCCCCTCCAGCCGCAGACCCCATTTGTCAGCGACCGCCCCCTTGTCGCCGGTGGAGACAAGTTTCAGGTAGTCGCGCTGCGGGCGGAAATTGCGCATCGCGCCGCCGGAAAGTGCAGCTTGCAGGTTGTGCAACAGCACCGGGGCCTGTCTTACCGCATAGACCCCGGCCTTCGGGCGCGGCGCATGATCCATATGCGCGCAATCGCCAACGGCAAAGACCACGGGGTCACTGCTTTGCAGCGTCGCACCGACGGTCACATAACCGCGGGTCAGGGCAAGCCCGGTCGCGGTCAGCCAGCCGTGCGGTTGTGCGCCCGCCACCCCCAGCGTCAGGTCAGACGGCAAACTGGTACCGCGGGCGAGATGTACGGCATCTGCCTCAACCCGAACCACGTCGGCCCCTGTGATCAACTGCACCCCGAACCGGCCCAGATGCGCCAGCAGGGCGGCACGCGCGCCGGCCCCAACGCCTGGCAATGCGGCCCCCGCCCGCTCGACCAGCGTCACTGCGGGGGTTGCACCGGCGGCCCGCAGCCGGTGCGCGGTCGCCAGTGCAAGTTCCACACCGCCGGTTCCGGCCCCGAGGATGACGATATGCGGCGCAGGATTGCGCACTGCGAGAAACGTGTCCCAGCGTGCGGAATAGCTCCCCAGCGGCTTTGCCGCCACTGCATGCTCGGAAAAGCCGGGCAAGGCGCGCAGATCCGAAGTGATGCCGATATCCACCGAGGCGACATCGTAGGCGATAGGCGGGCGGCCCGCGACATGCACAAGGCGCCCCCCTCGGTCGATCCCGTCGACCCGGCCGAGGATCAGCCGCGCACCAGTGTGGCGGGTAAGGCGTACAAGGTCGATCATCATTTCATGGCGCGCGTAATGGCCCGCGACATAGCCCGGCAGCATCCCGGTATAGGGCGTGACCGGATCGGGGTTGATCACGGTCAGGCGCACCCCCGGCAAGGGGTTCATGCCCCACATCCGCAGCACCAGCGCATGCGCATGACCGCCCCCGATCAGCACAAGGTCGCGGGTCAGGGGCAGGCTGTTCATGCGGCTCTCCGGGTGCGGGGATCGGCAGCACCGCACCTTTTTCTGTCCAAAAATATCCTCCGGGGGTCCGGGGGTGGAAAACCCCGGGCGCACACCAATCGGGCCATCGCGACATTATCTGCCCCGCGCGGCAAAGACGAGGGGCGGTTGCGCCGAAACCCGCCACTGCCTAGGGTTGCGGCAGAGGGCAGAGGGCAGAGGGCAGAGGGCAGAGGGCGGCATGGCGCGGCAAGGCATCGGTCTTCGGCAAAGCCAGCGGCTGCAACTGAACCTCGGTTTGCAGGCGTCGATCCGGCTGTTGCGGATGGATGCGGGCGGGCTCACGCGGTTTCTGGAAGAGCAGGCGGCACGAAATCCGTTTCTGGTGGTGGAACAGGCCCCGGTGCTGCCCGCCGTCTGGCTGCCGCGCTGGAGCATCGCCTTTGCCGAGGCGCGGGGCGGTACTGAGGCCCCCGACGTGGCCGGCCCCGGCCCCAGCCTGATGTCCCATGTATTGGCCCAGATCGATACGCTGACCCGGTCGCCACGCGAGCGTCAGATCGCACTTGTGCTGGCCGAAGCGCTGGAGCCTTCGGGTTGGCTGGGCGTGCCGTTACGCGATCTGGCGCGGCAGGCGGGTTGCGCCGAAGGCGATGCCAAAGCGGTGCTGATGCGGCTGCAGGAGATCGAGCCGACCGGGCTTTTTGCACGATCTTTGGCCGAATGTCTGCGGCTGCAGGCCGCCGAGGCGGGGCGGCTGGACGCGGTGATGGCGGGGCTGCTGGATCACCTTGACATGGTTGCGGCGGGTGAATTCGGGCGGTTGGCCGCACTCTGCGGTGTGACCGAGGCCGAAATTGTCGCTCGGTTAAGGGTGATCCGCAGCTTTGACCCAAAACCGGGGGCGCAATTCGACCCCGGTGCGGTAGACATGCGCGAGCCGGATCTGGTGGTCACGAAATCGCCGCAGGGCTGGGATGTGCAACTGAACCGCTCGGCCTTGCCGGCGCTGTCGGTGCGCCGCCCGGAAGGTCGGTTGCAGGCCGAGGCCGAGCGTGCCGCACTGGCCGAAGCGCTGGGGTTGCGGCGGATGGTGGAGCGGCGCAACACCACGCTGCTGCGCGTCGCGCGCGAGGTGCTGGCGCGGCAGGTGGATGCGCTGCGGGCGGGGCTTGGCATGCTGGTACCGCTGACGCTGGCGGATGTTGCGGGCGCGCTCGATCTGCATGAAAGCACGGTCAGCCGGGTGGTGGCGGGGGTCAGTGTGGCCACCCCGCTTGGCACCTGGCGGCTGAAAGCGCTGTTCGGTCCGCAGGTCGGCGATCGGTCGGCGGCGGCGATCCGCGCCGAGATAGCGCGGCTTGTCTCGGCTGAAGATCCCGCAGCACCCCTGACCGATCAGGCACTGACCGAGGCGATGGTGGCCGCAGGGCGCGACGTGGCGCGGCGCACGGTGGCCAAGTATCGCGAGATGTTGCGTATTCCGACCGCAGGCGTGCGCCGCCGCCAGTGGCGACGCTGAGCGACACCAACGGTCGCATTGGGGCATGACCTTCGCCGTCGTTCGGCTTAGGCCGGACGGCGGAACGGGCAAGGGGCGGGACATGGCGGTATTCCTCGGCGTCGATACAGGCGGCACCTATACTGACGCGGTGATCGTCGATGAGGCCGCCGACCGCGTCATCGGCTCGGCCAAAGCGCTGACGACGCGGGGTGATCTGGCGCTTGGTATAGGGCGGGCAGTCGATGCGGCCCTGGCGGGGGCGGGCGTGCGGGCGGAGGATGTGCAGCTTGTCTCGCTGTCGACGACACTGGCCACCAATGCGCTGGTCGAAGGGCAGGGCGGGCGTGTGGCCCTGATCTTCATCGGCTTTGACGACGGCGATCTTGAACGGGGCGGGCTGACCGACGCGCTGCGCGGCGATCCGGTGATCCGGCTGGCGGGCGGGCATGGCCATGCCGGGCAGGAACTGGCCCCGCTGGATTTGTCAGCGCTGGAGGTCGCGGTGGCGGGGCTGGCCGATCAGGTGATGGGCTTTGCCGTTGCCGCGCGGTTTGCCACCCGAAATCCGGCGCATGAGGTGGCGGCACGCGCGCTGATCCGGGCGGTCACGGGGCGGCCCGTGACCTGCTCGCACGAGTTGTCGGCACAGCTGAACGGACCGAAGCGGGCGCTGACAGCAGTTTTGAATGCCCGGCTCATCGGGATGATCGACCGGCTGGTTGCGGCCTGCGAGCGGCATCTGGCAGCGATCGGCATTGACGCGCCTTTGATGGTGGTGCGCGGCGATGGCGCGCTGATTTCGGCGGCGATGGTGCGCGAGCGTCCGATTGAAACCATTCTGTCCGGCCCGGCCGCCAGCATTGTCGGCGCGCGCTGGCTGACCGGCGAGGCGGATGCGCTGGTGTCTGACATCGGCGGGACCACCACCGATGTGGCCCTGCTGCGCGGAGGCCTGCCCGAGATCGACCCGCTGGGGGCGCGCGTCGGCCCCTACCGCACAATGGTCGAGGCGGTGGCAATGCGGACCACGGGCCTTGGCGGCGACAGCGAGGTGCATCTGCTGACCGAGGGGTTGCAGGGGGGGGTGCGCCTTGGCCCGCGGCGGTTGGTGCCGGTGTCGCTGTTGGCGGTGGATCATGGCCCGATGGTGCGCAATGCGCTGGACCGCTGGCTATCAGCCGATGCTGCGGGCGAACAGGACGGGCGGTTTGTTATTCCCATGCCAGTCGTTGGCGGGGGGCAGGCGGGCGGGCTGACCGCGCGTGAGGCGGCCGTTCTGGCCCGCATTGACCGACCGATGCCGCTGGTAGCCGCCTTGACCTCGCGGCTTGAAGAGGCGGCGCTGGAGCGGCTGGTGGCGCGGGGGCTGGTGATGCTGTCAGGAGTGACACCTTCGGATGCAAGCCATGTGCTGGGCCGGCTCGACGACTGGGACGGAGCGGCGGCGCAAATGGCGCTGCGCCTGCTGGCCCGACGGCGCAACGGGCGGGGCGACCGCTTTGCGCCGGATGCGCCAGCGCTGGCGCAGGCGATCATCAACCAGCTGACGGCGCAGACCGTGGATTGCCTGCTGGAGGCAGCTTTCGGCGAAGAGGCGCGTTTTGCAGGCCAGTCGTCCGAGGCGCTGGCCCGCAACCCGCTGACGGTGGCCGGGCTGGATCAGCACTGCGGTGTGGTCGAAATCAGCGTGCGGCTTGGCGTTCCGGTCATCGGGCTGGGGGCGTCTGCAGCGTCGTATTATGGCGCGGTGGGGGCGCGGCTCGGGGCGCGGATGATTTTGCCCGAACATGCCGGTGTGGCCAATGCCATCGGCGCGGTGGTGGGGCAGGTATCACAGCGCGCAACCGGCCTGGTATCAAGCGCCGGCGAAGGCCGTTTTACCGCGCATCTGGCCGGGGGGCTGGTGGCATTTGACGAGCGCGATGCGGCACTCAACGCAATGGAGGCGGCACTGGTGGCCGAGGCTTCGGCCCGGGCGCGGCAGGCGGGGGCCTGCGAATTGCGTGTAAGTGTGACCCGCGACATCCGCGCAGCCGAGGTCGAGGGGCGGTCGATGTTCATCGAGGCGACCGTGACCGCCACCGCCAGCGGCCGCCCCCGCGTGGCGCACGGAGGGTCTGCTGGTGCGGCACCCGTGTTTTCCGCTTGACGGCTTCGGGTGCGGTGCATACGTAGCGCCATCGTTGGCGAGGTAGCTCAGCTGGTTAGAGCACGCGACTCATAATCGCGGGGTCGGGGGTTCGAGTCCCCCCCTCGCCACCAATTTTGCCTTCGAACACAGCTAGAGACACCCCAAAAGCCCTTTTCATTCGGGTTTTACGTTGTTCAATTCGGATGCCACCCAAAGTAAACCGCTGAAATTCTTCCGATATCGCGGTGCTTGTCGGATGTCGGTCGTATGCTGAAAAAGCTCCAGCATCATCCTGCCGGCAATGATGCCACGATTCGAATCCCGAAGCTTCGCGATAAGCCGTACATGGCGTCGTGCTGAAAGCACACCAGTGGTATGGCGCGACCATCTGGCTGAGCGGGGTATTGTTGTACCTGCGGGCCGGACGCCTGCCGAGCGCTGTCTCGAACGGATTTCGCCCCATCGCGCGATGCGCTTGCGCGAGTGCGGCAGTGCTCCCGCTTCGGGTATAATGCCAATCAGGATTGCACGGCCCTTCAGTCCAACCCGATGAAAACCTGGCCTGCCTCGACCTTCACCGGAAATATCCGGAGATTGACACAGACCGGCGCGCGTTTGGCTTCGCCGGTGCGATAATCGAACTGGCCATTGTGTTTGGGGCATTCGATCAGGTGACCCATGACCAGGCCGTCGCAGAGGTGCACACTTTCATGCGTGCAGCGGCCGGCCGTGGCGTAAAAATTGCCGTCCGGAGCATGATATATGGCGTATGTCGAACCGCCATAATCAAAGCGGATCAGGTCTTCGGCATCGATGTCGTTCGTCGCGCAAGCGCGAATCCATTGCGGCATTTCAGTTCTCTTTATGTGATTTGAGTCTGCAGCGCGGCCCGGAAGGCCACTAGTTCTCCAGCAGCCATATTCACCACATGCTGGCCTTCGGGATAGGCAGCCGAAGCGACATCGGTGATGAACTCGCGGAACGCGGCCACCCGTTCGGATTGCAAGCGGTCATATTCGGCAGCGAAATTGCGGTAGACTTTGGAGTGACGCGGCATGTGGCCGCGATTGGTGCCCAGAATATCCTCGGCAAAAAGATACTGTGCATCGCAGCCCGGCCCCGCCCCCATGGACCACAAAAGAAGGCCCACCCGGCGGCTGATCTCGCTGGCCACCTCGACCGGGACCACTTCTATTTCCACGGCAAAGGCCCCCGCAGCCTCATAAGCGCGCGCCTCGTCGAGAAGGGCCATCGCCCCTTGGGCCGTCTTGGCCACCGCCTTCATCCCACCTGTCCAGGTGGCGCGACTTGGTACCAGACCCACATGCCCAACGACCGGGATATGTTCGCGCGCCACATGTTCCACCGTGCCAAGCCCGCCCGAGCAATAGACCGCATCGGCCCCCGCCAGCATGACCTTGCAGGACCAACGCAGATAGTCGTCGCGGGTGCCCGCCTCCAGATGGGTCTGACCGGTCATGGAAAACAGCGTCGGCGCGACGTCGCGGTAGCGCGGATGGGTGACCAACTCGGCAGGAACCGAGACAATGTCGATCCCCGCCACCTCGGCCGCCGCCGCCTCGTCCAGCGACATCACGCGCAGCATGGTCAGTTGCCCTTTGCCCTTGCGGGCCCGCAGGTCGGCGATTGTGGGTTTGATGCGGGTCAACTCGGTTTCCTCAGGTGCCGGATCGGGCGATGTTCAGGATGTGGAACTCTTCGCGATAAGGCTTGGCCGTCGGCGGCAGTTCCTTGCGATGGTAGTGTTCCGGGTCGATCTTTTGCTGGCGCAGCGAGGCGATGATTTCGCGATAGCCATCAAGGATCGAGCGGTTTGGCGGCGGCAAATCGGTCTTGATCAACTCATGCAGGCGCGGCAGCGCATGGAAAGGCACCATCGGGAACATGTGGTGTTCGATGTGGTAGTTCATGTTCCAATAGATGTAACGGCTGATCGGGTTCATATACACGGTGCGGCTGTTCAACCGGTGGTCCAGCACGTTTTCAGCCAGACCCGCATGTTGCAGATGGCCGCACATCACCATGTGCCAGCTGCCATAGATGCGCGGCAGGCCGATCAGCATCAAGGGCAGCCACGACCAGGTGGCAAGGGCAACCGCAATAGTCATCGCGTAAATCGCCATATGGACCCGCGCCGCAAACACCGTCTTGCCCCATTCGCTTTCGGGGATGAAGTTTTTCTCATCAGGCGTCAACGTGCCGGTGGCGTTGCGGGCCAGGATGCGCAGGGATGTGACCGTGCCGATGACATCGAAGAACGCGAGGAAATTCGTCAGTGTCCTGGGTGGGCGCATCCACGCGATTTCGGCGTCACGGCCGACGATGTAGGTGTCCGTGTGGTGGCGGGCGTGGCTCCAGCGCCAGGTCACCGGGTTGCGCATCACCATGAAGCTGGCGATCTGGTAAATGATGTCGTTCATCCATGCAGTGCGGAATGCGGTGCCATGGCCGCATTCGTGCCAGCGGCTGTCGCAGGATGACCCGTAGATCACGCTGTAGACGAACAGGAAGGGCACGCAGGCCAAGGTTCCCCAGAAATAGATGCCACCCCAGGCCCCACCGATCAACAGCGCGAACCACAGGATCGTATCGCGGATCGCCGGCCCGTCGGTACGCTTCATCAGGTCCTTCATCACCGCGCGAGGCACGTCGGAATGATACCATTCGGCCGAGGCCAGCCCAATCTCCACCGCACGGCGGCTGTCGGGGCCAACAAGGCTGTAATCCCGTTGTCCGACCGGGATAGAAGCTGCGGTCATTTTAGAGTGCCTCCCTAGAAGCTTGAGTATCTGTCATCGCCTACCACCCGCCATCAATGCCGATGTTCTGGCCGGAAATCATTCGCGCGGCGTCCGACGCAAGGAAAAGCGCAAGGTTCGCAACATCTTCGGGTTGAATGCGCGACTTGATACATTGGCGTTCCAGGATGAAGCGGTTGTAGTCTTGCAGCCGGCCGGCAAAGACGCGGTTCTCGGCCTCGGATACCACGGCACCGGGTGCGATGGCATTTACCGTGATGCCATGCGGTCCCAGTTCGCGAGCCAGACCCTTGGTCAGCCCCAGCAGCGCCCCTTTCGAGGCGACATAGGGTACGTAGCCTTCCCATTGGCCGTTCAGGGTCAGCGAGGTCAGGTTGATGATCCGACCCCAACCCTTGACCTTCATCCCCGGCACGCAGGCACGGGTCAGGGCAAAGGCTGCGGCCGAATTCACGCGCAACTGGGCTTCGTATTCCTCGATGCTGAAAGCCTCGAACGGCTTGTTGATTATAAGGGCTGCGTTGTTGATCAGGATATCGAATGGCCCGGCGGCGGCAACGCGGGCCTGCGCTGCCGACAGGTCGTTCAGATCGACCCCCAGCCAGCCATGCCCGGCGGGCGGTGCCGCCTCGGGCCTGTCGAGGATGGTGACCAAGGCGCCAGCGCCGGCAAAGGCCGCAGCAAAGGCTGCCCCGATGGAGCCGAGGCCCCCGGTGATCAGTGCATGCCGCCCGTTGAAATCCATCATGCCCATCGTGTCACAAAAGCGCCGAGACTTCCTCGATCGAGGTTTCTGCCGCGGGCTTGTCCAGCACGACTTTGCCCAGGGCCATCGCGACGATCCGGTCACAACAGGCAAAGACATGATGCATGTTGTGGCTGATGAAGATCGAAGTCACGCCTTGCGCCTTCAGTCCTTTGACAAAGCCGATCACCTTTGCGGTTTCCTTGACCGACAGGTGATTGGTCGGCTCGTCCAGTATCATGACCTTGGATTTGAAGTGCATTGCGCGGGCAATCGCCACGCCTTGCCGCTGGCCACCTGACAATTCACCGACCAATGCATCGGGTGACCGAAGGTGCAGATCGACATCGGCAATTGCCTTGACCGCATCTTCGCGCATCTTCCGCTCGTCCAGAATGCCGATGCCGCCGATGGACCACTTCAGCGGTTCGCGCCCGATAAAGACGTTTCGCGAAATCGTCATCAGCGGCACCATCGAGTTGTACTGATAAATCGTCTCGATCCCCAGCCGCATAGCATCCTTGGGGTTGCGGATATCGGCTGGCCGCCCCTCGACCAGCACGTCACCACCGTCCTGATGGTGCAGGCCGGACAGGATGTTGATCAGGGTCGACTTGCCAGCACCGTTGTCTCCAACCAGTCCTACGGCCTCGCCGCTTTCGACTTTCAGGCTGACACCCTTCAACGCATGAACGCCCGAGTACCATTTGTGCAGATCGCGGGTTTCGATGATCGGTGTGGTCATCTGTCGGTCTCCACTTTCATCGCGCGACCGCGACGGCGCAGCCAGGCGTTGCCGACGACGGCGAAAATGGTCAGGGCGCCAATGGCAAACTTGAACCAGGTGCCATCAATCTGCGACATGACCATGCCGTTGTCGATGACCCGGATCAGGATGGCCCCGATCAACCCGCCGATGATCGAGCCGACCCCGCCGGACAGCGAGGTGCCGCCGATCACCGCGGCCGCCACCGCCTGAAGTTCCATTCCTTCGCCGATCGAGGGCAGGAACGAATTCAGGCGCAACGACTGGATCATCCCGGCAAAGCCAGCAAGGACCGAGCAGATCATGAAACAGGCAATCTTCACCTTGCCAGTCGGGATGCCCATCGCAGCGGCTGCCGGCAGATAACCCCCGGTAGCCCGCACCCAGTTGCCGAAGTTTGTCCGCGAAAGCAGCAGGCTGATCAATATGGCAATGCCGATGAACCACAAGACCGAGGCGCGGATCAGACCGCCGTCATCGACAAAGCCGACGAAGATCCAGCTTGGCACCTCGCCCGGCTTGACCCGTGGCGGAAAGCCGCCGGAAATGACGACCGTCAACGACCGCGCCATGAACAGCATCCCCAGGGTCGTGATGAACGACGGGATGTCAAAGCGAAGGGTGAGCCAGCCGTTGAGAAACCCGATGACCGCACAGAGCATCAGGCCTACGGTCACCGCCGCCCAGAACGGCCAACCGGCAACGACAAGAACCGCCATGGTCATCGGCATCAGAGCAAAGACCGACCCGACAGAAAGATCGAATTCCCCCGAGATCATCAAAAGCGTTACACCGACCGCCACCAGCGCCGTTTCAGGCAAAAGGCCAAGCACGCCCCGGATGTTGTTGACCGAAAGAAAGACCCCCTCTGACCGGATCTGAAACAGCACGACAAGCAGAAGCAAAAGCATCGCGCTGGCGAGTTCGGGTTTTTGGAGGGCAAGTTTGACAAGGCGGCGCATCCGGCAAGATCCTTTTCAAGGGCAAAGCACCGACGCGGGGCGCAAGGAAGCCCCGCGTCGGCTTTTGAGGAATCAGCGCAGGCCTTGTTCCGACAGGCCACGGACTGCGGCCACATCCGCCGGATAGACCAAGGCCTCGCCGGTGTTGATGTCAGCCGGGACAAGGCCCACGGTCTTGGACAGGTGTACCATCATGACCGGCAGGAAACCCTGCATGTAGGGCTGCTGGTCGACCTCTACCTGAATGTAACCCGCATCCATTTCGTCCAGAACAACCGGAACGATGTCGAAACCAGCCAGAAGCACCTTGCCTGGCGCTACCCCACGGTCGCGCAGCACGCCCGCCACGCCCGCATGCCAGAATCCGGTGTCGAAATAGGCGTTGGTTTCGGGCCGGGCCGCAAGATAGGCGCCAACACGGTCGGCCACGATGGCAAGGTCGGTGCCTGAGTCGATCTTTTCATAGGTGATCGGACGGTCGGGATTGGCCGCGATCATCTCGTCCAGATAGTTCGTGACGCCAAGTGCGCGGGATTCTGACCAGTTCTGACCCGGACCGGAAACACCGACCAGAATGTGCAACGGGCCTTCGGCAGGCATGTTGGCCCACTGAGCGCGCGCCAGACCGTAGCCCGCAGGCACGAAGCCCTGACCGACGAAAGCCTGCCGCGCATTGCCGGCGGCCCCTTCCAGATCGTCCACGTTTGATGCAATGACGATGACGCCGGCATCGCGGGCGCGCTGGATAACATCGTCAAAAGCCGTGTTGTCGACGATCGAGGTGATCAGGGCATCCGGGCCGCGTGCAAGGGCGGCTTCCATGTTCGCGACCTGCTCGGGGATCGAGCCATCCGTCTGCACATAGATCATCTGGCAATTGGCAGCGAGTTTTGCGCAGGCGTCTTCATAGCCCTTTTGAACCGCCTGCCAGAACGTGTTCGACGCTCCCGAATGAACGGTGAACACAAGGTCCAGCGGGTCTTGTGCAACTGCAGCCGTTGCAGTGGTAGACAACAGGGCCGCGATGGCCAGTCCCTTGAGTTTCTTCATCTTCTTGCTCCTCCCATAAAACAGGTTGCGGCCTTGTCAGACCGTAGTTGCGTCGGATGTCCGTCTCGACGTCGTAAAGGCCCGGTCAAGGTCGGGATGCAAGTCCATCCCCAATCCCGGTCCGGGCGGAACCGTGATCATTCCGTGCCTGACCTCGGGCAAAGCCGTGACCAGATCGCGGTACCAGGTGCGGTAGAAGGCACGCACGCTTTCCTGCACCAGCGCGTTGGGCGCGTTCAGCGACAGATGTGTGCTCGCGCACAGCACGACCGGCCCCGTGCAGTCATGCGGGGCGATCGGCAGGTGCCAGGCCTCGGCCATCGACGCAATCTTGCGCGCCTCGGACAGCCCGCCACACCACGAAAGGTCCAGCATCACCACGCCGGCCGCCCCGGTTTCCAGAAGATCGCGGAACCCCCAGCGGGTTGCCAGCGTCTCGGAGGCCGAGATCGGTGCCGGCGACGCCTCGGCATAGCGTTTCAGGCTCGACAGACTGTCCATCCTGATCGGATCTTCGTGCCAGAATGTCTGATAGGGGGCCAGCGCCTTGGCTATCTGAATTGCAGGCAAGAGTTGCCACATCGAGTGAAATTCGACCATGATGTCGATCCGGTCACCAACTGCGCGCCTGATCTTTTCGAACGGTTCCAGAGCCTTGCGCAGATCAGCGCCTGAGATGTATTGTCCTCGTGTGGCTTCGGCCGCCTGGTCGAACGGCCAGATCTTCATCGCCGTGATACCCTCTTCCAGAAGGGAATGGGCCAGTTCATCCGCATGGGTCAGGAACCCGTTCAGGTCGTCATAGTCGGCGCCCGTGCCGAGACCGAAGTTGGCCGTCACTTGCCCCGAGGTTTTCTTGACGTATTCCGTGCCGGCGCAGGTATTGTAGGTGCGGATCTCGCGCCTTGTGAAGCCGCCCAGCAACTGCGCAATCGGCTGGTTCAATGCCTTGCCGAACAGATCCCAAAGCGCGATGTCAAAGGCCGAATTGCCCCGCATCTCGGCCCCGGAGGACCGGAAGCCCAGATAGCCCACCAGATCAGCGGCCAAACGGTCGATCTCAAGGGGGTCTTGGCCAATGACACGGGGGGCAATGTATTCGTGTACATGGGCCTCGACCGTAGCCGCGCCGAAAAATGTTTCACCGAGGCCGCATAGCCCGGCATCCGTATGTACCTTGAGCCACAGCAAATTGGGCCGTTCCGCGACACGGATGGTTTCAAGGGCGGTGATCTTCATGACAGCCCTGCTGTCAGCAACGCCCGGACACTTTCGTCGAAATGCAAAGACATAGCCGCCGTGGCTTTTTGCGGGTCACTGGCGGCGACCGCCTCGGCAATCTCGACATGGGTTGCCACCATCAGATCGCGCGAGGCCTGGGTGGGGCGACTTTTCCAGCCGATGGGCCAGGTCTGGCGGGTGATTCCCTGAAATGCGCCGATCAGCAGCGAATAGACCGGGTTGCGCGACGCACGGGCCAGGGCGGTGTGAAAGGCCAGATCATGCTCCATCAACGCGGCCGAGTTGGCGGCGCTGCGACGCATGTTGTAGGCAAGGTCAAGGATCTCGGTCGCCTCGGCATCGCTGCGACGGATCGCAGCCAGGGTCACGATCCGCGTCTCGATTGTGCGGCGCACGTCGTAGATCTGCTGAATGTTGATCTGGTCGGTGTGTACGCCATGTTCAATCATCAGCGACATGGCGCCATGGTCGATCTGCGCCACTGTGGCCCGCTTGCCGGTTGCCAGTTCGATAATCCGCATCGCCGCGAGGGACCGAAACGCCTCGCGGACCACGGTCCGCGACACGTTCAACTCTTTCGACAACAGCGCCTCGGACGGCAGTTTGTCGCCCGGCATCAGGTCCTTTTCGCGGATATGCCGCGAGATGGCGCCGATGGCATCCCCGACCAACCCCAAGTTGCTGACGTGTTCCACACCGACCCCCAAACCTGTATGACAGGTTCTGCTTCAAGAACATCTATCTATGGCCCATCCTGTCTGTCAACAGCTTCGTTCGGGGGTGTGTATGGGCGCAAAGCTGATCCTCGCGCACTGCGATACCGCGGGGGAAAGTGCGGTCAGAGCACTTGGGCATCGGGTCTGCAGGCCTATGCGACCGGCGTTACCTCAAAATAGCGTCGCCGCAGGCCAGCTGACTGACCCGTTACGCATCAGCGAGAAAGACGCGCAATGTCTCGGCTGAACCCGTCTGCCACAAACGGGTCAGGTGTCGGGCAAAAGCTTCGTGCAGACGTGCGTCTTGGCCCGTCTCGCCGTAAACCTCGGTAAGTCCCAGCCAGATTGCCGGGTCATCTTTCGCCAGCCGCGAGACGGCCGACAGCTTATCCCAATTCGGATCGTTCGGCTGCGTGACAGCCCCGCTGTCTGTCGTGCCAAAGCAATACCGGCACCAAAGCGCGGACGCCAACGCCAGCCCTTCGATGCTGCCCCCCGACGCCAATGCGTCGCGCAGGCTTGGCAGTATGAATTTTGGCTGTCGGTTGGACCCATCCAGACAAAGCCGCTGCACCGTGTCGGCCACCTCGGGGTTAGAGAACCGGTCGCGGATCAGGGTGTAATAAGTTCCAAGGTCCGTGCCGGGAACCGGTGGCACGTAGGGAATGATCTCGGTCCGCTCAACCTTGTCGAGAAACGCCGAGATCAAAGGATGCGCCATCGCCTGATGCGCATAATGCACGTCCATCAACCCGCCGGGATAGGCGATCAGCGCATGGCCGCCGTTCAGCATGCGGATTTTCATGGTCTCGTAGGCGTGGACGTCGTCGGTGAAAGTCACGCCGACCCTTTCCAGCGGGGGGCGGCCGTTGGGGAAGTGGTCTTGCAGAACCCACTGGCGAAACGGCTCGCAGGTCACCGGGATCGGATCGTCGGCAAGGCCAAAGGTGGCGGCAATCGCACGCTCGCGCGGGCCGGTGGCCGGGGTGATGCGATCCACCATGCCGCTGGGGAAGGCCACATTGCGCTTGATCCAGTCAGCCAATTCCGGGTCCGACAGGCGGGCAAGGCCCACGACCGCTGCCTCGGTCACATGCCCATTGCCCGGCAAGTTGTCACAGGACATGACAGTGAAAGGGGCAATCCCGGTGGCACGACGTGCCTTCAGCGCGGCCACGATGGCCCCGAATACGGTAGACGGGCGGTCAGGTGTCTGTGCGTCGGCCACGATGTCGGGGGCGGTGGTGTCAAACCGGCCGGTTTCGGCGCTGAGGAAATAGCCCCCTTCGGTCACCGTCAGGCTGACGATGCGGATCTCTGGCCGGATCATCGCGACGATCAGCGGTGCGTTGGCTGGGGCAACCTCGATGAAGCCGACCATCGCCCCGACGCGGCGGGCAGTCTTGCCGGCGGGGTCCAGCTCGATCACCGTCGAAAGGCAGTCCTGCGCCAGCATGGCGTCGCGCATTTTCGCATCTGCCGGCCGGACGCCCGCGCCAAGAATTCCCCAATCCAGTGCCAGACCCCTGTTCATCAGGTCGTCCAGATAGACAGCCATATGGGCACGGTGGAAGTTGCCAAGGCCGATGTGGACGATGCCGGGGGTCACCTTGCTGCGGTCATAGGTCGGCAGCGCGACGGGCAGGGTGTTTGCGTTCACGGTCATGCCACCCAGTTGCCGCCGTCCACGCCAAAGCATTGGGCGACGATGTATTTCGCTTCTTCGGTAGCAAGGAAGATGGCGATGCCGGTCAGATCTTCCGCCGTTCCCATCCGGCCGAAGGGAACGGCTTCGCCGACCTCGCGCTTTTTCTGGCCCGGCGCCTTGCCTTCGTATTGCGCAAAGAACGCATCCACTCCGTCCCAGTGCTCGCCGTCGACCACGCCGGGGGCGATGGCATTCACATTGATGCCGTGAGCGATCAGGTTCAGCCCGGCGGATTGGGTCAGCGAGATCACGGCGGCCTTGGTGGCGCAATAGACGGCAACCAGCGATTCGCCACGCCGTCCGGCCTGACTGGCCATGTTGATGATGGTGCCGCGACCACGCGGGATCATGTGCCGCGCGGCGGCCTGCAAGCAGAACAGCGTGCCCGCGACGTTGACGGCAAAGAGCTTGTCATAGTCGGTGCGGGTGATCTGGGCGATCGGGGCGGCAGTGAACAGGGCAGCGTTGTTGATCAGGATGTCGAGATGGCCCATGCGACCGATTGCCTGGGCAAAAGCCGCGTCGATGGAGTCCTGTTGCGTCACGTCCAGCGCCACGGCTTGGGCCTGCGGGCCGATCGCGTGCGCGGCGGCGGTTGCCGCGTCAAGGTTGATGTCCGCTATGGCAACCCGTGCGCCCTCCGCGACATAGGCACGGGCGAACGCGAGGCCGATGCCGCGTGCGGCCCCGGTGATCAGGGCGGTTTTTCCCTGCAGTCTCATAGCGCCAGTCCTGCTGCGTCAAAGCGGTGAATCTTGCCGGCGGGGGACAGTTTTACCCGGTCGCCGTGGTGCACGCCCAACTCGCCCGGCCCGCGCACGTTCAGCGTGCCGAGGCCGGGCACCTCGACCTTGATGAAGCTGTCGGAGCCGAGATGTTCCGACAGGCCCACCACACCTTCCCACGGGCCGTCGCCGACGGTAATGTGTTCAGGGCGGATGCCGATGGTGTGGGCGTTGTGTTGCGCTGCCTCGGGCCCTTCGATGAAGTTCATCCGGGGTGATCCGATGAAGCCTGCGACAAACTGGTTGCGCGGCGTGTGATACAGCGCCAGGGGCGAGCCAACCTGCTCGATCCGGCCCGCGTTCAGCACCACGATCTTGTCGGCCATCGTCATCGCTTCGACCTGATCGTGGGTCACATAGACCATGGTAGTTTTCAGAGACTGGTGCAGTTCGGAAATCTCCTGCCGCATCCCCACCCGCAGGGCGGCGTCAAGGTTCGACAGCGGCTCGTCAAACAGGAAGGCCGCAGGTTCGCGCACGATGGCGCGGCCAATGGCAACGCGCTGGCGCTGGCCGCCCGATAGCTGGCCGGGGCGGCGGTCGAGGTAACCGGACAGGTTCAGCACCTTCGCCGCGCGTTCTACCCGGCGGTCCTGCTCGGCTGTGTCCATCCGGGCCATTTTCAGCGGGAACTGGATGTTCTTGCGTACGGTCATGTGAGGGTACAAGGCGTAGCTTTGAAACACCATCGCAAGACCGCGCTTGGCGGGCGGCAGGTTTGTTGCGTCCTTGCCGTCGATGTCGATGACGCCCGAGGTGGTATCTTCCAGCCCCGCAATCAACCGCAGCAACGTGGATTTCCCACAGCCAGAGGGGCCGACGAAGACAACGAATTCGCCGTCCTCGATGGTCAGGTCAATGCCGGGAATGACATCCACTTCGCCGAATGATTTCCGCACCTTGGTCAGTTGTATCTTGCCCACATCGTCCTCACTTCACCGCGCCAAACGTCAGACCGCGCACGAGTTGCTTCTGGCTGAACCAGCCCAGGATCAGGATCGGCAGGATGGCCATCGCCGAGGCAGCCGACAGTTTCGCGTAGAACAGGCCCTGCGGCGCCGAAAAGCTGGCGATGAAGGCCGACAGGGGGGCCGCCTTGGTGGTGGTCAGCACGATGGTCCAGAACGCCTCGTTCCACGCCAGGATGATGTTCAACAGCATGGTCGAGGCGATGCCGGGCAGGGCCATCGGGGTCAGGACATGGACGATCTCGTTCCACAGGCCCGCGCCGTCCATGCGCGCCGCCTCAAGGATTTCGCCGGGGATTTCCTTGAAATAAGTGTACAGCATCCAGACGATGATCGGCAGGTTCATCAGCATCAGGGCTACGACGAGGCCGGTTTTTGTGTCGATCAGCCCCATCTGCTGAAACAGCAGATAAAGCGGGATCATCACCGCCACAGCCGGCATCATCTTGGTAGACAGCATCCACATCAGCAGGTCCTTGGTCCGCTTGCCGGGAACAAACGCCATCGCCCAGGCTGCCGGAATTGCGATTGCAAGACCAACCAGCGTCGAGCCGACTGCGATGACCACCGAATTCCAGAAGAAGCGCGGGTAGTCCGACCGTGCCCAGACATCGACGTAATTCTGCAAGGTCCAGTCCGCCGCCAGCAGCACCGGAGGTGAGGCGACGGCAGAACTTTCGGTCTTGAAGCTGGTCAGGATCATCCACAGCACCGGAAAAAAGATGATCAGCGCGACCGACCATGCGGCGATGGTCGTCAGCATGCGGCGGCGGGGGGATTGGGCGCGGGCCATCGGTTCCTCCGGTCAGGTGTCAAGGTGACGGCCGATGCCGCGCATCAGGAAATAGGCGACGATATTGGCCAGGATCACCGCGATGATCCCACCCGCGGCGGCCCGCCCGATGTCCTTTGCCGCGATGGCCTGTTTGAAGATCATGTAGGGCAGGGTGGTGGATGCCGATCCCGGCCCGCCTTGCGTGGTCGTGTAGATTTCGCCGAAGATGCCCAGCAGGAAAATGGTCTGGATCAGGATCACCACGGTAATTGCCCGCGTCAGATGCGGCATGATGATGTAGCGAAAGCGGTTGAGGGCGCTCGCCCCGTCCATTTCGGCCGCTTCAAGCTGTTCGGACGACAGCGATTGCATGGCGGTCAGCAGGATCAGCGTGGCAAAGGGCAGCCATTGCCACGATACGATGCCGATGATCGAGGCCAGCGGATATTGTTCCAGAAACAGGATCGGCTGCGCGCCGAACCCGCGCGCGATAGCGGCGAACAGACCGTTCTGCGGGTGCATGAACAGGTTCTCCCAGATCGACGCAGCCACCGGCGGCATGACGAAGAAGGGTGCGATCACAAGGATGCGCAGCACACCCTGACCCCGGACCGGCTGATCGATCAGCAGCGCGATCAGGATGCCCAGCACGACGGTGATGATCAGAACGCCAAGCACAAGTGCCAGCGTGTTAAACAGCGCCAGCCAGAAATCGGGCGAATTCAGAAACCAGCGGTAATTCGTCAGGCCAACCCAGCCCGACCGTTCCGGCGACAAGAGCCGATAGAACCGGAACGAATAATACAGCGTCAGGGCCAGCGGTACCGCCATCCAAATGAACAGCAGGATGACGGACGGTGCGACCATCAGGCGGGACGCGACGCGGCTTGATTGGGTGGCCATGGGGTGGGTCTCTGCCTTGGGGATCTGTCACGGGGTGGCATCCTGGTTGGGTGCCATGATGTGACCGAAAATTGCGGGACCGGTTCGGGGATACAGCAGGCCCGAGGGCCCGCAGGGGCAAGGCGGGGGCGGCTGCAGGCCGCCCCGGTTAACGTTACTTGATGTAGCCTGCGGCCTTCATCTCGTCGGAGGTCAGCGTCTGGGCTTCGGCCAGCGCCTCATCGGCGGTCTTCTGCCCGGCCAGAGCGGCCGAGAAGATCTCGCCGACCGAGGTTGCCACGCCTGCAAACTCGGGGATCGCCACGAACTGCACCCCGACATAAGGCACCGGCTTTACAGTCGGAGCGGTTGGATCGGCGGAATTGATCGAGTCGATGGTCATCTTGGCGAAGGGAACCTTGGCGTATTCCTCGTTGGCATATAGCGAGGTGCGGGTGCCCGGAGGAACGTTCGACCAGACATCCATGGACGCGACGAGGGCCAGATAGTCCTTGTTGGTGGCCCAGTTCACGAAAGTCTTGGCTGCATCCTGAGCATCCGACGAGGTCGGGATCGCAAGCGACCATGCCCAAAGCCAGTTGCCGCGCTTGCCCAGACCGTTGTCGGGGGCGAGGGCGAAGCCGACCTTGTCGGCGACCGTGGAATCCTTGCCGGTGACGAAAGACGCAGCCACGGTTGCGTCGATCCACATGCCGCACTTGCCTTGATTGAACAGGGTCAGGTTTTCATTGAAGCCGTTGTTGGATGCGCCGGGCGGGCCGTAGTTCGTCATCAGGTTCAGGTAGAAGTCGAGCGTCGCCTTCCATTCCGGGCTGTCGAATTGCGGGGCCCAGGCCTCGTCGAACCAGCGCGCACCGAATGAATTCGACATGGCGGTGAGGAAGGCCATGTTTTCCCCCCAGCCGGCCTTGCCGCGCAGGCAGATGCCGTTGATGCCGGCATCACGGTTGGTCATTGCCTTGGCGGCGGCTTCGATGTCGGCCCAGGTGGGCGCTTCGGGCATGGTCAGGCCAGCGGCTTCCATCAGGTCGCGGCGGTACATCACCATCGAGCTTTCGCCGTAGAACGGTGATGCCAGCAGATTGCCGTCAACGGTCAGGCCACCCCTGATCGCGGGCAGCAGATCGTCCGCGTCATAGTCGGCGGGCAGATCGTTCAGGCTGACGAGCCAACCCTGTTTGCCCCAGATCGGAACCTCATAGGTGCCGATCGTCATGACGTCATACTGACCGCCACCGGTGGCGATGTCGGTCGTCACATTCTGGCGCAGGACGTTTTCCTCCAGCGTGACCCATTCAACCTTGATGTCGGGGTGCTTGGCATAGAAGTCGTCCATCAAACCCTGCATGCGGATCATGTCGCCATTGTTCACGGTGGCAACGGTGATGGTGGTCTCGGCCAACGCGGCACTCGCGAGGGCCATCGAGACCGTCGCGCCCAAAAGCGCGCGATACGAGAATTTCATGAGCAGTCCTCCCTTGAGCGATTGAGCAATTCATCGCCGTTCGAGTAAATGCCTACACATAGCCATGAGTCGTCAAGCCCCATAACCCGCCGCACATGCAGCCATCATCCGTGGTGCAGCAAGGCCGCGGCGGTGGCTTCGTCTGTAACCAAGCCGTTGATTATCTTTGACTTCAAAGCACCAAAGATCGCTGGAACTTTGGATGCACCCGCAGCAATCCCGATTGAGGGCCGCTTCAGGCCCGGCATCACGCGCACCCCACCGGTGCGGCGGTTCGTGCCAAAGTCGAGGTAATTTCCATCAGAATCGAACACCCAGCCTGCCACTTCGCCCGTCGCACCGCCGGCCTGCATCTCGTCCAGTTCGGCGCGGGACACAAAGCCATCCTTCAGCAGAGGCGCGTCATCTGACATCTGCCCGACTCCGACAAACACCACATCCGCATTGCTTGCGAGTTCCATCACGCGGCGCACGGGTGCCAAGGCGTGGAAAGCGGCATTCTCTTCGGCTGTAGGCGAAATGACCGGAACCGGCATCGGATAATGCGGGGCGTTCACCTTGTCGGCGATGCGCATGACGACGTCGAAGAAACTGGCCGATCCATCCGGGGCGATGTTTCCATTCAGGCTGACCAGTCGGTGCTGCAAAGCCTCCATCCGTTCCATGGCATCGACCATGCCGCGCAAGGCCCGTCCCGTGCCAAGAGCAATCGTCATTGGATCGGCCATCCCCAGAAACCGCTCCAGTTCCGCCGCCGCCGCCGGGGCGATCGCGCGAACCGGGTCTGCCTGCGGCCCGAGCGACGGCATCACCCGGACACGTCCGAGGCCAAAGCGATCTTTCAGCGCAGCTTCAAGATCGAGACAGGTCGAGATGCGGTGGTGAAGACGCACATGGATCAACCCATCGGCCATTGCCCGACTGACCAGCCTTTGCGCCCGCTGTCGCGAGATACCCAACTCGGCGGCGATCTGGTCCTGCGTCAATCCACCGACATAGGACAGCCACCCGGCGCGGGCGGCGTCATCTTGATTGTTTGCCTCGATGTCTGAACGGCTCATCTGTGTCTCTTTAAGTGCGGAGCAATCTGAAAGAACTCATCAAAATCCGCAAACCGGTGATGCGGCCGCGACTCCTGAGGCACCTCGAACGGTGTCGGTTTCATATGGCTTCCCCCGACAAAGTGCCAGACCTGCATCCCGGCCGCCAAACCTGCGCACAAACCCGGCAAGCTGTCTTCGATGACGATGCAGTCTTCGGGGGCCGTTTGCATGACAGCGGCCACATGCAAGAACAGGTCGGGGGCGGGTTTGCCATGCGGAACAAGGCTTGCGGTAAAAGTGACCGGACCCAGCCTGTCCCAAAGTTTGACACGGCGCAGCGACATTTCCACCCGTCGCGGGGACGAGGACGTGGCAACGGCAACCGGCAGCGCGAGATTGTCAAGAAAATCCGCAACTCCGGGCATGAGCGCCAATCGATCCTCGAATGCTGCAAGCAACTGGTTTCGATACTGTTCCTCGAAATCAGGCGAGAGGTCGAGCCCATAGTCCTTGCGGATCGTTTGCATCACGGCGGGATAGCTGCGCCCCAGGAAATGCCGCGCGACATAGGGCAAATCGACATCGACGCCAAGGCGTGCCAATTGATCAATCAGCATCTGAGCGCTGATCACTTCGCTGTCGATCAAGACGCCATCACAGTCAAGGATCACAAGTTTCATACTTCGTGTATAGGGCAGACACGGACGGTGCGCGACAGTTCACGCGCTACAGCCTGAGCGGGCAAGACATGGTTGGGTCTGGCCCAAGGCGAAAACAGCGATCCTCACGCGATGCTGAACGTCCTGCCTCTGCATCCCCCAAGCAATCCGCTGATTTCGATGTATTGACCGTGACATTTTATAAATAATTCGTGGAGTTGATGGCTGCGAAGGGCGTATTTTACGGCCCCCCCCCCCCGGAGGATGCGGAGACGTAGCGGGCAGATCGGGTGGATTTCGCTCCTCGTGTGCGGTTGGACGTGATGGGGCAGTCAGCTTGCTTGCCCCCGTTTGACGCGGACTACCCTTCCCTGCCGGATCAAGCGGATCGCAGGGGCACGGTCTTTACGGTGTGGCCATCGGTGCAACCGGCTGCTGGGCAGGGGGCAATTCCTCGGTCTGGGTGCGGGTGTCTCCTGTCCCCAGCCGGATGACCGTGACGCTGCATGCGGCCTGCGCCACGACGTGGCTGGAAACAGAGCCAAGGTAGCGCCGGGTGTTGGAATGGCCCCTGGCACCCATCAGGATATGGTCGACTTTGTTGGCGGTGGCGTGATCCACCAGCACCGCCCCCGGATCGCTGCCCTCCAGCACAGCGCAGGTCAGCCGATCCTCTGGCAGGTCAAGTTCAGCCGCCCAGTGTTTCAGCCCGACAAGACGCGCCACATGCAAGTTGTTCCCCTGATCATCGGTGCTCTCGTCGATCATCAGACGTGACGTGCGGATTATGTTCACGCAAGCGACCCGGGCATCAGGCTGGATAAGCAACATGCGCTTAACCGACAGCCGCAGCCGCTCTGAAAGGGCCTCCATTGCGGGCGAGAGATCAACTGCAACCATCAGGATCGGCGCACGGTCCATCTGGGCGGACATGCTGGCGGGAGCGGAAAAGCCGCTGAAGCGGCGCATCTTGCGCCAGCGCCTGAACACCGTCAGGGCGCCATCAGCTTTCTGCTTGTGCCCCCGTTCGGTCAGTCGCACCTGCAACGGGTTCGACAGGTCAAAGTTCAATTGGGCCGCCGTTTGATACCGTTGCGCGGGATCAACCTCGAGGGCGCGCAGGATGATCTCTTGCAGCCATTCCGGAATCTCGGGGCGAAGCGCACGAGGTGGCACCGGATCTCGCCAGAGCCGACGACGAACGGCTTTCAGGCGTTCCGGCTCGCCAAACGGCTTTCGCCCCGTTGACAGCTCATAGATCATTGCACCGAGGGCAAACAGATCGGACCGCAGATCGTTCCTCTGGCGCAAGTATTGTTCCGGGGCAATATAGGGGAATGTGCCCATCGGAATGATGAATTCTTCGGCCAGAAGATCTGGCAGGTGATCATGCCGCGACAGACCGAAATCGACGCAGACCATCTCTCCCGTCGGGCGCTGCATGAAGTTCGCGGGTTTCAGGTCAAGGTGGATGACATGCTGCCTGTGCAGGGCATGCACGGCCGTCGCCATTCGTGCGAAAACCTCCAACACTTCCGACAGCGGGCGCGGCGCAGTCTGGAACAGCGCCAGAAGCGAGACCCCCGCAATGCGCTCGGTCACGATATAGGGCATCAGCTCAAAACCACCCTCGCCGATCACGCGCGGCACATGCGGGCCGGTCAGTCGCGGCATGATCATCTGCTCGACCTCGAACCCCACGATGGTTGGACCGTCATAGCCATCAAGGATGGTCGGAACCTTCATCACCATCGGCAGGCGGTGCAGTGGATGGCTGACCTCCCAGATTGTGGCAAATCCGCCGGTGTGAAGCTTTTCGCCCAAAGTGAAACCGTCGATCTGCAGTCCCGGCTCCGGTCTGGTTGGCATCATCTCAACGTCCCCGGATCAAACGCAGCGCCAGCGTCTCGGGAAGTTCTGCGCTGCGCAATTTCTGCACTGTCGCCGCCGTGTCATATGGCACGCGCCGAAATGTCAGTTCATTGGTCGCCCGATCCAGAATGGCGTAGCTTGCCAACGGAGATCCGTCGCGCGGTTGACCAACCGAGCCTACAACGGCCAGCCACCGGCGGCTTTGCAGCAGGGGGATAGGCTTGCCTATCGGAAAATCAATCTGCCGCACACGCCCGGCCAGATCGCGGTGTATGAGGGCCGGGATGTGGACGTGTCCACAGAAAATCAGCCGCTCGGTGCAAACCCTGAAACTCGGCATCGCCTTGTGGGCACTGGTCACATAAATCCAGTCGGCCGAGGTATGGGCGCTGGCATGGACGAACAGCATATCTTCGTCGCTTTGGCGCAAGGGAAGCTGCGCAAGGAATTGCTTCTCCGCCGCGGTCAATTGCTTGGCCGCCCAAACAATCGCTGCGCGGGCGTCAGCGGTAAAGCTGGCATCTGGCCCGTCGACCGCTGCCTCGTCATGGTTGCCTTTCACACAGATCGCGCCCTTTGACACAAGGTCGGCGACGCGGTCCACGCAGGGGGCCGGATCGGGACCATAGCCGACGATATCACCCAGAATGGCAAAACGGCCCACCGAACAGGCAGTCGCATCGGCCAGCACCGCCCCAAGCGCCTCCAGGTTCGCGTGTATGTCTGTCAGTATCGCAATACGCATTCTGGTCTCGTTGCGCCCGAGGGCTTTTGTCTGTTGCACTGCAACGCTGCTAACATCGCGCCAAGCGGGCTGCCGTGATCTGGGTCAAACCATCGGCAACTCCGCAAATACCACCCGGAACACGGCAGTAGCACTGACTGCCGATCCGGCCCCTCGATACATCGTACTGCCCCCAACTCCGTGCGGGAGGGCGGCGTATCAGAGTCGGAAAGGGTATTCCTCGGATGGCCACACTGTCAGTGCCTTGCAACTGTCCTGGCCGACCAGCAGTCAACGCTGCTGTTGCCGCCTAATGTTCAGTATCATTTTTCAGCCTATCAGGCGCGTCGCGCCACCCGAAGTCAGAAAGCTGTTGCCAGGCCAGAGCCGCGCACGCACGGCCGCACCCAGCACTTGATCAGCCGTCGCACGTTCGACCCAGCGGACCGCAGCCGTGTGGCGCGCGGCCCGGTGGCCGGTGTCGACAGAGTGCGTGCTGAAGCAAAGGCGCCTATCGGGGTGGTTTTGAGCGTTCGTGCCGGGCGACCAGCACCGCCACGGCGCAGGATGCCAGCCGCGACAACAGACCATCGGCGCGGCTGGTCAGGATGATCGGAACCCGCGCGCCCATCACGATGCCGGCTGATTGCGCACTGGCCAGATATGTCAGTTGTTTGGCGATCATGTTTCCGGCTTCGATGTTCGGCGCGATCAGCACATCCGCCACGCCGGCCACGGAAGACTCGATATGCTTCATTTCGGTGGCGGTTTTCGAAATGGCGTTGTCAAACGCCAGCGGCCCGTCCACCAACCCGCCGATGATCTGGCCGCGATCCGCCATCTTGGCCAGAGCGGCCGCATCAATCGTGGCCGCCATCTCCGGCTGGACGGTTTCCACTGCTGCCAGAACCGCCACGCGTGGCTGGACGGTGCCCAAGGCCAGCGCGCAGTCGATTGCATTCTGGACGATGTCCAGTTTTGTTGCCAGATCAGGGGCCACATTGACCGCCGCATCACTGATGAACAACGGGCGTGGATAGGTCGGCACATCGAACACGAATACATGGCTCATCCGGCGGTCGGTGCGCAGACCGGTGTCGCGGTAAATCGCTGCGGCCATCAACTCATCCGTGTGCAGGCTGCCTTTCATGATCGCATCAACCGATCCGGCGCGGGCCAATTCGCAGGCGGCCTTGGCGGCGGCGTGACTGTGGGCGGTGTCGATCATCTCGACCCCGCTCAGATCCTCGCCAGCCTGTGCCGCCGCCGCCAGAATCTTGGCCCTTGGGCCAATCAGCACCGGCACAATCAGCCGCAGGCGGAAAGCCTCCATCGCGCCGCAAAGGGAGACCGCATCACAAGGATGCACGATGGCCACGCGAACCGGCGAAAGCGATGTTACCAGCGATAACAGCCGGTCAAGTTGCGAGCGCAGGGCGGGGTCGGTTGCCGGATCATCGAAAGCAGTCATTGCGGCGGGGCTTTCAGCGTCGTTTCACGGCGTGATAGCCACTTTGAACACCCCGTCGCGCTGATGACTGAACAGCTCGTAAGCTTTTTCGATATCATCCAGCTTGAACCGGTGTGTCACCATAGCGCCCAGATCGACCCGCCCGGTTTCGATGATCGCCATCAGGCGGCGCATCCGTTCCTTGCCGCCCGGACACAACGAGGTGACGATCGTATGATCGCCCAAACCGGCGGCGAAGGCCCCGGCAGGGATTGTCAGATCGCCGGAGTATACCCCGAGACTGGACAGGGTACCGCCGGGACGCAGCACGCGCAGGCAGGACTCGAATGTGCCTTGGGTGCCCAACGCCTCGATTGCAACATCAACGCCGCGACCGGCCGTCAGGCGCATGATCTCTTCGACCGGATCAACCTTGCTGAAATCCACAACGTAATCAGCGCCAAGTCGTTTTGCCATTGCCAGCCGGTTGGGCAGGGCATCAACGGCGATAATGGTCGAAGCACCCATCAGCTTGGCCCCTGCGGTCGCACACAGACCAATAGGCCCCTGCGCAAAGATTGCCACCATGTCGCCGATCCTGATCCCCGCCCTTTCCGCACCACTGAACCCGGTCGACATGATATCAGGGCACATCAGAACCTGCTCGTCCGTCAGGTTGTCGGGCACCGGTGAAAGATTGCTCATCGCATCCGGCACCAGCAGGTATTCGGCTTGGGCCCCGTCAATCGTGTTGCCGAACCTCCAGCCACCCATTGCCTTCCAGCCGTGCGCTGTTCCGTGCCCGTCCTGCGAGGCCTGTCCGCACTGGCAGGCATTGCTGTGCCCGCTGGGTGTGATCGCCCCTGCAATCACCCGCTGCCCTTCGTTGAAACCCGTAACGGCGGAGCCGAGTCTTTCGATGACGCCGACCGGCTCGTGGCCGATGGTCAAGCCGCGCACCACCGGATACTCGCCCTTCAGGATATGCACGTCGGTGCCGCAGATCGTTGTGGTCGTGATCTGGATCAGCGCGTCAAGCGGCCCGACATTCGGGACCCGCTTGTCCTCCAGCACGATACGTCCGGGTTCAACGAAAACGGCGGCTTTCATCATTTGCATGGTGGTGTTCCTTTGAGTTCACATTGGCCTGTCTCGCACTCGACAGTCTTGGGTTTTTGGGGATGTTACAAATTTGGTGTGACAGCACGATCGGCATTTGCACCGACATGCGCCGCAAGGCAGGCCGGGTTCCCATCCGGGCAGGTGTCGAGCGGCCTCAGGATCTGCCATGGCACGGGTTTGCCGCCTTTCTAATAAGGCTCACAATGCAGAAACATCCCCCCGTGGTGTTGCACCTGCATTGCCGCGAGGAGTGAAATTCACGAAAATTCGCGGTCAGACGGAACCCGCTGGAACAAACCTAGCGGCCTTTCCGGGTCGGGACCCTGACATGGATCAAAGCGAGTCAAGAATCTTTCGGTTAACGGAACAAGTCCCGAAAACAGTACCGGATCGCCAGACAGCCGCACGGGGAGCAGTCCCTGTCACATGGCGTTCCTGTGCTGGACATTGCGCTTCAGCCCAGCACCCCTTGCCCTTCGCGGCCGGCCGCGCGACCTTGGCGCAGGTCAGCGATAGCGGAGGATAAGCCATGACGCATCCAGCAATCAGGCGCGGCGCGGTTGCCGTGGTCACCGGGGGGGCGTCGGGGATCGGGCTGGCGGCGGCGTGCCGTTTTGCGGCGCTGGGTCTGCGGGTCTGCATCGCCGATCTGGGGGCTGCGCGGCTGGACCATGCCGCGGGGCTGCTGCGGGCCGCGGGCGCGGTTGAAGCGGATGTTCTGACAGTGGAGGCGGATGTCAGCCGTCTGGATGATGTGCAGGCGCTGGAGCAGCAGGTTTCAGCCCAGTTCGGCGGCGCAGATGTTCTGCTGAACAATGCTGGCATTCAGCCGGGCAGCGACATGTATGGCCCGGCCGAAAACTGGGCGCGGGTGCTGGGCGTGAACCTGTGGGGGGTCATTCAGGGCTGTCAGGTTTTCGTGCCGGGCATGATCGTGCGGGGCAAGCCGGGTCTGATCATCAATACCGGATCAAAGCAGGGCATCACCACGCCGCCCGGCGATCCGGCTTACAACGTGTCCAAAGCGGGGGTGAAGGTGTTCACCGAAGCGCTGGCGCATGATCTGCGCGGCACTGCCGGGGGACGGCTGACCGCGCATCTGCTGATACCGGGGTTCGTGTTCACCGAACTGACGGCACAGGGGCGGACCGAGAAGCCTGCGGCAGCGTGGACACCCGAACAGACAGTGGATTTCATGCTGGAGCGGTTGGGCTTTGGCGACTTCTACATCCTTTGCCCCGACAATGATGTGCTGCGCCGTCTGGATGAGCGACGTATCCTGTGGGCGGCGGGGGACATTGTCGAGAACCGGCCAGCCCTGTCGCGCTGGCACCCCGATCACGCAGCGGCGTTTGCGGCCTATCTTGCCAAGGGCTGACAGGGGACGGGCAGGGCGTGGCCTGCGCCCCGTTCGTCAGGCTATTCTCGGCAGGCGTAGACGGCGCTGCCGACCACAACGACCGTGACCGCCGTCGCGGTAAGGGTGGCGGGGGCTGTAAGTACTGACAGCGCGCTGGCACCAAGCGAGGCGAATGCGCCCGACAGGTAGCTTGCCGGGCCGGTCAGGATGACCGCGCCCGAGCCGCTTGTGATTGCACTGACCCCGGCGGCTGTGGCGGCAGCTTCGACGCCCGACGCAACGCCGGTGCCGAGGCCCGCGATGGCAAGAGCGGAATCCTTGGTGGCAATGACATGCTGGCACAGGCTTTTGCCCGGCTCTTTGCAGATCAGGTGTGAATTGCGCCGCCCCACAGCGACCCCGGAATAGGTTTCTTGCCCCGGATCGTATTGCAGACAGAAGGGTTCCATCTGGGCATAGGTCACGCCCGGAGTCATGTCGTTCAGGATCGCGGTAAGGGTAACGAAGCCAGGGCATTCGATGGCGTCCGGCCCGCCGAAGGTCTTTTCCCTGATCGAGATATTGGCGCGCACGTTCGGCTCTTCGGGATCATAGACCAGCGCACGGCGGTCGCCGCCAATCGAAGTGAGGCAGGCCACCTCTTCGGCATTGGCGCGGAAAGCAACCAGCGCAAGGGAGAGGCAAACGAGGGTGAGCAGACAGCGCATTGCGGGGCTTTCGGTTTTACCGGCGCGTTATTTCCTGAATAGAAGCACTTTTCAATGCGCGATGATCCATGCGGGCCGGTTTGCGCCGAGCCGATCCTTGCTGCGGGACCGGTGGCCCTGCGCGGATAGGCGCGGGGTGCCACGGGTCGCGCTGTGAGAATGCGCGCGAAGGCTGGCAGCGACCGCAGGTTCGTGGTGGTCCCCGCCTTCACAGTAGGGACGCAAGGCTTCGTGCGCGGTTTGCAGGTTCAGCGCGGGAATGACCGGCTGCGCGCGCGAAAAGCGGTTGGTGCGCCGGCGTGCCGGGCCGTGCAAGCGGCGGGTGCGCGGGCCGCCTAACCCCCCCGCACAACCTCGATCATCCGGTTGACGTTGTCAGGGTCAGCCTCGGGGGTGATGCCGTGGCCGAGGTTGAAAATGTGGGGGCCGTTGGAAAAGGCCTTGACGACATGGCGGGTGGCCTCGTCAAGCGCAGCGCCGCCGGTGACCATATGCGACGGATCGAGGTTGCCCTGCACGCAGCCGGTGGATTGCACATGGGCCGCGCCCCATTCCGGCGTCACCGAATTGTCGAGCGCGACGCAATCTGCCCCGGTGGCCTCTGCAAAACCGATGTAGCCGTCACCAGCTTCGCGCGGGAAAGCGATGACGGGCAGGCCGGGGTGGCGGGACTTCAGGGCGGCGATGATTGTGGCCGCCGGTTTCAAGGCAAAATCGGTGAAGTCCTGACCCTGCAGCGACCCTGCCCAGCTGTCGAACAACTTTATCACCTCGGCCCCGGCCTGCACCTGCATCGAGAGGTATTCGATGGTGCCTTCGGTGATGCGGTCGATCAGCGCCTGAAACGCGGGGCGGTCATGTGATTTCAGGGCGTGGGCCGGGCCTTGGTCGCGGGTGCCGCGCCCCGCGATCATGTAGGTGGCGACCGTCCAGGGCGCACCGGCAAAGCCGATGAGGGTGGTTTCCTTTGGCAGTTCGCACGCCAGAATTCGGACCGTCTCATAGATCGGCGACAGCGTGTCGTGGATTGCATCCGTGGGCTTCAGCGCCTCGACATCATGCATCGTGGCGATGGTTGACAGGCGCGGGCCTTCGCCGGTGGTGAACCACAGATCGGCCCCCAACGCCTGCGGCAGCAGCAGAATGTCGGCAAAGAGGATCGCCGCATCGAAACCGAAGCGGCGGATCGGTTGCAGGGTAACTTCTGCTGCAAGATCAGGGTTGTAGCACAGTTTCAAAAAGTCACCGGCCTGCGCGCGGGTGGCGCGGTATTCGGGCAGGTAGCGGCCCGCCTGACGCATCATCCAGATCGGCGGCGTCGGAAGGGTTTCGCCCTTGAGCGCGCGCAGGATGGTCTTTTCGGTCATGGTGGTCTCCGGAATTTTTTGCATCGGTCCACTGGCGGCGACGGGTTGTCAATACTGAGTTGTCAGCTTCGCCTGACATCTTTAAGCCTGTCGCCATGACCTGTCCTCTGCCAGACCCCGCCCAGCCGCTAAAGATCGGCACTCGTGGATCCCCCCTTGCGCTGTGGCAGGCGCATGAGGTGCGGCGTTGCCTTATGGCGGCGTTTGATCTGCCGGAAGCCGCCTTCCAGATCATGGTGATCAAGGTCACGGGTGACCAGATTCAGGACAAGGCGCTGAAGGATATCGGCGGCAAGGGCCTGTTCACGCGCGAAATCGAGGATGCGCTGCTGGATGGTGGCGTCGACATCGCCGTGCATTCGATGAAGGACATGCCGACGTTGCAGCCTGACGGTTTGATGCTGGATTGCTATCTGCCGCGCGAGGATGTTCGCGATGCGTTCGTGTCGCCGGGCGTGGCGCGGCTGGCGGACCTGCCGTTGGGCGCGGTGGTGGGATCGTCGTCGTTGCGGCGGCGGGCGCAGTTGGCGCTGCGGCGGCCTGACCTGCGGCTGGTGGAGTTTCGTGGAAATGTGCAGACCCGGATGCGAAAGCTGGAAGAGGGGGTGGCGGTGGCCACCTTCCTTGCCATGGCAGGGCTGAACCGGCTGGGGATGGCCGCCATGGCACGGTCTGCCATCGAGGTGGACGAGATGCTGCCTGCGGTGGCGCAAGGCGCTATCGGGATCGAGCGGCGCGTGGGCGACGGGCGGGCCGAAATGATGCTGGCGGCCATTCATCACACGCCGACCGGGCAGCGGCTGGCGGCGGAGCGGGCGTATCTGCTGCGGCTCGACGGGTCGTGCGAGACGCCGATTGCGGGGCTGGCGGTGCTGGAGGGCGATCAACTATGGCTGCGGGGCGAGATCCTGCGGCCCGACGGCAGCGAGGCGATCAAGGGAGCGCTGCGCGGGCCGGTGGGCGATGCGGCGGCGCTGGGGCGGGATCTGGCCGCGCAGTTGCTGGGGCGCGCGCCGACGGAGTTCTTCAGCTGGAAGGCATGACGGAGCCGTTACAGCGCTGTTTCAAAAGCCTTACAAAACCGACATGATTGCATTACATTCCGAAGGTGCACTCCGCACATTGGCCCAGATGTTTCATGCCTCAGACTTATCCGCTTCACAGGCCGCTTCAGGATGGCATTGCACTGGCGATCAATGCCGCGTTGGGCGAGGCGCCGGTTCGGATCCGATTGCTGGAAACCGCTGAGGGGCGGATCTGGATCAAGCGGGTCGAGCAACTGTCGCTGCGCTGGCGTTTGCAAAAGGGCAGCGGTCGCCGGTCCTTCGAGAAGGACCGCGAAGGCCTGCATGTGCTGGGCGATGCCGGGCTGCCGGTGGCACCGATCCTGGCCGAAGGGCCCGATTTCTTTGTGACGCCCGATCTGGGAGTGACGTTGCATGCCCTTCTGGGTGGCGATGCGCCAAAGGCTGAACGGATTGTGGCATTCCGGACGGCGGGTACGGCGCTGGCGGCGCTGCACCTCAAGGGCTTCAGTCACGGGCGTCCTGCGGTCCGCGACCTGTGCTGGGACGGGACGGCGGTTCGGTTCATCGACATGGAGAAGTTTTCGGTGCGGCGCAGCAAACCGCGCCATTTTGCGGGCGATGTGCTGGTGTTCGTTCATTCGGTCTTTGCGGCTGGCGGGGCTGCGGACGAGCTGGAGGCGGCCATGGCGGCCTATCGTGCCGGCGTGGGGGCCGAGGCATGGTCAGCGGTGCGCGGATTTGCGGCTCGGCTGGCCTTCCTTGGGCCGTTGACGGTGCCGCTGCGGACGCTGCGGCCCCGGTCACGCGATCTGAACGCTGTGGCAAACACTCTGGACTACATGGCCGGCAGGGCCTGACGCTGCCGCCCGTCGGCGACGATCAGCGCGGCACCCCGTCAGGGGCGGCAAGCAGGTGGTGACTTGTGCCGGGAGTGCCGCTTGGCCGAAACGGACACGGCTGGACGGGAGTGAGGCGCAAGACCGGCGGCATCAGCGCAACACCGGCGGCGCAAAGCCGACTTCGGTGCAAGCACTGAAACAGTTTGAACGTATGTCAGTCGGGCAGGATCTTGCCGGGGTTCATCCGGTTATCCGGGTCGAGTGCGGATTTCAGCGCGCGCATCACATCCAGCGCCACCGCGTCCTTGCGCCGCGCCATTGAAGGGCGCTTGGACAGACCCACGCCATGTTCCGCCGAAAAGCTGCCGCCGAGGCTTTGCACGACATCTTCAACGGCTGTAAGGATTGCGTCGGCAAGGTCGGGATCGTCGCCCGTCGGAAAGACCGTGAAATGCAGATTTCCGTCGCCCAGATGGGCCACCGTCACGGTCTGCGCTCCGGGATCAAGCTCTGCCAGTTTGGCAAGGGCGCAGGTCAGGAACGCGTCGACCGATGCCAGCGGCACGGCCACATCGGTCTCGATGGCGGGGTGCCAGCCGTGAGTCAGTTCTGCTGCCGCTTCGCGCCGCGCCCACATCGCGCTGCGTTGCGCGTCCGAGCGGGCGATCACAGCCTCCAGCACCATGCCGTCATCCATCATCTGCGCCAGTGACTCCTCCAGCAGGGTCACCAGCGGCAGACTGCCGTCCGGGGCAGGATCCGCGTCGCGGGGCGCTGTGGCAACAAGCTCGACAAGGATCGTCACTTCATGAACGGTGCCAAAGGGCTGACCCAGTTCGGGGCGCACAACCGACAGGCGGTCCATGTAAGTGCGCGGCATGAATTCGAACGCGTCAACCAGACCGCCCGATGCTGCTTGCAGTCGGTTGAGCAAGCTCAATGCATCCGGCAGGCTGCGCAGCGCCAGTGTTGCCGTGGCATGGGCGCGTGGCTTGGCAACCAGTTTCATGACGGCGGCGGTAATGATACCAAGTGTGCCCTCGGCTCCGATGAAAATGTCACGCAGATCGTATCCGGAATTGTCCTTGTGCAGCCCGGTCATCAGGTTCAGCACGCGGCCGTCGGCCAGAACCACCTCCAGCCCGAGGCAAAGCGCGCGGGTGGAGCCGTAGCGCAGAACGTTCGATCCGCCCGCATTTGTAGACAACACGCCGCCGATGGTGGCCGAGCCGCGTGCTCCGAACCACAGCGGAAAGTTCAGCCCCTTTGCATCCGCCGCATCATGCAGGCGGGTCAGCACCACGCCCGCCTCGACGACGGCCAGACGCTCATCCACCCTGATCTCGCGGATGCTGTTGAGGCGCTCGAGGCTGATCATCAGCCCGCCGTCGGTCATCGCTCCGCCGACAAGGCCGGTACGCCCGCCGATTGCAATCACCGGCACTGCAGCGCGTCCGGCGGCCTTCACAATGGTCGCCACGTCATCTGTTGTTGCGGGGCGCAGGACGGCGAGGGGGCGCGAGGTATACCTGCCGGTCCAATCCGGCGCGTAGCGGTCCGTCGCAAGACCGGTCAACACATGCGACGCCCCCAGCCGTTCTGTCAGTTCCGCGATCAGGTCCATCTGATAACCCTCGTCTGATTTCGCCTTCCGTGATTTCAAATAAGGCGCTTCCTGACCAGAGGCGATTTGGCGGGTGCGGTTACCATTTGAGATGCCGCCGCGGGCGAACCGGCTTTCATCTTTGCTTAAATATCCCCGCCGGAGGCGCTTTTTTGATGCGCAACATGCCTTCGGCGAGGATATTTAGGCAAAGATGAAAGGTATGCCCGATGACGACCGACCCGTTGTTGCAACCCTACCGCCTGAAGAATCTGACGCTGCGCAACCGGGTCATGTCGACGGCACATGAACCGGCCTATTCCGAAGACGGCATGCCGAAACGGCGCTACCGGCTGTATCACGCGGAAAAGGCACGCGGAGGTGTGGCGCTGACCATGACGGCGGGGTCGGCGGTGGTCAGTGCTGACAGCCCGCCGGCCTTTGGCAACCTGCACGCCTTCGATGATGCGATCGTGCCGTGGCTCAGCGAACTGGCGGATGAGTGCCACGAATTGGGGGCCGCGGTGATGATCCAGATCACGCATCTGGGGCGGCGCACGGGATGGAGCAGGGGCTGCTGGCTGCCGGTGCTGGCCGCGTCCCCGGTGCGCGAGGCGGCGCACCGGGTTTTCCCGAAAGAGGCGGAGGACTGGGATCTGGCGCGGATCGTGGCCGACTATGCCAGTGCCGCGGCGCGGATGCAGGCGGCGGGGCTGGATGGGATCGAGATCGAGGCCTACGGCCATTTCATGGATGGCTTCTGGTCGCCGGCGACGAACCGCCGTCAGGATGAATATGGCGGCTCGCGAGAGAACCGGCTGCGCTTCACCCATGCGGTTCTGGATGCAGTTCGCGCCACGGTGGGGTCGGAATTCATCGTGGGGATACGCATGGTGGCGGATGAGGATTGGGACAAGGGATTGTCCGGGGCGGAAGGCGTGGCCATCGCACAGGAACTGGCGGCAAGCGGCAAGGTGGATTTCCTGAACCTGATCCGGGGGCATATCGACAGCGATGCGGCGCTGACCAAGGTTGTGCCGATGCAGGGGATGCGATCAGCGCCGCATCTGGATTTCGCCGGCGAGGTGCGTGCGGCGACCGGGTTTCCGGTATTCCATGCTGCGCGCATTGCCGATGTGGCGACAGCACGCCATGCGATAGCATCGGGCAAACTGGATATGGTTGGCATGACGCGGGCGCATCTGGCGGATCCGCATATCGTGGCGAAGGTCGCGGCGGGGCGGGAGGCGCGGATCCGGCCCTGCGTCGGTGCAACCTATTGTCTGGACCGGATCTATGAAGGTGGTGAGGCGTTGTGCATCCACAATGCGGCGACCGGGCGCGAGGCGACGATGCCGCATGTGATCGCACGCGCCGGAGTTAGCAAGCGGGTCGTCGTTGTGGGTGCCGGTCCGGCAGGGCTGGAGGCGGCACGGGTGGCGGGTGAGCGCGGGCATTCGGTTGTTGTGTTCGAGGCGTCGGATCGCGCCGGGGGGCAAGTGAATCTGCTGGTCGCCAATGCGCGGCGGCGCGAGATGATCGGGATCGTCGACTGGCGGCTGGCCGAATTGGCGCGGCTGGGGGTGGACGTGCGCTACAACCTCTATGCCGGGGTCGGGGATGTGCTGCGCGAAGTGCCTGACATGGTGGTGATCGCAACCGGAGGTCTGCCGCAGACCCCCGAGATGACCGGGGCCGATCTTTGTGTGTCAAGCTGGGACATCCTGTCGGGGTCGGTCAAGGCCGCCGAACGGGTGCTGGTCTATGACGACAACGGCGCGCATCCGGGGATGAGTGCGGCCGAGGTTCTGGCGCGGGGCGGGGCGACCGTTGAACTGATCAGTCCCGAGCGGTTCTTCGCCCCCGAGATCGGCGGAATGAATCACGTCCCCTACATGCGGGCCTTCCACGAAACGGGGGTGCGGGTGACGATCAACACGCGGATAATCGGGGTGCGGCGCGACGGCAATGTGCTGATAGCCAAGCTTGGGTCGGATTTCGCGCCCGGATGGCACGAGGAACGGCGGGTGGATCAAATCGTGGTGGAACATGGCACCGCAGCGCTGGATGAGCTGTACCATGCTCTGAAGCCGGAAAGCCGCAATCGGGGCGCGGTGGATTATGCAGCGCTGATCGGGGCTGGCGATGTGTTTCCGGTATTGCAAGAGGCGGCCTTCACGCTCTACCGCCTCGGCGATGCAGTGGCCTCGCGCAATATTCATGCCGGCATCTATGATGCGCTGCGCTTTGGCATCCGTTGGTGACCGGGGTCTTGCGGGTTTCTTTTCGGGCCGAATACCCTCGGGGGGAAGCCCCGCAGGGGCGTGGGGGGCAGACAGCCCCCCGTTCGTCCTGCAGTACGGCTACTGCGTGGCGCACCTCGGGCGCTTTGGGATCGGCAGCTCCCGAACCCTGCCGCAACACTGTCGCGCGCCCCGAACTTACTTCGGCACGCGCGCCAGCAGGCTCACCACATCTGGCCCAATGGCGGCCACAATTCTGGCAACGCCGTCGGCATTCGGATGGATCCCGTCATCCTGAAAAAAGGGCGCAACCGTTGCCGGGTCTACGCCATTCGCCACCAGCGGTGCGAAAAGATTGCGTGCAAGCACGGTGTCGTATTTCACGGCAAGGTCGGGATAGATCGCGTCGAACGCCGCTTTGTAGTCCGGCCCGTAGTTGCGCGGAGCGGCAAGGCCGATCAGCAGAACCGGCAGGCCGCGTGCCGTGGCGCGTTTCAGGATCTCGTCAAGGTTGCGGCGTGCCTCGGCAGGGTCGATCCCGCGCAGCATGTCATTGCCGCCCAGCGTTACGATCAGCGCGTCCGTTTCGGGTGTCAGCGACCAGTCAAGCCGGGCAAGACCGCCGGCTGTGGTGTCGCCCGAGACGCCGGCATTGATGACCGTGACATCCTGGCCCTCAGTGGCCAGCCACGCCTGAAGCTGCGGCACAAGGCCGTCGCGCTGCGGCAGGCCATACCCTGCGGTCAGACTGTCGCCCAGTGCCACGACCGTCAGCGGTTCGGCAAAGGCGGGTGTCGTGATCAGTGCCGCGAACGTGAGGTTGCGGATTGTCCGCAAAGCGCCATATCCCATGGAAGGAATTGACCAAAGGGCTGCAAGCATGACCGATCCGATCCTTTCTTTGCGCGATGCGCGCCTGACCTTGGCGGGCAACGCGGGGCCGGTTGATATTCTGCGCGGCATCACGCTGGAGGTGGCGCGGGGCGAGACGCTGGGCCTGGTGGGGCCGTCGGGATCGGGCAAGTCATCGCTCCTGATGTTGATGGGCGGGCTGGAAAAGGCCACCGGCGGGCAGGTTCTGGCGCTGGGCCAAGATCTGACCGGAATGGATGAAGACCAGCTTGCGCGCTTCCGTCGGGGGAATATGGGGGTTGTGTTCCAGTCCTTCCACCTTATTCCCACAATGACCGCGTTAGAGAACGTGGCGGTGCCGCTGGAACTGGCCGGGGTGCACGATGCCTTTGCCCGCGCCGAGGCGGAATTGCAGGCCGTGGGGTTGGGGCCGCGGGTGGACCATTACCCCAGCCAGTTGTCGGGAGGAGAGCAGCAGCGCGTGGCGTTGGCGCGGGCGGCGGCACCGCGGCCTGCGATCCTGCTGGCGGATGAGCCGACCGGCAATCTGGATGGTGCGAATGGGGCCGCGATCATGGATCTGTTGTTCGGTTTGCGCGACCGGCACGGGGCGACACTTGTGCTGGTGACACATGCGCCCGAATTGGCCGCGCGATGTGACCGGGTGGTTCAACTGGCCGACGGGCTGGTGCGCGGCGATGTGCGGAGGGCGGCATGACCCTTGGCACAGATGCGCGGATCGCAGGCCGGATCGCGCGGCGCGAGTTGCGCGGCGGCCTGCGCGGGTTCCGGATCTTCATTGCCTGCCTGACGCTGGGGGTCGCCACGATTGCCGCCGTCGGTCTGGTGCGGGCCGCGATCGAGCGTGGCCTGCAGGATCAGGGTGCCGTGCTGCTGGGCGGCGACGCCGCGATGAACTTCACCTACCGCTTTGCCACTGACGCTGAGCGGGCGTTCATGGCGCAGCGCGCAGTTGCGGTGTCTGAGATCGTGGATTTCCGCTCGATGGCGGTGGTGGGCGAGGGTGACACCGCCGAGCGGGCGCTGACCCAGGTGAAGGGCGTGGACGACCTCTATCCGCTGGTGGGCGCGGTCGGTCTGGACGGTGACGTGCCGCTGGCAGAGGCATTGGCAGGGGCGGACGGTCTGCCGGGCGGTGTGATGGACAAGGTGCTGGTGGACAGGCTCGGTCTGGCCGTGGGTGACACGTTCCGGCTGGGGGTGCAGGCGTACCGGCTGGGGGCGGTGCTGCTGCGCGAGCCGGATTCGGCGGCGGGCGGGTTCTCGTTGGGGCCGCGCACCATTGTTTCGACAAAGGGGCTGGCCGGGTCGGGGCTGCTGGAGCCGGGAACCCTGTTCGAGACGGAATACCGGCTTGATCTGCCCGCCACAGCGAACCTCGCAGCGCTGGAAACCGAAGCCGAGGCGGCCTTCCGCGATACGGGCATGCGCTGGTCCGACAGCCGCCGCGCGGCGCCGGGGGTGGAGCGGTTCGTGGAGCGGATCGGGTCGTTTCTGGTGCTGGTGGGGTTGGCCGGGTTGGCGGTGGGGGGAGTCGGCGTTTCGGCGGCGGTCCGGGCCTACCTTGAGGGCAAGGTGGCGACGATTGCCACCCTCAAGACACTGGGGGCCGAGGGTCGGGTGATTTTTCTGGTTTATCTGATGCAGGTGGGTGCGCTGACGGTGCTGGGTGTGGTGTTGGGCTTGCTGTTGGGTGCGGGCGTGCCGCTGTTTCTGGCCGATGCGATTTCGGCGCGCCTGCCGTTTCCGGCGGCCTTTGCGCCCTATCCGGCCCCGCTGATCGAGGCTGCGTTTTACGGCTTGCTGACCGCGCTGATCTTTACGCTCTGGCCGCTGGCGCGGACCGAGACGGTGCGGGCGGCAGCGCTTTACCGGGGTGGCGACGGGCGGGCGGGGTGGCCGCGTGGGGTATATCTGGCGGCGCTTGCGGTGCTGGTTGCCATGCTGGTTGGCACGGCAGCCTGGCTTTCGGGTGTGCCGGAACTTGCGTTCGGCACGGCAGGCGGGGTGCTGGGTGCGTTGCTGGTGCTGGCGCTCGCGGCGTTTGCAGTGCGGCGGGGCGCGCACCGGGCGGCGCGCAGCACCTGGGTGCGGGGGCGGTCCGCGCTGCGGCTGGCGTTGGCTGCGATTGGCGGGCCCCGCGAGGAAGCGTCGTCTGTCATCCTGTCGCTGGGTCTGGGCCTTTCAGTGCTGGCGGCGGTCGGTCAGATTGATGCCAACCTGCGGGGTGCGATCGAGCGCGATCTGCCGGCGCGCGCGCCGGCCTATTTCTTCGTCGATGTGCAGAACGATCAAATCGACGGGTTTCTGGCCCGATTGGCCGATGATCCGGCAGTCACCAAGGTGGAAAGCGCGCCAATGCTGCGCGGGGTCGTCACGCAGATCAACGGGCGGCCCGCGCGCGACGTGGTGGGCGAGCATTGGGTGGTGCGGGGCGACCGGGGGGTGACCTATTCCGACGCTGCCCCGGAAGGCGCAACCGTGACGGAAGGCACTTGGTGGCCCGAAGGCTATGACGGGCCGCCGCAGATTTCCTTTGCCGCCGAAGAAGCGGCCGAAATGGGCCTGAAGCTGGGCGACCGGATCACCGTGAACATTCTGGGGCGGGACATTGAAGCCGCCATCACGAGTTTCCGACAGGTCGATTTCTCCACCGGGGGAATGGGATTCGTGATGTCGATGAACCCGGCAGCGTTGCAGGGAGCGCCGCATACTTTCATCGCCACCGTCTATGCTGACGCCGCAGCGGAAGGTGCTATCCTGCGCGATCTGGCGACGGCCTATCCCAACATCACTGCCATCCGGGTGCGCGACGCGATCGACCGGGTCAGCGAGGCGCTGACCGCGATTGCACAGGCGACGGCCTGGGCGGCCATGGCGACGCTGGTAACGGGGTTCGTCGTGCTGATCGGGGCGGCGGCGGCGGGGGAACGTGCGCGCATTTATGAGGCGGCGGTGCTCAAAACGCTGGGGGCCACGCGAGGGCGTATCTTGCTGAGTTTCGCGTTGCGATCCGCGCTGCTGGGAGTGGCGGCAGGTGTGGTGGCAATCATTGCGGGCGGGCTGGCCGGGTGGGCGGTGATGACCGTTGTGATGGAAGGGGACTATGTGTTTGAGCCGTGGTCGGCGCTGGCGATTGTGCTGGGGGGGGTGATTGCCACGCTGGTCGCCGGGCTGGCCTTTGCCTGGCGACCGCTGGCGGCGCGGCCCGCGCAGGTGCTGCGGGCCGAGATGTGACGCGGGGCCGTTACCACAAGGCGCGTTCGGGTGTCTCTGCGCGGCGTTCGAGGCCATGCTACATCTCGGCCGAAATAAGCTTCCGTCTGGGGTCATAGCCGCACCCCATGTGCGGGCAAGCTGTGAATTCGCCCTATGCGACCAAGCGCTTTGGACGACTCCAGCCGAAAGAGGCCAAGCATCGCACGGATTTCGTGGTGCCGGGGTCATTCGACAGCTTGTCGTCAGAATTGGTCCATGTGCTTATTCGTGCTTGAATGCGCGCCGCATCTGGTCGGACAATGGCTTGACGAAATATGAGACAACGCTGCGGTCGCCCGTCTGGATGAAACATTCGACGGGCATCCCCGGAACTAGACGAAGCTTTTCGCCGTCCGGCAGGCTTTCGGCATCAAGCTTTATCCTGACCGAATAGTATTGGACCCCCGTCCGCGTATCCGTGGTCAGGTCCGCCGGAACGAGGCTCACCTTGCCAACAAACTCGGGTGTCGTGCGCTGATTGAAGGCGGAAAGTCTTAAAATGACCTGCTGATCAAGCCAAACCTGATCAATGTCACTGAGCGCGACCTTCGCTTCCACCACCAGCGGATCAGTCTCTGGCATGATCTCCATAAGCGTGGCACCCGGTCCGATAACACCGCCAACGGTGTGGATCGAGAGCTGTTGAATCACCCCGTCTTGCGGGGCGAATATATCAACCCGCTTCAGCTGGTCTTCGGCGGCGATGCGACGTTCGGCAAGCTCTGCGCTTTGCGTCTGAATCTTGATAAGTTCGGCAGAAACCTCGGTTTGAAGGTCACGGCCGATCTGAAGCATCTGCAATTCGGTTTCGCTGATCCTGCCCCGCGCCTGAGCCACGCTGGCGATCAGTTCGCCCCGCTCGCCATTCAGCCGGGCCTTCTCGCGCTCCAGCGATGTAACACGTTGTATTGGAACAAGACTCTTGGCGTAGAGTTGTTTCACTCCGGCGAGTTCGTCGGCGATCAATGCAAGCTCGTCGGATTTGGCCGCAACCTGAAGCTCAACGCCATCAATCTGCTGCTCGATCTGCGAAATCCGCTCGATCAATTGCCGGCGCTCACCTTCGCGGGAAGAATGTCGATCCTCGAAGACGTGTCGTTCACCATCCAGCAACTTTTTCAGACCAACATTTTGCTCTGCCGCAAGCGCCAACGCGTCTGGGATCAACAGATTCAGGCTGCCGTCGCGCTCTGCTTCCAATCTGGTTTGCCGTGCCTGCATTTCCTCTTGGCCTTTGGTGATGATCCCAAGACTGGCGGCAGCAAGGGTTGGGTCAAGCCGCATGAGAAGATCTCCTGCCTTCACCCTGGAGCCCTCATGGACAAGGATTTCGCCGACGACACCGCCGCTGGGGTGCTGGACTGACTGGAAGTGATTGTCGAAAATGACAGAACCCGGTGCCACGACAGCCCCCGACATGGAGACCGTCATCGACAGAGTAACCACAGATGCAAACAGAAAGAAAACCGCCGCCAACGCGAGAACGACGTGAGTCCGGATTGACCGATTGGGGGACCAGTTCAATTCAGAGGCTGTATCATTCATGATTGCACGACCTTGAGCGGCTGGTTGGCGGCAGCAATTGCCGCAGCGTTAGCTGCGGTCATTTCGAAGACTTCTTCCTTGGGCCCGAAGTTCTTCAGCCGACCCTCGCTGACGATGCCGACGTAGTCGACGACCGCCAGGACCGAAGGCCGGTGAGTAATAACCACGACAATGCCGCCGCGCGCGCGTACACCGGTGATCGACTGCGCCAGCGCCTGTTCCCCCGGAGTGTCAAGATTCGAATTCGGCTCATCTAGGACAACAAGGAAGGGTGCCCCATAAAGCGCCCGCGCCAGACCTATTCTCTGTCGCTGTCCTGCCGACAGCGCCGCACCGCCGCCGCCAATCTCGGTCTTGTATCCAGCCGGCAACCTAAGGATAAGCTCGTGCACGTCGGCTGCTCGCGCGGCTGCGATGATTGTTTCCGGATTTGGGTTCGGATCGAAGCGCGAGATGTTGTCGGCAATTGTCCCGGAAAATAGCTCAACATCCTGAGGCAGATAGCCGATGTGCTGTCCCAGCGCGCTTGGATCCCATTGTTCAAGGGCAGCGCCATCAAGACGGATCTTTCCCCGCCAAGTCGGCCACACACCCACCAGAAGGCGTGCCAGGCTTGATTTTCCCGCGCCGCTGGGGCCGATGATCGCGGCGGCTGACCCTGCGTTCAGCCGGAGGGAAATGCCCTCGACCAGAAAACGATCACTGCCCGGAGAACCACCTGCGGCATTCTCGACCGCAAGGCTGGCGCTTGGATACGGCAATTCCATCGTGTTGCTGTCGACATCCGTGGCGGGCACGACGTCTTTCAGCCGGGCCCATCCTTGCCGGGCCGCCGAGAAGCCTTTCCAATTCGAGATTGCAAGTTCGACCGGCGAAATTGCCCGCGCGGAAAGTATGGAGCCCGCAATCATGATCCCGCCCGTCGCCTGACCCTGGATGACAAGATATGCCCCGACTGCCAGAACGATTGACTGTATAAGCATGCGCAGAACTTTGGAAACCGCACCAAGACCGCCAGAAACGTCGGACGTTCGCCTCTGGTGGCGCATGAAGGATGAATTGGCGACCTCCCACCGGTCCCGAAGGCGTTCAACCATTCCCATGGCATGAGCGACCTCGCTGTTGCGCCTGGCCCCATCAGACAATCCGTTCCGCGACATCGCAGCCTGAACGGCGTCGGTCGTCGCTTTGCGTGTCATCACCTCTGCCATGATAGTGAGGACGATCAGAATGATTGCACCGCCGAGGGCCGTAAGCCCTATCAGCGGATGCAGCAGGAAGCATACAAAAAGGTAGAGCGGCATCCACGGAAGATCAAACAGCGCGCCAGGCCCAGCTCCGGACAGAAAAGCGCGAACTTGATCAAGGTCTCGCTGCGGTTGAAGATTGTCACCATCCGCCTTGGCGCGGAGAGAATTTTTGAGGACAATCTTGAAGACAATCGGTGTGAGTTTCTCATCGATTGATGTTGCCAGTCGAACCAGCAGCCGCGATCGAACAATATCGAATAGCGCGAGGAAGGCAAAAAGAACCACAAGAATTAAGCCGAGGGCAATCAAAGTCGGAATGCTGCGGCTCGGAAGAACGCGATCATATACTTCCAGCATGAACATCGAGCCGGAAAGGGTCAGGATGTTCATGACACCGCTTAACAGTCCAACCGACAACAATGTGCCAGCACCCAAAGAAACGAAACTCAACCTTTTGGAACGACGCATGATGACCCGTCCTCAAAATCAGAAACACACCAAACCTTGCCAACAGCAGTAGAAGCCGACCGAGGGCGGCTCGTTTTAAATATTCCTGATTGAACCGCGCGGCGGCGCTGATCTCAACTGTGAAGATGGACTATACCTTTTGGCGTAATTCGCCCGGCGCTTTTTTGCAGAATAAAAAGCCCTGCCGATTCGCGTCGGCAGGGGCATGCTGTGCTCAGACAGAGGCGGCTTTCCTGAACAAACCGAGAGGCCGCATCTATCTGATTCCAAGTCGTTATCTATGGACAATCAGATGACGCTCCTCGCCGATCTGCCGCGCGATGAACTGGCCCTTCTGCACCGCCGACCTGAAGCTGCCGGCAAGCCACGCGACCAGTGATCGCTCATGATGCAAACGCGTTGTAGAGATTTCTTTCCACATCGCGCTCATCGAGCGAACCGTGCTGCTTGTTCCTTGTGTTGGAACGGTCGGTCGGCCCGTTTTGGCGGCGTGTGTTGAACATCAAGGGCCGCAAAGACAGTCTGAACTGAAGGGCAGTCAGGCCGCCGGTCACACCAAGCAGACAGGCAAGGTAACACGCAGGCACGATTGCCAGCAACACCGGCCAGTCGCTTGCCGCAAGGAATTTGCTGACACCAAGGGCCAAGGCAAGCAGCCAACTTGTTGTTGACACGCCACCGATCATCGCCGCTCTGACCTTTTTGTTGATCGGAAGGTCCAGCAACGAATTGCCAACATTGGCCTCGACCATCGGCATTGCCAAACGGCCAATCAGAATGGCATTGACTGTCAGCAGCGTCACTGTGCCAATCTTTACGAACAGCTTCGGAGAGAAGTTGTTCAGGTTAAAACCCGTCCGCACATAGATCAGAAGCAGACCCGTTATCCACATCAGGATCAGCGCAGTCCAGACGATCTTGTGATAGTGGTGAAGGGTCTCAATCGTACCATCGGTGATTTCGCTTCCCAAGCGACCCAATACATGGATATCCGCCAGGAAAGATGCGCCGAAACCTATGGCGACGCTGAGGAGGTGCACGTACCGGATCATGTCGACATAGACGAGATCGATTTCTGGCATGAGGTTTTCCTTTCTCGATGCTCTGTGGATGTGCCAACAGTCGACGAACTGCGACAATATGGCGCTAGTTCGCTTCCTTGCAGCGCGCAAGTTTGCGCCGTCGGGCGGTTGGCGGGTGTATGCTTACAGTTCAGCGGAAAGGTGCAGATCGCAGTTCAGGCGACCGTCAAGGCTATTGGAACAGCCGGATTTCGAGCGCGATGGGCGACAAGACGCCAAGGCGGCGGGCGATTCCCTGCCGAAATTGGGGTCGCGCAGGTTTGCGTGAAACCTGTGGCCTGCCCAGTTCCGATCCGGTGCAGCGGGTCGTTCGACCTATAAGTGCGATTGTGGGCGGTGGTGGCTTGCAAAGAAAGCGGCGAGGTTTCCCCGCCGCCGTGCTGTTTGTGGGGCCGCAGCGTTCAGACGAAGTCGAAGTCGCCCGCCGTGGCCGTGGCATTCGCGCTGAATGTGCCGATCAGTGTAAGTTCGGCTGCGGTCGTCTCGCCATTCCCGGTCTGAATCCACTGCCAGATCGCGAAGTCGTTGCCGTCGGTATCGTTGATGACCAGCAAGGCGTCTTCGCCGTTTAAGGTGGCGGCAAAGGCGAACTCGAGGTTGAACGCCGCCGAGACCGCCGTAGCGTCCGTCAGAGACGCGTTGGCAACGCCTTCTCCACCCGCGCCGGTCAGAAGCAGTGCTTCGATCTGGCCGTTGTTCGGTCCGATCGTTGCGGTCACGACACCCGCCCCCCCGTTCCCGGTAGCAAAGGTAAAGTTATCGTCGCCCGTTCCGTCATCGAATGCGGTATTCAGCGTCCCTCCGAACAAGACCTGGTCCTGGACTCCGCCGGGATCTGTCATGTCGAAGTTGCTGACGATATCGCCATAGTCCGCGACCGCATCAAACCGGACGAAGTCACGCACGTTGTCATTGGCTGCGCCGGTATCGATCAGGTCAGCACCCGCCCCCCCGATCATGATGTCGCCACCGGCACCACCGTTCAGGATGTCGATCCCGCCGCCGCCGTTCAGGATGTTGACCCCGTTGCTGCCGGTGAGGAAGTCGGCCCCGCCATTGGACGTCACGTTGTTGACGCTGCTGATCGAGGCGAAACCGGTGGCCGTGCTCAGGCCGAGGTTCACTGTGACCCCACCAGGGGCGCCAGTGTAAACAAGAGTATCCGCGCCGAAGCCGAGGTCTGCCGTTACCAGCTCCACGCCCACAAGAGCGTTCTCGTTGAAGTTGGTGATCGTCGTTCCGTTGATCAGGTCCAAGGTAACGGTCAGCGTGTCGGCGCCACCGCCGCCGGTGATCGCAAGGGTATCACCGCCGAGACCACCGCTGTCGGTGCCACCGTCGACAGAGCCACCGCCATCACCAATGGCGTAGTTGATCGTGTCATCACCGGCACCGCCGTCAATCACGTCCGCTCCGTTGCCACCGGTCAGGATGTCATTGCCATCCATCCCGTTCAGGGTGTCGGCTCCATTGCCGCCAAGCAGGGTATTCGCGTTTGCGTCCCCGGTCAGGTTGTCCGACCCGGACCCACCCTGAACGGTTTCGACGCCGGCGATCGAGATCACGCCACCCGACGCGGTACCGGCCCCCAGGTCGACCGTTACGCCGACCCCCGATGGTGCATAGCTGAGCGTGTCGGTGGCGCTGCCAAGGTCGATGCGGAACTGCTCGACATTCACGATCGACCCGCCACCCTCGATCTGGGTGATGGATGTGCCGTTGAAGTTGATGTCGAGCGTCTGGCCGCCGCCGTTACCGGTGATCACCATCGTGTCGGTGTTGTCGCCGCCATTGATGATATCGTTGTCGTCATCAACGTCGCCGTCGGCAATGCCGTTGTTAAACGACCACCGGATGATGTCGTCGCCGGCACCGCCATTGATGATGTCATTGTCATCACCGCCAGCCAGATCGTCGTTGCCGTCACCCCCATTCAGCGTGTCAACCTCGTCCATGCCGAACAGCACGTCCGCGCCACCATTCCCGTTAAGAAGGTCGCTGCCGTCATCGCCATAGATGATATCGGCATCAGGAGTAAGAGCACTGCCCGAGATAGTATCATTGTTGTCCGATCCCATCCTGATGTTGAAGTTCTTGTCATGGGTCAGGCCGTTCCCATCTGTCGAACGAACACTCAGCGTGGTCAGCGCATTTGCCGTCAGCGCGCTTGTGGTTGTCACCAACCCGGCAAGGCTGACGGCATAGTTCGTGGACCCCCCGGTCTTGGTGTAGGTATGCGTGGCGCTGTCGGGGTCGACACTAGCAAGGTTGGCCATTGCCGAGGTGGCGCCGGACGCGGGTCTTGCCGTTTCGCTCGTCCGGATGCCGCCCCAGATTACATCGGTCGGGGCGACCAGAACCGGGCCTTCCTGAACCACATTGTTCAGCAGAATGGTGAACTGCCGCGACGCCACAAGGTTGGCCGAAATGGCAGCGCCGTTATAGCTGTTGATGACCACCTGATACTGGTTGTCAACGGTCTGGAAAGCGTCCTGAGTTTCATAGTCCAGGTTGGCCGCCCCACCGTTTTTTACCACAAGCGAGTAGCGCGGGTTGCCAACGTTGTCGACGCCGTTCAGGATAATATCAAAACGGTCCCCAGCATCGTTGTTCGGATCGATCGCATGGACCAGGTCGGCCGCAAGAACAGCGGTCCCCAGGATGGGATCATCCTCGATGTTGAACGGGATCTCCAGCCCCACGACGGTTCCGTTCAGTGCATTCTCATTGACCGAGAAGGCGTTGGTCGGGTTGGCTGTCGGTGCCGAGAAGATACGCTCGGTCACACCGGTGCCGTCCTTGAACACCGCGACGGCGCGCAGGATGTTGCCCGGGTCGGCCAAACCCACCGTATAAGTGTCGCCGATCGCAATCGTGGTCCAGACAGGGTCGGCGGTGCCAACCGCGGCGGACTGCCATTCCCATGTCAGGCCGAAGGGAAGGCCACCGCTAAGTGGAATGCCGTCCAGATCGGCAAAATCGGCCAATGTCGGCACCAGCACCTGCCCGACAAAGGGAGTAACACTGCCACTAAAAGGTGTTGCATCGCCGATTGTGACAGTGCCCGTGGCACGCGAGTTGGCGCCAGCGATCGAGATGGTCTGGTCGGCGAACTGCAAAAGCTCGATATTCTTCAGCAGGTCCGTATCATCAGTCAGAATGCCGCGGCTGCGCAACTGAACGCCGCCTACGACCGCGCCGACCAGTCCGTTATCGTTGTCCCTTACCGAAATGAACCCGTCGTTGTTCATGTCAAAGGCCATCAGGCCAATCTCGTTGGCGGTGATAATGTCGTCTTCGTTGAGATCGACAGTCTCGCCAAAGCCTTCGACCGTGTACTCGGCAAAGGTGCCGCGGAAGATCGCGGTGTCGGTGTCTGTTTCAACACCGGCGGTACCGTCGAGGATCTCCCGGACGATGCTCATTTCACCCGGATTGATCGTCCGGTTGATCAGCAGGGCGTTCAGCGAGGCACCATTGAAGGCCGGGCTGGTATAGTTCGGTGTGCCATCCGGGTTGGTATTGAACACCTTGCCGGCGTACTGACCCATCACCGCAGTGTCAGTGTTCATCGAATCGGCCGAGTAGACACCTGCATTCGGACCTGTCGCAATGACGATCTTGATCCGCACGTTCAGCCAGGCATCGCCGTCGATCAGGTCAAAGCCGCCGCGACCAAGGAAGTCGTCGTTGCCGTCGCCGCCCAGCAGGATGTTGCCATCGCGGAAGGTCGAAACCAGCGGCGCACCCGGAACCACTGATGGCACGAACAGGGTTTGCCGCGCATCGGCGCCGTCAAAGCCACCGAACCAGGCGTCGAAGCCGTCGATCCGGTTGATACCTTCCTGCGTCAGAACGTGATCGGCGAAGAGCAGGGTCGGAACCGCGCCCGGTGCCCCTGTTCCGCCAAGGGAGCGGCCGCGATCGTCACCATCAAGGCGGTCAGCGAATTTCCAGCCCGACAGGGCTTCGACCTGGTCAAAACGGTCGCGCAGTATTTCGTTCGGAGCGGTGGCGAAGAACGGGATCTGCATGTCGAATTGCACGCCCGTCTGATCGTATTTGCCGATGCCCCAGTCAAAGCCGAACATGCCCTCATACCGGGTGACGCTGAGTCCGGTACCCATGATGTCGTCGCCGGATTCTCCGTCGTAGTCGGTTTCATCGCCCTGCCCGAACAGCACGTCATGGCCGATGATGGTGGAGTTGAAGAACAGCTCCGAGTTGTCACCGTTGATGCCGTCAAAACCGCCGGCACCTTCCATCCAGTCGTTGCCTTCGTTGCCATTCATGGCGTCCGCGCCGTTGCCGCCAAGGACAAAGTCGTTCCCCTCGCCGGCGAACACCTCGGAGGTGTCCTGCCCGACAATAATATAGTCGCTGCCTTCATCGCCGAACATCAGGTTAAAGCCACGCGATGCAGTGACAACATCGTTGCCCTGGTTGCCGCGCAGCACGTTATCGCCGAAGGGGTCTTCGATCACGTCGTCGCCCTCACCGCCGAACACATCGTCGGATTCGGTGCCGCCGTTCAGATAGTCATTACCGCCGTCGCCCCAAAGCGTGTCGATGCCTTTGTCGCCATATAGGCTGTCATTGCCTTCGGTGCCGCCCAGCACATAGTGCTCGCCGCCCCGAACCCGGAGGTAACCACCGACGTCATGCATCACACCGTCGACGTCAACCTGGCTGGCTCCGGTATAGTTCCGCACGACCTTGTCGCCAAGGATCGGATCAAAGCCCAGCGGATCATTTCCGGCAGCCCCGCCGTTGTAATCCACTTGGGCAATGCCGCGGTCAAGTTCAATGAAGTGGTCCGGGGTAACGAACAAAGCGCCGCTCAGGTGGGTGGAGTAAATGCCCCCCAGATCAGTGTTCCGCATCACCAGATCGCTGAAGGTGTTCGGCTCCAGGTTCATCAGGAAGTTCAGGCCCTGCGTCCGCGTCAGATAGTACAGACGGTCGCCATTCTGCAGGTTCTCCATCTGGTATTCGAAGACGTAGTTGAACGTTGTGCCCAGCATCCCGCCGAATTCCGGGTTGCTCTCGGCCAGACCGCCGATCCAGAGGTCGACGGAATTCAACCCGCCGAGGTTGGCCACATAGGCGCCGGTGGCATTCAGAAAGTCGAGGCGATCCACCGGAGCGCCGCTACCGCCAAACACCAGAGCTTCTGCCGCTGCCCGCTTGCCGGCAAGCGTCGCCTCAGAAGTGATCGTGCCGTGGGTTCCGTAGGCCGCGATGAAGTTCACGATCGACGCCGCGTTCTTGATATTTATCGCAAAGTCCATCCAGCTGTCATAGGGCTTTAGGTCGGCCAGACCGGTGTCGTTATAAAGCTGGCTGCGGGTTTCGTTAAGCGACGGGATGCCCGTATCCCGACCGCGGGCAAGGTTCAGCACGGCAAGGTCAAGCGGCAGACCAAGCAGGTTGCTGCGGACGTCGCTGACGATGAATTCGTCGATCGAGTTACCGACATCGCGTGACAATCCGCGGACGATGTTGCCGTTGATCTCTTCCAGCGTCGCGCCGCTGCCGATATAGGCCTGCGGGTTAAGGAACACGGCAAGCAGGGTTTGCTGGTCCAGATCGCCGTTGACCGTCGTCAGGTCGTTTTCCAGCCGGTCGACTGTCCCGGTCAGCATCGAGTGGCCAAAGCGATAGACCGTATGAGCGAATTCCGCGACGATCGACGGATTGACTTCCGGGCTGTTGTTGAACACGAATGGATTGACTGCGGGTTGGATGCGACGCGCAAATTCCTCGAACACGAGGTGCTGGTATTGCATCTCGGTCCCAAAGCGTGCCGCCTGGAACAGCCGGTCGCCGTCCCAGACCAGATCCGCCGGGTCGCCGGGCAGCGTGACAACGTCAACTGTCAGCCATTCGTTCAGCAGGGCAAGGCCCTCGGGCGTGGTAGCGTTTTCAAGCAGCGTCGCCTTGTTGGCCTCGACCAGCCGGTTGTGCTCGGAATGGAAGACCGAATGCACGGTCGTCAGCGCGATATTTTCATTGCCGCGCCCGTCGCCGGTGATGAAATGCGCGTCGAGCATTTCATTGTCGTAGGTGGTGCCATCCCCATCATCGGCAACCAGATCGCGAGCATCTCGAACACTGTCGCCGTTCACATCCCGAATGATGTCACCGTCGGCTGCATCGTAAACGCCGTCGCCGTCGACATCCGTATCGAGATCGTTGTCCGCGACCTGCTGCGATTCCTTGAAGCCGTCGCCGTTCGCGTCGTACTTACCTGGTGCCGCATGATGCGAGATGTCGTTCAGGAAGGCGTGGCCGGTGCGGACGAGGTCCGGGATCAACGATATATCAAGGCCGGCCGCGGTGCCTTCGACGAAGCCGGTCAGGGTCGCGACCTGCGCGTAGCCGTTTTCGCCGGGTATGAACTTGCCATACTGGTCGGTTTTCAGCATCGGCACATTGTGGACTTCAAAGTCGGTCAACTGAATGCCAAGCATCACCAGCGCCTGGGCCTTCACTTCCGCCCAGTTCCCGATTGCTCCCGCGACCGACCCACTGGCGGCGGTTCCGTCAAGCAACTTTCCGGTGCTGACGGCACCACTTGCCGTCATCACATACTCGCGCAGGAACACCTGATGCGAAGAATGCGAGGTGTAGGTCTGGTTCTGATCGATGAAAGATGTGGTGGTATTCTCGTGCTGCGGCACGCCGTTCGCGTCAAGCGTGACGGTCGCACGGGTCAGCGCCATGAAGTTCGGGCGATCGTCGGCGGTGCTGACAAGCCCGTCTGCGCCAAAGCCGTCATCGTTGAACCTGACCGCGAAACCGGTATTTGTCGCCGTCATTGCGGGCGCAAAAGCCCCCGGCGGATAGGACACACGGTCAGCCGGATCGGTCAGGTAAAATGCCTGCCATTCAGTGGCTACACCCGACACTGCGGGTAGCGGATCGCCGAGCAGCGTAAGCGCAGGATCGGTCACAAAATATGCATCCACGACATTGTTGGCAATACCGTCTGCGCCCTTGTCATAAAGCGGGTCATCGGCCTGCAGGGGGATATAGACCGTGCCGCTGCCGCCCTTGGTCACAAGATCAAGGCCGTGGTCAAAGAACTGGCCGAAAAATGTCATCCAGGAGTTGAAGCCGGGCGACAGACCAATGTCAGGCGACAGGTTCGGGATGGTTTTCATCAGGTCATTGGCGGCGTCCCGGTTCAGCGGATCGGTCAGCCATGCCTCGGCGTCCCCCTCGGTCAGGGTGGGGTTCAGTTCAAGGAAGGCATTGATAGAAAGCGGATTGTTGAGGAAAGCCTGAATTGCCGCCGGGTTATCCACCGACATGTCGACGATCAGGTTGGAGATCACGCGCGGATTGGCATCGACAACCGACTTGATCTGCGTGCCGGAGACGGCGCTTGCGTCGCCGTAGTTGTGGTTCACGACATCGATGATGCCGTCGCCGTTGAAATCAATTCCGGGGCTGTTCACGTCCTGAAAGACCGGATCGGTCAGCCGGGGGAACAGATTGTCGGCCGCGCCGAACTCGCTCAATCCGTTAATAAGGTTGTTGAAGGTGCCATCCACCGTCCGCAAGCCCGCGGGCAGCTGCGCCGCATTTGCGGCCGTGACGCCATAGGCATCCATGATGGCCTGAAGGATCGACTTCGGCGTGGCCGTGTAGGCGGCCGAGGTAGCTTCCGCGATCTTGATCTGCGCAAGAATGTACTGCAGGTCGTGAATGTTGACGTTGAAACTGGTTGCCATGATCTATCTCCCCAAAAGCGCAGGTCAATGCCAAGACTGAAGTCGAAATGCGACACCAATTCAGATGCATGACTCCCGAATATGACGCGCTTTGCCGGTCTGAACGTCAATTCGGCTCAACCGGCTAGGCTGTTCGCAGGCGGGCCAGAATGAATTGGCTAACCATTCCGAACTAGGCCTTGTGCATTTGCAGGACTAGCGCGGAGGGGGGGCACTGCTTTGGATGCCTGAATGGCACGCTGCAGCGCGGCCCGGTCGGGCCTGCAATGTTTTTGGTGACTAAAGAAATCAGTTTGGCAGGGGCGCTGCCAATTCAGGGCGCTATGCGCCGACGGTACTTCAGACCGGCACCCGCAACCAAAACTTCGTCACGAAGCCTGCTCGCTTTTGTCGATCGCTTTTGCCATCGCGGTGATGGCGCTTACCCTGTTGTGAACGCCAAGTGTTCGATAAAGCGCATTGACGTGAACCTTGACGGTGCCTTCGGCAAGCCGCAAACAACGGGCGATTTCCTTGTTTGAATTGCCCAGTGCGATAAGACCAAGCACCTCGGCCTGACGCGCCGACAACGTGCCAACCGGAAGCGTTCCCAAGGAAGGGCGATGGCCGCTGCCAGGGTGGTCCGTGTCGTTCGCACTGTTCCCATCGCCCGCATATGCAACGGCGTTTGCAAGGGTCGCCGGAACAAACAGTTTCCCATCCAGCACCATCCGTATGGCGTCAACTATTTCCCGAATCCTCAGCGATTTGGGAATGTAGCCGTGCACTCCTGCCCCAAGCGCCCGAAGGATGCCTTCGCGGCCTTCCGAAGCAGAGATCACGGCAAGCCGAACATCCGGATGGGCCGCACGAATATATTGGAAGCTTCGGAAGTCATTCATGCCGGGCATGGCAAGATCCAGCCCGACAAAGACAACGCCCTGATTTCCTTCGAGATGTCGAACGGCCTCTTCGTAGGTTGCGGCCTGATACACAGAACTGAACAAACCTTCGCGGACCAGCAGTTCGGCTAGTGCAAGCCGGAACAACTCGTGTTCATCGGCTACAATGGCGGTTCCTTGAGCAACGCTTTCCAATCTATCTAACCCCCCCGTATCACCAAGCATGAAAAAACATTCAAAAATACTAGTTATTATTAACATAAAACGGACTAGTTATCAACGAACGTTATGCGATCCTCTCGTGCGCGCAGATCAGCTCAGGGTTGCTTAATGCGACCCCGCAGGCATATCGGACGTTCGTATTTCATCCCTGACAAGACAGTGTTTCCGTCGCGCGGACTGGCCGGGTCAAGGCCTTGCCACCCGTTCATCGCCTTTATGGGTGTTCAGCATCGTGGCGCAGTCTGCGACATCGGCAGGCTGCACAGAACGGCATCCTCGCCCGCCACTTCGGTCCGGATCAGACTTCTGCGCCGGTGCAGGGGGCAGGGGTGTGGCGTCTAGTTCGGACGCTCTCCCTCGAAGCTGTCTGACAGCAGCACAGCGATAAAGCGGGTGGAAGCGAAGGCGCCGCAGATGATAGCCAGCATAGAGGTTAGCGGGATCGCAAGGATGGCCCCCGGCAGGCCCCAGATTGCCGACCAGACCGACAGGGCCACCAGCACCACAAAGGGGCTGAGGTTCAGCTGTCGTCCGATCATGCGCGGCTCCAGTATGTTGCCGACGTAAGTCTGTGCCGAGATCAGCATGGCCCCCAGCACCGCCGTGGTGCCAAGAGAACCGAACTGCGCCAGCGACAGCACCACAGGCAAGGCGACCCCGACGATCGAGCCGACATAGGGGATGTAGTTGAACAACCCGATCACCACCGCCCAGAAAAGCGCGAAATCGACATCCATCACCCAAAGGATCGCAAACGAGATCGCACCGAGGATCACGTTGATCCCGGTCTTGACGGCCAGATAGTCGCCGATCTTGCGGTTCACGTCGCGCACGATGCGCGCGGTCAGCTCGGCCTGTTCGCCCTGCGGGAAAGCGGCAGCGAGTTTGGCGGCAAAGCGCCCCCGCTCGCCCATCAGAAAGCCCGCGTAGATCACGACCAGAAACACCGTCAGCCCCAGACTGGTCAGCCCGCCCAGCAGGCGCAAAAAGATTGCCTGAAGGTTCAGCCGGCCCAGCGTCACCTCGACGATATCATCCCAGGTCGGATGTTCGATTCCGCCGAGATCGGCAATCCGCACCGCCAGCGCCTCAAGGTTCGCCTGATAGGCCGGCATGACAACCACAAGCTGGTTGAGCGTGACCGAAACCACCAGCGCCAGCGCCACGACGGCCAGAGTGAACCCCATCAGCACAAGACCGTGGCGCAGCACTGACGGCAGCCGTCCGATCAATGGCACCCGTTCCAGGGCGATGGCGGTCGACGTAAGCACATAGACCGCGATGATGGCCAGCACGATTGGCAGCAAGATGGCTTGACCGATGACCAGCAGCCAGCCGGTCATCAGAACCAGCCCGAGGGCCAGAACAAGGTTCAGAAACGGCGCGCCGCGCATGTCCTGCCCCCGCCTTCCTTCAGGCCGTTTGGCTGCGGCCTTTAAAATGCAGGGCAAGGGCCACCATCGACACGCCGGTGGAGATCAGGTCGATCGCAAGCAGGATGCCGGGGATTGTCAGGGCCGAGGCAGGGAACCGCGCCAGGATCATGCCCGCAAGCAGGACCGATACTGCCCCCGACAACAGCAACGCCCAGAAATAGGGTGTGCCGCGCGTGGCAAAGGCCAGCACGATCTTGACGATGCCTTCGACCATGAACAGCAGTCCGATCACCCAGGTCAGCGCCAGCGTTCCCGCGATGGGATTTTGCAGAATCCAGTAGCCGATCATAACGGCAAGGATACCCAGAAGTGCCGTCCAGATCCGCGCGCCAAGGCCAAGGTCACCGAAGGCGGCGATGATCTGCAACGCGCCCATGACGATGAAAAGCCACGCCACGATGGTTGTGGCAGTGAAGGTCGCGACCACCGGGTTCATCAGGGCGAAGATGCCGCCTGCGACCGCCACGAGGCCCGCGAGAAGAAGAAGGAACCAGTGTTTCATTCAGCACCCCATGATCAGTCTACAACCAGCCTACTGCCAAGGCCCCGTAATTCGCAAGAAAATTGCGCTGTTCGTGCAAGGAAGGTGCCGCAAGTCGCACCAGCGAGACAACAGGGATGACAGGTCTTACGGAACTGTTAGTGTCGCGCAAAATCGGTGATCGGAGTGCAGGAATCATGGCGCAATCAACTGGAGCGGCAACAGTGAAAGTTGGCATGACAATGCGGGCAGTGGCCATGATGGCCCTGTTTTTCCCCGCACAAGGCGCGCTTGCACAGGCCGCACCTGCCGTTGTGGTCGCTGCAGCGGAAAAGACACAGGTGGCTGAATCAGCGTCGTTTGTCGGGCGTGCGGTTGCCGCCCAGAAGGTAGACCTGCGGGCGCGGGTCAGCGGTTTTGTCGAAGGCCGGGGGTTCGAGGAAGGTGCGAGCGTCGCAGCGGGTGCGGTGCTGTTCCGTATCGAACCGGCCGAATACCGCGCCGGGTTGGCGCAGGTTGAGGCGCAGCTTTCTGCGGCCATTGCAGCCAGCAAGCTGGCCAACCTTGAACGTGATCGCCAGAAGGAACTGGTCGGTCGTCAGGCAGTGGCGCAAGCGCAGCTTGACACCGCCGAGGCGCAGGCCGCGCAGGCCGCTGCCGAAGTGCTGCGGATTGAGGCGCAACGTGATGTCAGCGCGCTGAACCTGTCTTACACCGAGGTGAAGGCCCCCTTTGCGGGCAAGGTCGGGCTGTCCGTGTTCGATGCGGGCGCGCTGATCGGACCCGAGTCGGGCGCGCTGGTGACGCTGGTGCGGAGCGATCCGATGACGGTGGAGTTTCCGGTGCCAGAGCGTGCGCTGCTGGCCTTTCGGGCCAGAGTTGCCGCAGGGGCCGATGACAGTGCCGGGACGGTCAATCTGACGCTGGCAGACGGGTCTGCCTATGCCTTGCCGGGCGCGATCAATTTCACCGATGTCACGGTCAGCACGGCGACCTCTACCGTTCTGATACGGGCGGTGTTCCCCAACCCGGACGGCGTCCTGCGCGATGGATCGCTGGTCAAGGTGACGCTGAGTGCCGATCAGCCGGACCTGTCGCTGACTGTCCCGCAGCAGGCGGTGCAGCGTGATCTGACGGGGGCCTTCGTTCTGGTCGTTGACGATGCCGGCGTTGTGGCGCAGCGCCGGGTCGGGGTGGACCGGCTGGCCGGCGGCCGGGCCGTTATCGCGTCGGGGCTGGAAGAGGGCGAGCGGGTGATCACCGAAGGCGTGAACAAGGCGCGCCCCGGCATGACGGTGGATGCTGCCCTGGCCGGAGAAGGCTGACATGATCGCCGACACATTTATCCACCGCCCCCGGCTTGCCGGAGTCATCTCGATCGTGATGTTCCTGGCGGGCCTGATCGCCATGACGCAGATGCCGATCGAACAGTTCCCCGACATCGTGCCGCCGCAGGTCAACGTGACCGCATCCTATCCTGGTGCCGGCGCAGAGGTGACAGAACAGACGGTTGCCCAGGTGATCGAGGACAAGGTCATCGGCGTTGATGACATGATCTACATGAAGTCCACCTCGGGGGCAGACGGATCTTATTCGCTGAGCATTTCGTTCGAGGTGGGAACCGATCCCGATATTGCGACGGTGAACGTGCAGAACCGGGTGGCGCTTGCCGAACCGCTGCTGCCGTCAGAGGTGAAGCAGACCGGCGTCAAGGTGGCCAAGAAGTCGCCCGCACTGCTGATGGGTGTGGTGCTTTATGCTACCGATGACAGCATCACCGGATCGACGCTGACCAATTATGCGCGCATCAACCTGATCGACTCGCTCAAGCGGGTGCCGGGGGTCGGCGACGCATCGCTTTTTGCAGCGGATGAATTTGCGATGCGGGTCGCGCTGGACGTGGACCGGCTGACCGCGTTTCAACTGACACCTGCCGATGTGACGGCGGCGCTGCGCGCGCAGAACCTGCAAGCCGCCATCGGGCGGGTCGGCGGGCAGCCGATGACGACCGATCCCGGTCTGCAGCTGAACGTTCAGACGCAGGGGCGGCTGTCAGAGCCGGACGAGTTCGGGCGTATCATCATCCGATCCGACCCGGACGGGTCGGCCATTACGGTTGCCGATGTGGCGACGGTAGAGCTTGGGTCGAAAAGCAGGGACGTTGGTACCTTCTACAACGGCGCGCCTGCGACGATGGCCGGGCTTTATCTGGCACCCGGAGCAAATTCGCTGGCCGCCGCCGCGGGTGTGAAAGCCACGCTGGAGCGGCTGAGTGCCAGTTTTCCCGAGGGAATTTCCTATGAGCTGGTCGGCGACAGTTCGGTTTTTGTAGAAGAAAGCATCGCCGAAGTTGAACACACGCTGATCGAGGCGTTCATTCTTGTGGTGATCGTTGTTTTCATCTTTCTGGGCAGCTTGCGCGCCACGATCATTCCGCTGATCGCGGTGCCGGTGGCGTTGATCGGCACGTTTGCCGTGATGTACGTCATGGGGTTCACGATCAACACCGTGTCGCTGCTGGCAATGGTGCTGGCGATCGGGATCGTGGTGGATGATGCCATCGTGGTGGTCGAGGCGGTCGAGGCCAAGATGGCCGACAACCCCGGCATGACCCCGGCAGTGGCCGCGAGTGCCGCGATGGGCGAGATCACCGGGGCCATTCTGGCGATCACGCTGGTCTTGCTGTCGGTGTTCGTGCCGGTGGCCTTCATTCCGGGCATTTCCGGACAGTTGTTTCAGCAGTTCGCGGTCACCGTATCCGTCGCAATGGTGATTTCGGCGATCAACGCGCTGACGCTGGCCCCCGCGCTGTGCGCGATCATCCTGTCACCGCATCACGGGCCGAAGAAGGGCATTCTGGGCTGGATTTCGAACCGCATTGACGGCGCGCGCGATGGCTATGCCGCCGTGGCGGGCGCAATCGCCCGCCGGTCGATCCTGGGGCTGGTGCTGCTGGGTGCGGCGTTCCTGGCGACGGGGGCGCTGTTCAAGGCGGTGCCGACTGGATTTCTGCCAGCCGAGGATCAGGGCTATTTCATGGTCGAGACGCGCCTCCCGGATGCGGCTTCTGTCAACCGGACCCTTGCAGTGCAGGCACAGGTGGTTGACATGCTGCGCGGGCTGGAGGGCGTGAAAAACGTCACCTCAATCACCGGCTATTCGATCCTTGACGGTCTTGCCAAATCGAACGCGGCTTTCGCGCTGGTGTCGATGGAGGAGTTCGCTGATCGCACGACCGAGGAAACATCGGTATTCACCGCAATTAACCGGGCGATGCAGGAGGGGGCAGCGATCCGCGAGGCGCAGGTGATCGCCTTCAACCTGCCGCCGATATCGGGGCTTGGCACCGGATCCGGCTTTGAATACCAACTGATCGACACGCAGGGCCGGTCGGCCGCCGATCTTGCGGCGACGGCGCGGGGGCTGGCGCTGGCGGCCAACCAGAACCCCGATCTGGCCGGGGTTTACACCACCTTTTCGGCAGAAAGCCCGCAGCTCTATCTGACCATCGACCGCGATCAGCTTTATACACTGGGAGTTTCGCTGTCAGACCTGTTCAACGCGCTGCAATCCACGCTTGGTACGGTTTATGTCAACGACTTCAATCTGTTCGGGCGGGCGTGGCAGGTGCAGGTCACCTCGCAGGAGGAAAACCGCAACGCGGTTGAAGATATCGCCAAGATCCATGTACGCTCGAACAGCGGGCAGATGGTACCGGTCGGGGCCGTGGCCACGGCCAGCTATACGGTCGGGCCGCTGTCGTTGCAGCGCTACAACAACGTGCGATCGGCGACGATCAGTGGCAACCCGGCACCGGGTGTGTCCTCGGGCGCAGCCCTTGCCGCGATGGAGGCGGTGTCTGCCGAGTCCTTGCCGCCGGGGTTCGATTTCGAATGGACCGGAACGGCGCTGCAAGAAAAAAAGGCGGCGGGGCAGACGACCGTGATCCTGGCAATGGCGCTGTTGTTTGCGTATCTCTTCCTTGTGGCGCTGTATGAAAGCTGGACGATCCCGGTGCCGGTGTTGTTGTCGGTGGTGTTCGGGGTTGCAGGTGCCATGGGGGCGCTGCTGCTGGCGGGGTTGCCGTTCAACATCTATGCCCAGATCGGGTTGGTGGTGCTGATCGCACTTGCTGCCAAGAACGCGATCCTGATCGTCGAGTTCGCCAAGGCCAAACGCGAGGCGGGCGTGCCGATTGTTGATGCGGCCATTGAGGGTGCGCGGTCACGCTTCCGCGCCGTGATGATGACCAGCTTTGCGTTCATCGCGGGGCTGATCCCACTGGTCACGGCGGAGGGTGCTTCGATGCTGTCGCGCCGGGCTGTGGGAACGGGGGTTGCGGGCGGCATGCTGGCTGCGGCACTGGTAGGCATTTTCGTGGTGCCGGCGCTGTATGTCGTGTTCCAAAGTCTGCGAGAGCAGATCAAGGGTGCGCCCGGACCTGCCGCACCCGATACGCAAGCCTGACCGGAAAGTTGCGCCATGCCGTGGATTGACGCCTGCGATGCCGACGATGTGGACAGTGAGGACGTGATCCGCTTTGACCATGCGGGACGGACCTATGCGATCTATCTGACGGATGAAGGCGAGGTGTTCTGCACCGACGGGCTGTGTTCGCATGAGGCGGCGCATCTGGCAGGCGGGATACTCGAAGGGACGCTGATCGAATGCCCCAAGCATGGCGGGTTGTTCGACATTCGCGACGGCGCAGCACGGGGCGCGCCCGCCTGTGTGGCAATCGCGACCTATCCGGCGCGGCATGCGGGTGGAAAGATCGAGATCGAGTTGCCCGACTGATCGCCGGCTATGGTCGCGTCAGTTCGACTTGACGATCCCGGAAAAGCCGGCGACAGCCAGCAGGCCCAGGCCCAGCCCCGCCAATGTCTGGAAGTACATATACCACTTGCCGGCATAGCCCAGCGGAACCCGCGTGTCGGGCGACCAATAATCCTTTGATCCGGTGCCGAGGCCCGGAATGATAGCGTCCGCCGACAGCATCGCGGCGTTGAATTTCGGAAAGGCCTGCGCCTCGGGCTGCGCACGGTAACAGGCAAGCTGTTTCTGGCCTGGCGCGGCCAGCCCCGCGCGGTCCAGCGCGAATGACGGCAGGAACAGCGTCTGGTCCCGTGGAACGGCACAAAGCACCCATTCGGGCGAGCGCAGCACGACGACCGAGTTCGGGCGCACCGCCTGAATGCTGTCGAGATAGCTGTAAAAGACGGTGCCGGACAACCACAAAAGCCCCATCCAGACCAGCGCCAACAGCGGCTGGCGGCCATAGCCTGTGGTCAGGCCGACGACCATATCCTGTATCCGCAGCATCAGGCGGCGGGGCAGCGACCGCGCACGACCCCGGCGGGCGCGGCGTGACAAGCGTTCCTTTTGCACCAGAACGCGGCGCTTGTCTTCATCATGGCCCATTTCGCCCAGCACGCGGGCAAGCTGTTCGTAGGGCTGCGGCCAGAAATCTTCGCCCCAGCGTTCGGGCGTCTGGCGCGCAAGCCAGTCAAGCCGCACATCCGCCCCGATCTCGGCCCCCAGAAGCGCGCCGTAAAGGCAACGGTTCAGCCGCAACTCGCCCTTGGCGGGCCAGCAGGCGGGGTCATCGACCATAGCACCCAGCGCGGCCCCGTTCAGGCTGAGCGTGCCGTCGATTTTTGCATCCTGTCGCAGAAAGAACGCACCGTTTGAAGTGGCGCGGTTCAGGTTGAAGGCCATGGCGCCGGGATTGGACAGGCTGGCTGCCGACAGGTCCACATCGCCCCCGATACGCGCTGAAACAAGGCTGATCGCCCCGGTGACGCTGGCCAGACGCAGGGTTATGTCGCCTTCGACCGAGATTGAATCCGCTTCCAGTGCGTCGCCACCCGGTCGCTCCAGCACCGCTCCAATCAGGTCAAGATCGCCGCCAATCCGCGCGCCCGGAAACGCCACGCTGCCGCGTACCGTGGCCCCGCGCAGCATCACGCCGCCACGCACCGAGATGCGCTCGGCACCAAGGGCGCGGTCGCCGGGATAGTCGAGCGTCGCGCCGTCAAACACCAGATCGCCCCCAATGCGCGCGCCGCGCAGGCTGATCGGGCCGCTGACGGTGGCTGACCGGAACAGCAGGTCGCCGCGTGCCTCAAGCCGGTCGGCGGCAAAGCCGGGAAGGTGCGAGCCATCAAGGGACAGCGTGTCGATGACCGCAGATCGCAGCACCGGCGTCGCGTCGAACCGGCAATCGAGCAGACCGATGTCATGCGGCACCCGGCACCCTTCAAGATCAAGGACGCCGGTGATCCACGCCCCGCCAAGGCGGATGCCCTTCTGGTGCAGATAGGGCGCACCTTCGCCCCGCAACAGCAGAAAGCGGATCAGATCGGCGCGTACCAGACGCGCGGCATCACCCTCCACAGGCAGGCCGCCCGCACCGACCCGGTCGAACGCCCCGTTGCTGAGGCCATCGAGCAGCGTCGCCTCGGCCGGGCCGAGGTCACCGAATTCGGCGAGGCTGGCCTGCGGCATGCCCCCGGCCTAGAGTGCCGCGAGAACCCGCGCCCAAGAGCGGATCCCCTTGTGGAAACTCGTCAGGCTGTATTTCTCGTTCGGGCTGTGGATGCGGTCGTCAGACAGACCGAAGCCTGCCATGACCACATCCATTCCCAGCTTTTCCTTAATCATCGTGGTGACGGGGATCGACCCGCCGCCGCCGACAAAGGCCGCTTCCTTGCCCCATTCGTCGGACAGCGCCTTTTGCGTGTTCTGGAAGGCGGGGGCGGTGACCTCGAACGTCACGGCGCGGCCCGAGCCGAATTCGGTGAATTCGACGCGGCAGTCGGCGGGGATGCGGGCCTTGACGAAGGCACGGAAGGCGGCACGGATCTTGTGGGGATCCTGATCGAACACCAGACGGAAGCTGATCTTGGCGGATGCGACAGCCGGGATCACGGTCTTGAAGCCGTCGCCGGTATAGCCGCCTGACATGCCGTTCACTTCACAGGTCGGGCGCGACCAGGTCTGCTCCAGAACCGAGCGGCCCTTTTCGCCGGCGGGAACCGAAAGACCCACCTCGCCAAGGAAGGCGTCTTCGGAGAAGCCGAGCTTGCCCCAGCCGTCAAGCAGCGCCTTCGACGGTTCCGGCACGCCGTCATAAAAGCCCGGAATTGTGATGCGACCCTCGGCATCGCGCAAATCGGCGATCACACGCGCCAGGATATGGTTCGGGTTGGCGGCAGCCGAGCCATAAAAGCCGGAATGCAGGTCACGGTCCGAGGCGTGGATGAAAATTTCCTCGGCGCAAAGGCCGCGCAGGCTGGTGGTGATGGCGGGCGTATCCTTGTCCCACATGTTGGTGTCGCAGATCATCGCGACATCGGCCTGCAATTCCGCCTTGGCGGATTCGAGAAAGCCCGGAAGGTTTGCACCGCCGGATTCCTCTTCGCCTTCCAGCAGGATGGTGATCGGGATCGGCAGCTTGCCGGTGACAGCCTTCCAAGCGCGGCAGGCCTCGATGAAAGTCATCATCTGGCCCTTGTCGTCGGACGCGCCACGCCCGCGGATTTCCTTGCTGCCATCGTCGAGAGTGACGATCACCGGCTCGAACGGCTCGTCTGTCCACAGTTCCAGTGGATCGGCGGGCTGCACGTCATAGTGGCCATAAAACAGAACCTTGGTGCCTGCGGCATCATGATTTTTCGCCAGCACGATGGGGTGGCCGGGGGTCTCGCGGACCGCCGACTGGAAGCCGATGGTTTCAAGGTCTTTGGAATGCCATGCGGCGCAGGCGCGTGTTTCAGATGCAAAGGCGGGGTCGGTCGAGATCGACTTCATCCGCACGGTCTGGAACAGGCGATCCAGCGCATGATCCAGATCGGCATCAATATGGGCGAGGACTTTATCGAGATCGGACATGGCGAAAACCTCTCGTAACGTGTGAAAGCCTGGTCGGTGTTTGTCTTAAAGCGTGGGGCTGCATTCACCCGGCGATTGCGGGCGCAAACGGCCAGATCAGCGGCACAAGAAATACGGCGATGATGAAGAACCAGATCAGCATCGGCAGGCCCAGCTTCCAATAATCTCCGAACTTGTAGGCCCCGGGTTCCATCACCATCAGGTTGGTCGGAGTGGCAACCGGGGTCAGGAACGCGCCCGCACAGGCGATGCAGACACACATCAGCACCGGCTGCACCGAAATGCCCATCTGATTCGCCGCGACGACCGAAATCGGAATGATGATCAGCGACGTTGCGGTGTTGGAAATCACCTGCCCCAGGATCGCTGACAGCACGAACAACCCTGCCAGCAGCGCGTAGGGACCGGCATCGCCCACGGTTTCAACCAGCCCGTCGGCCAGAAGCTGGGCCGCACCGGTTACCTGCATTGCAGTGGAAAGTGGGGTGAGGGCCGCCACCAGAATGACGGTGGTCCAGCCGATGGAACGGTAGACCTGTTCGGTGCTGAGCACGCCGGAAATCAGGATGATGCCGGCGGCGATGAGGCCAGCAACCGCCGGCGGCACAAGTCCGGTCGCGAGCAGGAAGACCATGATGCCGAGCGCGGCCAGCACCGTCTTCGCGCCCGACCCCATCGGCACGGCCTGCCGCCGCACCAGATCGGGCGAGTTCACCACAAGCACTTCGGCCTGATCAAGCCGCTTGTCGAGCGCGCTCCATGTGCCTTGCAGAAGCATGGTGTCGCCCGCCGCCAGCGGTGCGCCCGGCTTCAGATCCTCGCCCGCGCGTTGCAGGGCAAGCACGATCAGATCGCCGCTTTCAGTGACCATGCCGGGAAAGAACCGCTGACCGATAAGCGGCGAGCGGGGCGGGATCAGCACTTCGGCAAGACCGGAATCGCGGTTGAACAACTGGTCCGAGATGCCGCCTTCCGGCAGATCGTCGCGGAAAGACAGACCCAGTTCGCCCGCCAGATCCGCCGCCTGTTCGCCGGGGCCGCGGATGACCACGACATCGCCCTCTTTCACCTCTCCGGTGCGGATCGGGTTACCCTTGCCATCCTCGATGGTGACGAAGGTCAGTGCGCCACGATCGGTCTGCCCCATCGTGTCGCGCGCCCGGCCGATCAGCGACGACTCCGCACGCACACGGAACTGATGCACGTCACTGGACAGGCGGTATTGTTCCACCAGAGTGAGCGCGTGCTTGCTTAGGTCCGGGGGCAGGGATGTGCTGGTACGGGTCGGCAGCAACCGCTCGCTGAACAGCACGACGATGGCAATACATCCGATGACGATGGGAATACCCACCAGCATGAATTCGAAATAGCCGAACCCCGCGCCGCCCGCGTTTTCCGACGCCTCAACCACCAGCACGTTGACCGGGCTGCCGGTCAGCAACAATTGCGATCCCGCATGCGCGCCGAACACCAGCGGCATCAACATCTGTGACGGCGCACGCCCCAGCCGGATCGACATCACGACGACCACCGGGATCAGGGCCGCGACGGCCCCGTTCACGCTGATAAGGGCGGCCAGAACGCCGACGAAGGCCATCATCAGCACGATCAGCCGGGTGCGGCTTTCACCCGCTTGCCGGATCAGCAACTGCCCGGCCCAGGCGGTGACACCCGCCACCTCCAGCCCCGCCGAGACGACGAACAGGGCGGCGATGAAGATCACTGCAGGATCGCCAAAGCCTGCAAGGCTTTGCTGCAACGTCAGAATTCCAGTAGCCCAAAGCGCCAGCGCCGCGCCGATGCAGACCGCGATGACCGGCAACCTGTCCCACGCGAAGAGGACGACGATGGCGGCGATAATGGCAAAGACGGTCCAGATGTCGGTCACAGCAGGCCCCCTTGGCAATTTCACTGCGATAGTTGCCGAAAGCAAAGGCCGGGAACAACCAAATTCCAGTACGCCCCTCTCGCCCTTTCAATTAGCGTGAATGTCGGACTTACGGCAAGTTCGCATTGCGCCCCTCGCCGGATTTCGCAGAAATGTCATCTGCGGCGGGGCAAATGGCTGGGTGCAAGATGGATCGGTTCCGCAGGTCAGTTTGTTGTGGACAATCGTTAGATGGCCCCGATAGGTATCGGTAACAAACTCACCAAACGTGGTCCGGTCTGGACTTTACTCAGGCAGGTGAAAATGGCCGTTCAGATTGACAAATTTTGGAA
>JANNWS010000209.1:0-3944 GCA_031408575.1 Rhodobacterales bacterium
TACCGCAACGTCATCGATCTTGCGGTAGCCCTGAAGGTACTTCTCGCCGGTCTCGGACAGTTCGATGTCGTTGAAGCCCACAGACCGAAGCCGTTCGACCGTTTCTTCCGGCCGCATGAGGTACTCATGGGTGCCATCGTCTGACCACGGTACTGGATGATGAAGTGAACCGCCGTCGCCAAGACCGTGCTCGCTTATTGCGAAAAAGGCACCGGGGCGAAGCAGCCGGTACGCTTCGGCAAAGAACTGATCGCGGTCGGACACATTCATGGTGACATGCTGGGAGTAACCTCCGTCAAACGCCGAGTCTTGATAGGGAAGACTTTGACCATCGCCCAACCGAACGGTCACGCGGTCCAGCATACCCGTAAGTTTTGACAGGTGGTTGGCAGCCACAACGAATGGCTCTGTGATGTCGATGCCGTCAACCCGACAGCCGAAACGGTCTGCTAGGTATCTTGCCGGTCCACCGATACCGCATCCGATATCCACCAGATGATCGCCGGTCTTGATTGGTAGGTCGTCAGCAAGTTCCTTCGTCGCCAGAAACCCCCGGGCATGAAAATGATCGACAGGAGCCAGTGCCTCTACACTCACGTTTTCTGCGGATATGCCAGATGCTTGCATAGCATCGAGAATGCGTTCCAGAACGCCACTATCGCCCCATTGTTGTGCAACAGATTCCATCACGTACACCCCCGATTGCGGGTCAAGAATAGCACAAATCCTGCCGAGCCATTCCTCTTTCGCGACGACTGCGTGCGACTCAGCCTGCCTCCCTGTGCTGCGCCTGTCCAATAAAGGAACCGCTCCCACAGCCAGGGACCGCTTCGTCCGCATGGCAGCCGGTCGTGACTACACCGCTGAGGACGTGGGAACCAATTGTCAGGTGGCTAACACCAGCGGACTGCCTCATCTTGTGAGTGCTCAGGGCCTGGGTAGCGGGGCGACGTTCCAGAAGAGGACGTTGCCCCCGCCGCGTTTCGCCACACAGAACTCCCATGCCTTGGCATCGTAATGCGGGTCCGCCGGGAACGGGGCGGCGGTCATTGCCCTTTCGCCGAATTTTCGCGGATGTGCGTGGATCGTGGCGCCCGCGACGTCCTTCGGCGACAGTTCCCGGCCGATCTGGACGACTTGCCGTCGGGCTTTTGGCCAGGCCAATGCCAACCCGCGGGCCAGAACGCCGGACCCGGCGGCGCACCAGACCTCGTCTGGCGTCTCGCCCGTCATGCGGGCGGCGGCGGCGATGATCTTTACCGCCTCCGGGCAATCGGCCCCGAACGGGATCAGGAAGGCCCCGGTGTTGCGGCAGTATTCCCGGGCGCGGCTTTGCACGACGGTCAGGTATCCTGGGCTGACCGGCACCACCTTCGCCCCCAGCCTGGCCGCTTCCAGGGTGCGCGGATGCGGCGTCGCGCGCTGTGCGACGAAGATCGTCGCCCGCCGACCCATCGCCCTGGCGGTGAAGGCCAGGGCGGTCTGGGCACCGCCTTCCGGCGGGCTGGCATAGACCGCTTCCCGCTCGCCTTCGAACAGCTTGCCGATGAATCGGGCCTTGGTGCCGCCGGGGAAGAGATCGTCGCGCACCACGGTGATGCCGCGATGAGTCTCCAGGATCGGGGCAGTCATTCCGCGTCCTCCTCTTCGCCAGTTTCCTCTTCGATCTCGCCGAACTCGACCTGTCCGCAGGCCTCGGTGGCGCGCTTCGGGTCGCCCTTGCAGAACACCAGCACGTTCTGATGCGTTCGACCGAGCTTGCGCGAGGCGGTGAACTGGCGGCCGACACGGATCGGCAGCGACCCGACGGCGGTGACGAGGATCGCATCGTTGTAGAACCGGGCCCCGGTCGCCTCGAAAGCCTCGACCGTCTTCCCCGGCAGGTTGACGAAGAACCCAGCCCCGTCGCGGACATCTCCGATCACCCAGACGGCGAACCGGTCGTCGCGCAGCCGGGCGACGGTGTCGCGGATGATCCCGGCATAGGCTTCGAAGAAGGCCCCCTTGCCCAATGTAGAAAGGTCCGCCGGATCGTCGGAGTAGACTTCCAAATTCCAGTAGGGCGGGCAGGAGAAGATCAGATCGGCGTCGACGCCCTTGGCCAGCCTGGCGATGTCGCGGCTGTCGCCGGTGATCCAGCGCGGGGCCGGGCCGCCGCTCAACCCGGCCTGGGTCTCGTTCGCAACAACCTGTTCGCCCCGCAATTCGACGCCGACGTAGGACAGACCCAGGCGCGAGGCGACAATGCCGCGCACCGATCCGCCCGCGAAGGGGTCCAGCACCGTGCCGCCCGGCGGGCAGAACCAACGATAGGCGATCTCGCAGAGCACCGGATCGAAGATCGAGGTGCCGGAGGCGGTCGGGGCCTCGGAGGGCTGATAGTGATCGGCGAGGAATTCCTCGGTGGTAAGTTCCCGGCCGAGTTCGGCCTCTTTCGCCCGCTTCTTGGCATAGAAGCTCGGGTCACCCGAGGTGTGCGACGGCATCAGCACGCCGCCGTTCGTCTTGTCGCCGCCAACCTCATGCTCGCCGCGCATCAGATCCTGCCCGAAGGTCCGGGCCAATCCCTTAGCCATGTGCCACCGCCTTTCCCGCCCGGCGTGCCGTCGCGGCGGTCGCAACCTGATCGGACAGGCCACCCTTCCCGAGGACCGCGCCGTCATGGAAGGCCCTCGCCGCGCCGGGCTTGTAGTCCTTGCGCGAGCCGTTGCCCGGCATTGGGCTGCCACCCGGACAGGCCCGGTCGCCCTCGCCGCGGCCCAGTTCCGACCGGATGCCGATGTCGCTCCACGCCCGCTTGCGATCCTGCCACCAGCCCTTGCGGGCATCGAGGATCGAGAACGGCGGGATGCCGAACCGTTCCGCCAGGGTGGCGGAGGGAGCCTCGGCTTGCGGCGCTGCCTGATCCTGGTCGGCACCGCCCGCCTGCGCGCCGCCCCCGAAACCCATCCCATCGGCGGCAGGATCGTCCAGGCCGTCGAGCAGATCGTGAAGCTCGTCCTCCGAGAAGCCGATCACCTCCAGATCGAAGGCCTCGTCGCGCAGGGCGGCGATTTCCGCCGCCAGCAACTGCTCGTCCCAGCCCGCGTGTTCGGCAATCCGGTTGTCGGCGATTACCAGCGCCCGGCGCTGCGCGTCGGTAAGGTGGTCCAGAATGATCACCGGCACCTCGGTGAGGCCCAGCGACCGCGCCGCCTGCAGCCGGCCGTGCCCGGCGATGATCACCTCGTCCTCGCCGATCAGGATCGGGTTGGTGAAGCCGAACTCGGCGATGGAGGCGGCGATCTGGGCGACCTGATCGGCGGAGTGGGTGCGGGCATTGCGGATGTAGGGCACCAGCCGGTCGGTCGGCATCATCTCGATCTGCATGGGCAGCGGTCTCCGGAATGCTTAAGGCCGGGAGGAACCCCGGCCTTTGTGTCGTTTCGTGTCCCGGTATCCGCCTTGGCAACCCGGCAACCCAAGAGTGGCAACCCGGGGCGGAAACCCAGAAAAAATGTCTGGCACTATCGGCTTGCCGGGCCTCTGCCCCCCGCATACACCTCAATCCCGGGTGGAACCGGGGGCCGGGGGGGCATCGCGAGGGGCGCGGCGCGGTGCGATCTGATCCGCACAAGTCTTCCGAGCATAGGAAATATATGCCCTGAAAGTGTTGCATCTGTCGCGCCCGAAGTTCGACGTGTTTTCCCGTCATAACAACGTGCCCGACCCGCTTTCGTCCGGTTTGACCACGTTCTTATCCGCCGCTCTTTTTGGTGCGCTCGCCTTGCGCCCTGATTTCTCTTGCGCATTCAGACGCTTGGAGATGGTGAGGAGGGACGCCGCCCAGCGCCGCCACGCGGTCGATCGGACCACCCCGGCGCGGATGCAAACTTGCCGCCACCGCACCCCCTCGGCCCGAAGCCAGACGATCCGTGCATCCTCGGGGGCGAGCCAGGCCAGCC
>JANNWS010000210.1:0-9749 GCA_031408575.1 Rhodobacterales bacterium
GATCGGTTCCGCAGGTCAGTTTGTTGTGGACAATCGTTAGATGGCCCCGATAGGTATCGGTAACAAACTCACCAAACGTGGTCCGGTCTGGACTTTACTCAGGCAGGTGAAAATGGCCGTTCAGATTGACAAATTTTGGAACGCAATGTGTTCCGCCGCTTTGCCGGAGCAATCCTTGAAGGGCGCAAGGCGTGTCGCGCTGAGTTGTTTTGGTCAGATCCGCGATACATCTCGCAGCGCGTGAGACCGGGGCCTTAGAGAAACCGAACGGGAGGGAAGAATGGCTGCAAAACCATCAAAGCCGGCGAAAGAGCTTATCGCAGAAAAAGAAGCGCCTTCCGGTTTTCTTGCAACTATCGAGCGGGTCGGCAACATGGTGCCCCACCCTGCAATCATCTTCTTTCTGCTGATCGCGGTCGTCATCGTTCTTTCAGTGATCTTCAGTCTGCTTGGCACCACCGTGACCTATGAAGGCTTCGACGAAAGCATCGGCGACACCGTCACGCAAACCACATCGGTGCGCAGTCTGCTGTCGGGTGACGGCATCCGGTTCATGCTGACTTCTCCCGTCGGCAACTTCCTTGGGTTCACCGGTGTTGGTGTCATTCTTGTTGCGATGATCGGGGTCGGCTTGGCTGAGGAATCCGGCCTGATCGCGACATTGGTCCGCAAGTTGGTGGCCATCGCCCCCCGGTCGATCTTCACCTTCATGATCGTGATGGTCGGCGTGCTGTCGTCGATTGCCGCCGATGCAGGCTATCTGGTGCTGGTGCCGCTGGCGGCCGCCGCGTTTCACAGCATGGGGCGGCATCCGCTTGCCGGTCTTGCCGCCGGCTTCTCGGGCGTCGCGGCGGTGTTTCTGGTCAACGTGTTTGTCACTCCGACCGATGCGCTGCTGGTCGAGGTGACGAATGACGCGATCCGGTCAGTCAATCCGGCGGCCCAGATCTCGGTCGTCGGCAACCTGTTCTTCATGATCGTTTCGTCGATCCTGATGGGGATCATCTGTACCGTCCTGACAGAGCGTTTTGTCGAGCCGCGGCTTGGCCCCTACACCGGCGGCGTGCCGGTCGAGGCGTCGGTCGGGTTGTCGGGCAGCGAGCAACTTGGCCTGAAATATGCCGGTCGCGCGCTGTTGGGTTTTGTTGTTGTGATTGCCCTGCTGACGGCGCCGCCGCTACCCTGGGGCATCCTGCGCAATCAGGACAACGGCGGGATCATGGCCGGATCACCCTTCATGAGCGGGCTGATCATCCTTATCAGTCTGCTGTTCCTTGTGGTAGGCTACGCCTATGGCAAAGGGGCCGGTACGATTGCCAACGTGACGGCGGCAATCGGGCTGGTCGTGAAGACCTGGAGCAACCTTGCGGGGATGATCTTCCTGCTGTTCGTGATTGCGAACTTCATCGCGTTCTTCAACTATACGAATCTGGCCACCGTGTTGGCGGTCAATCTGGCCGACTTTCTTCAGACGACATCGCTGGGGGCCACGGCCTATATCATCCTGTTTGTGATTGTCGTGGCCATCATCGACATCATCCTGACGGGTGCGCTGGCGAAATGGGCCATTCTGGCACCCGTGTTCGTGCCGCTGTTCATGCGGCTGGGCGGCGATCCGAACCTGGTGCTTGCGGCCTACCGCGTGGGCGACAGCCCGATGAACGTCATCACGCCGTTGAACGTCTATCTGGCGGTGATGGTCGGCTTCGCGCAGAAGTATCAGAAGGATGCAGGGATCGGCACGATCGTCGCTCTTATGTTGCCCTACACTGCCGTGCTGCTGGTTCTGTGGACGCTGCTTCTGGTCGTCTGGTATGCCACAGGCTTGCCGCTGGGTCCGGCATAAACACCCCGAACACGCCGGGCCTGGTAGCGTCTGGCCCGGTCAATTCACCCGCAAATCCCACAAACGCGCCGAGCCCATGACCGGGCGAGGCGCGTCGGCCTCAGAGGAGACCGCCGCATGCGCCACTACCTGTTGCCCGCAAGGCCCGCCGTTCGGCTGGTTCTGGCGCTGAGCCTTGCCGCTTTTGTCGGGGCCTGCGACGAACCCGAGGAAGAGGTCGCAGTCGAGGCGCGTCCGGTCAGGACCATCACCGTGCAAGAGCAGATGGTGGGCGCGACGGTCTCGGTCGCGGGCACCGTCGAAAGCCAGGTCGAGGCCGATCTTGGCTTTCGCATCGGCGGCCGGCTGATCGAGCGTCTGGTCAATGTGGGCGATGTCGTGACGCCGGGGCAGGTGCTGGCCCGGCTTGACCCCGCAGACGAGGAAAACGGCCTTCGCGCCGCTGAGGCGAACCTTGCCGCCGCCGAGGCACAGCTTTCCGAGGCGCAGGCGAACTTTGTGCGCCAGCGCCAGTTGTACGACCGGGGCTTTCTGGCCCGCGCCGGGTCCGACCGGGCCGAGGCGGGACAGACCACGGCGCAATCCGCGACCGAGGCTGCGCGCGCGCAATATGGCGTTGCCCGGCGGCGTCTGAACGACACGGTTCTGTATGCCGATGCCCCCGGCACCGTGACCGAACGCGGTGCCGAACCCGGCGAGGTGGTGACGCCCGGCCGCATGATCGTGCAGTTGGCCCGCGACGAGGGGCTGGATGCCGTGCTGGATGTGCCGGCAGCCTTGCTGGAAGAAGGCAGCATCGACATGGAGATCACAGTCGCCCTGTCGCAGAACCCGGCCATCAACGCGCAAGGCCGCGTGCGAGAAGTCAACCCCCGCGCCGACGCCGTGACCGGCACCTTCCAGGTGCGCGTCGGCCTGATCGACCCGCCCGCCGAACTGCGACTCGGCTCGACCATCACTGCCAAAACCACCTTCGACCCGGTGGGCAGCATCGAGATCCCGGCCTCGGCCCTGACCTCGGCCGATGGGCAGGCGGCGGTCTGGGTGGTGGACAGCGCCAGCATGGCGGTGGCGCTGCGCCCGATCACGGTCGAACGCTTCACCCCTGCCGCCGTGGTGGTGCTGGACGGGCTGGAAGCGGGCGATGTGGTCGTAACCGCAGGCGTGCAGGCGCTGCGCCCCGGCCAGGTCGTGCGGATGGCCGGAGCGGCGTCATGATCGGACCGAACCTTTCGGACTGGGCGCTGCGCAGCCGACAACTGACAATCTACCTGATGATCGTCGGTGTCATCACGGGGGCCTTCGCCTTCATCAACCTTGGCCGCGACGAGGACCCGAGCTTTACCATCAAGACGATGCTGGTCACCGCAGTGTGGCCCGGTGCGACGATGGAAGAGATGCAAAGTCAGTTGACCGACCGGCTGGAGCGGCGGCTGGAGGAAACCACGGGCCTTGATTCGGTGCGGTCAATCACCCGGCCGGGCATCGTGACGGTCTATGTCGATCTTTCCGACGCAATTTCAGCAGACCGCGTGCCTTCGATCTGGCAAGAGGTGCGCAACAGCATCGGCGACATCCGCCACACCCTGCCGCAGGGCGTGCTGGGCCCGTTCTTCAATGACAGTTTCGGCGATGTGTTCGGCATCATATATGCCTTTACCGCCGACGGCTTCACCGACCGCGAATTGCGCGACAATGTCGATGTAGTGCGCGCCGACCTGCTGCGAGGCGTCGAAGGCATTGGCAAGATCGAATGGGTCGGCGTGCAGGACGAACAGGTGCTGATCGAATTTCAGCCCGACCGCGTGGCGGCAATGGGCCTCGATTACGCCCAGATATTCAACGCCATTGCGGCACAGAATGTGGTGCGCCCGTCGGGTGTGATCAATTCAGGCACCGAAAACCTGGCCCTGCGCGTGTCGGGCGCATTTGCGTCCGAGGCGGATGTGCTGGATGTGACTTTGGTGGCGGGCGGTCGGACGATCCGGCTGGGCGACATCGCCACTGTGCGGCGCACGCTGGTTGATCCGCCGCAGCCAATGCTGCGGGTGAACGGCAAGCCTGCCATCGCGCTGGCGATCTCGATGGCCGAGGGCGGCGACATCCTCGAACTTGGCAAGGGCGTGACAGCGGTGATGGCGAAGGCGACCGCCAACCTGCCCGTCGGGATCGAGCCGGTGCTGATTTCCGATCAGCCTGCGGTCGTCGATCTCGCCATCGGCGATTTTACCGACAGTCTGTGGCAGGCGGTGGTCATCATCCTGGTGGTCAGCTTCCTGATGCTGGGGGTGCGGCCGGGTGCGGTGGTCGCCATCGCCATTCCGGTGACACTTGCAGTAGTATTCCTGGTCATGCAGACCGTTGCCATCGACCTGCACCGCATCTCGCTCGGGGCGCTGATCATCGCGCTGGCGCTGCTGGTGGATGATGCGATGACCACGGTCGATGCGATGCTGCGGCGCCTTGCGGCGGGTGACAACATAGAAACCGCAGCGGGCTTTGCCTATCGCACCCTCGCAGCCCCCATGCTGACCGGCACGCTGATCACCATCGCGGGGTTCGTGCCAATCGGCTTTGCCGAAAGCTCGGCTGGAGAATACACCATCTCGCTGTTCTACGTGGTGGGCATCGCGCTGATCGCGTCGTGGTTCGTGGCGGTGCTGTTTGCCCCCATTCTGGGCTCGATGATTTTGAAGCCGCCTGCGGCCGGCGCGGTCGAGCCGGCGCCGGGGCGGTTCCTTTTGGCCTATCAGCGGCTTTTGCGGCTGTCGATCCGCGCGCGGTGGGTTACGTTTGCTCTGACGGCGGGGCTGTTTGCGCTGGCCTATGTGGGCATCGGGCAGGTGGACCGGCAGTTCTTTCCGTCGTCGGACCGCAACGAACTGATCGTCGACTTCCAGCTTGCCCGGTCCAGTTCGATCTTTGCCAGCGAAGATGCAGTCAAGCGGATCGAGGCCCGGATCGAGGCGAGCGGCGAAGCCGACCATTATGCGTCCTATGTCGGGCGCAATGTGATCCGGTTCTACCTGCCGCTGGACATCAACCCGCCCAGCGATCACCAATCGCAGATCGTCGTTATGGCCAAGGACTTTGCGGCCCGCAAACGGCTGCAAGCAGACCTCACAGCCTTTCTGAACGAAGAATTCCCCGAGGCGATCAGCCGCGTCAGCCCGCTGGAACTGGGGCCGCCGGTGGGCTGGCCGCTGCAATACCGCCTGACCGGGCCGGACCCGGAGGTGCTGCGCAGCCGCGCGCTGGATCTGGCGACCATCATCGCCGCCTATCCCAATGCCCGCGGCGTTCATTTCGACTGGATCGAGCCGGCGCGCCAGTTGCGTATCGAGATCGATCAGGCGCAGGCGCGGCGGCTGGGGCTGACCTCGGCGCAGCTTGCGGCTGTGTTGCAGGCAGCGGTGTCGGGTACGACGGTCACGCAGTTGCGCGATGATATCTATCTGATCAACGTGGTGGCGCGGGCGGCCGATGGCAGCCGGGTGTCGCTGGATACGCTGGCCACGCTGCAAGTGCCGGTGCCGGGCGGGCGCACGGTGGCACTGAGCCAGTTTGCCAATTTCAAGTTCGATCAAGAACAGCCCTTCCTGTGGCGCCGCGACCGTTTGCCGGTGCTGACCGTGCTGGCCGATGTGGTGAACGGCGACTCGCCAGAGGCAGCCGTGGCGGCATTGGAGGCGCAGATTGCCGAGATGAGCGCCACCCTGCCCGTAGGTTACGAGATTCAGGTTGGCGGCACGGTGGAAACCAGCGCCGAAAGCAGCGCCTCGGTCTTTGCCGTAGTGCCGCTGATGCTGTTCATCATGATAACGCTTCTGATGGTGCAGTTGCAGAACTTCAAGAACATGGCGATGGTGGTGCTGCTGCTGCCGCTTGGCCTGATCGGGGTGGTGGCGGCGCTGCTGGCCTTTGACCGCCCGCTCGGGTTCGTGGCCATTCTGGGAATTCTGGCGCTGATCGGGATGATCGCAAAGAATGCGGTGATCCTGATCACCCAGATCGACGAGGAACGCAGCCAGGGCAAATCGGTAGAGGAGGCCGCCGTGGCGGCGGCAACCAGCCGGATGCGGCCGCTTATCCTGACGGCGATCTCCACCGTACTAGGCCTACTGCCCATCGCACCCACCTTGTTCTGGGGGCCGATGGCCTTTGCCATCATGGGTGGACTGCTGGTTGCCACGCTTTTGACGCTGGTGTTCCTGCCGACACTGTATGTGACACTGCATGGCGGACGCAGCGCCATAGCGACAACCGACCATGCCTGAGACGGATCAGTCGCTGGCATGGACGGGTGTCAGTGACAAGCGCAGCTATTATCGGCTGTTCGCGGCCTATGTCATTGCGCTGTTTGCCACCGGCATTTCTACGGTGGCGCTGGCGCTGCTGGCGTTTGATCTGGCAGGTGACGATTCCGGCGCCGTGATCGGCACGGCGCTGTCGCTCAAGATGCTGGCCTATGTGCTGGCAGCACCCGTGGTGACGATCCTCACCGAACGTCTGCCGCGCAAGGACCTGTTGATCGCGCTGGATGCAATCCGCGCGGCAAGCCTGATCCCGCTGCTGTTCGTCACGCAAGTCTGGCAGATTTATGCTCTGGTCTTTGTGTTTGCGCTCGCCTCGGCGACGTTCGGCTTCGTTTACCTCGCCGTGGTGCCGTATCTTCTGGGCAGCGCCGAGGACTATACTCAATCTCTCGCGCGGTCGCGGATCGCGTCGGAACTTGACGGCCCGATCAGCCCGCTGCTGGCAGCGGGGTTGCTGGTCGCGGTGGCGGTCGCCGGTGTATTCGCAATCGCCGCGGGGGCGTTCGTGCTGTCGGCCTTGCTGGTGAAAACGGCCAATCTGCCACGCCATGTGGCGGCACGACGCGACGGGCTGTGGAAAAAGCTGCTGCGCGGACCGCGCCTGTTCGTGCGCGTGCCAGAGTTCCGCGCGGTGATCGCCCTTGATGTGGCGGTGGCGCTGGCGACGGCGATGGTCATGGTCAATACGGTCGTCATTGTGCAGGGTCTGTTCGATCTGCAACGCGATGGCACCGCGCTTGCGTTCTTTGCGTTCGGGATGGGGTCGATCACCGGGGCGCTGCTGCTGCCGTTCGTGCTGGTGCGGGTGCCTGAACGGCGGGTCATGCTGATCGGGGCTGTGACGCTGACCACTGGCCTTGCCTTTGGCGCGTTGCAGACCGGCCTGGTCGGGCTTTTGACACTGTGGGTCGTGATCGGGTTCGGTGTGGCCTGGGCGCTGACCCCGGTGACCTATCTGATCCGACGTCTTGCGGCACCGGCCGACCTGCAGACTTTGTTTGCGGCCCAGATGTCGATTGCGAACGGGTGTCTGCTGGTGGCCTATGCGCTGACCGGGTGGCTGGGGGCAAGCCTTGGCATGCCCGTCACATTTCTTCTGCTTGGCTTGGGTGCGGCCGTTGCGACATGGGTCGCGACACAACTGTGGCCTTCGTCGAGCGACGCGGACACCGAGGCGTAGGACAATCCGTCGGCGCTCTGCTGTCCAAGGGGCCACACCGCGCGGCCCCTGGGTTTCTTTTCGGCTTAAATACCCACCTCGCGCTTTTAAGTGCGAAAGGCTTTCCAGTGGAGCGTGGACAGGAACTCTGCAACGACTGTGGCCGGGCTGAAGGGTGTGAACCGACGGCTCGGATCACCGGCACCCCTCCGAAGCGCTCCGGCCTCACCGATCCGCAAGCGGTTGCAGCGCCACAAGCGTCACGCCCTGCACGACGCCCACACCCGCTTCCAGCAGTCCGGCTTGCTGCGTTGCATCGCGGAATATCTCAGGTCCATAAGCCCCCAGACCCTGAATGATCGAGATCATGACCGGCGAGGTTGCAACCTTGAAATGGTTCAGCGCGTCGCCGCTTCCGGCCACATCGGTCAGGTCGATCACCGTGACCGGCAGACCCGCGATCTGCGACAGGTCGGTCAGCGATCCCAGCCGGTTGCCGCTGCCACGCAATGCGGCTGACAGCCGCAGCGCGCGGTCGCGGCTGGAGGTAAAGACATAAATCGAAACGTCCTGCGCCGCGAGTGCCTGCGCCTGTCTGCGGAACACGGCCACGTCGATATCGGGGGCCATCAGCACGACGCTGCTGATCTTGCGAAAGCTGCCTGGCGTGTTGCGGATCGCTTTTTGCCGAAGTGCCTCCATCACCAGAAATGCTCCCATCGAGTGTCCCGTCACGATGATCCGCGAGGCGTTGGTCTGCTCCAGCATGTCGATCAGCTGTTCTAGATCGTCGCGCGCTTCGAGCACGGCTTCGCGGTCCGTGGCATAGGCCCTGACGTTGGCTGCCGAAGGCCAGGAATAGTGAATGGAAATGCCGGGATCGCCGAAATCATTTCGCATCTGTGCCTGACGGTACAGCCCTTCGGCAAAATTCGTGTTGAAGCCGTGGACAAAGACGAAGGCCTCACGCTGGGTTTTGGGCTGGCCGGCAAAGGCGGCGTTGACAGCACGGATGAAGCCGGCCCGGTCGGCGATGGGACTGCTGTCTATGGTCAGGAAATCGGTTCGCGGATTTGGCTTCGTGGGATTCGGAAAGGTCACCGTCCCCTTTTCGCGGTCCGGCGGCACCGATACAGACACCTGCGAAAAACTCAAGGACCGCCCCGCCTCGCGGGAATAGCCGGTGCCAGCCGGATCACGCTGCCGGCTGGAAGCCACAAGCAGGTGCTGCACCGATCCGACCTGCGCCGCCTCGGGTGCCAGCGTGATCGCTCCGCGTGGCGCGCAGCCTGACAGTGCCAGCGACCCGGCCAGCACCGCAGCGATCAGAGTGGTGAACCGGCCCACGTGTCGCCCCACACCGCCGCCCTATTCCGCAGCCTGCGCTGGGGCGAGGGGCGGCAGCGGCAGACGCGCATCGCCTTCCATGGCATCAAGGTCAAGCGTGGATCGCTGGCCGATGCTGTCGAAATTCTCGTCCAGCCAACTGTCCGCCCAACCGCGCCCCAGGTCGAACAACAGTTGCAGATAGCTCCACTCCGCATTCAGCTTGCTGGAGGCGACAAGGTTCTGCACCTCCATGTCGGTATGGATCAGGTGAAGGTAGGTATGGGTATAAACGCCAAGATCTATCCCCTTGGCCTCGGCCACGCGCTGCATCAGTTCGATGGCGCGCAACTCTTTGATCAGGCTGGAGTTGAAACTGATCTCGTTGACGCGGTTCATGATGTCGCGCGCGGTGCGCGGCAGGTCGGCCCGCTGGATCGGGTTGATCTGCACCACCAGAATGTCGGGCGATTGCGTGCTGGTCAGCAGCGGGTAAAGTGCGGGGTTGCCGCTGAACCCGCCATCCCAATAGGCCTCGCCGTCAATCTCCACCGCGGGGAACATCTGCGGCAGGCAGGCCGAGGCCAGCACCGCGTCGGTGCTAAGTTCGCCCGGCCCGAACACGCGCGGGCGGCCGGTTCGGACGTTTGTCGCGGTGACATGCACGGCAAGATCCGGCAAGGCATTCACACGGTCGAAATCGACCAGATCATCCAGCAGGCCGCGCAGCGGGTTAGCGCCTGTCGGATTCAGGTCATAGGGCGAGAACATCCGGCTCATCCCTTCGAAGAAAAGATCGCTTGGCGAATGGTCCAGACTGTAGTTGCCCAACACCCGGTCCAGCGGGGTCCGCTGAATCGGGGAAAAGCGCGCAGAATCGCTGACTGCTTTCCAGAGGCTGTGCAGCCCCTTGCGCGCGCCCTCGCGCCCGTCGCGTGACATCCCGTCGGCCAGGGCCACTGCATTCATCGCCCCCGCGCTGGTGCCGCTGATCCCGCGGATTGCAAGGCGGTCATCCTCCAGCAGGCGGTCGAGCACGCCCCAGGTCAGCGCGCCATGCGACCCGCCGCCCTGAAGCGCAAGGTTGATCGGCTTGGGGGCG
>JANNWS010000211.1:0-28017 GCA_031408575.1 Rhodobacterales bacterium
GTGTTTCGGTCGGCGAGCAGAGCTTGAAGCAGCGCACGGTCAGCGGGGTTCAAATACAAACAAATGTCATCGCGTCTCATGGCCAGACAGTGACACACCTGATCAAAAATGGGAATCCTTCGTCAGGTGTGGAACACTAGATTTCACGATTGTTGATGGCATCAAATGCTACAGCCGTGGCAAAGCCAACGACTATTCTGACTACCCCGACAGCGGATTTGATGTCACCGAAGATAATGCGACGAAAAGCTTTTGGGTCAGCTCAAGAAACCGATTGTTCCACTTCCTTGTGACGCGGGCCTTGCGGCAATCGGGTGGCAAGCGCGTGCTTGAGATCGGATGCGGAACTGGCGACCTACTGAGCAAAATTGCCGAAGACAAAAGCCTGAATGTCACTGGGTCCGAAATTTACATTAAGGGCCTGATGTTCGCTAAAGCAAAAGCACCGAAAGTTGATTTTGTTCAGTACGACGCAAGCGAAGGAGCGCTTGCCGAGAGATTCGATGTGATCGCGGCTTTTGATGTGCTGGAGCATATTCAAGAGGATCGAAAGACTATGGCCAATGTTTTTCATATGTTGCCCGTTAACGCCAGACTGGTAGTCAGTGTCCCGCAATACATGTTTCTTTGGAGCAACCTTGACGAAATCGTAATGCACAAGCGGCGATACTCCCGACGCGAAATGGTCGAGAAACTGATAGCCTGCGGATTTGAAGTTGAGCGGGCAACCTCGTTTGTCTTTCTGCTCTTTCCCCTGATGGTGCTTTCACGGTTGTTTGATCGGACGTCAGGCAAGCCGCAAGTTGAAGAACAGGCCCTTGAGAAACGAGTGAAGTTTTCCAGGCTTTCAAATACAGTCTTCGATGCAGTAATGCGGCTTGACGAGCTTTTGATAAGGATGGGTCTTTCGCTTCCCTTCGGCGGCACGCTTGTGGTTGTGGCGCGAAAGCCTGCGTAAGCGCCGTTGAGGCCATAAATATGCGAAAGCACGGGCGGGGTTCATTTCGATATCACAGGCAGAGCACGCTGTCAGCGATGACGAACTTATGGGGCGCAATTGATGTCTGTCGTGTTTACCGCCGGAACCAGATTTCCATTTTCTGATCGCCGAACGGGTAGCTGGCCGTTCCGCATAGCATAAAGTCGGTGGCGACTGTGCCAAGCCCGGCGGGCAGGTCGGGCCAGACCCGATCCCATCCGATCCGTCGTGCCACGATCACCGGTCCCAGTGCCGCGAGGCGTTCGGGGGTGAGGATGGCGGCCGCCTGTGCCGGGTTGTTGATCCAAGGCGAGGCCACCGGCACGGCGTGGAACACCAGAGCGACACCGGGAACGTCATAAATCCCCAGATAGGGCAGGTCAGGGCCGATCCTACAGGTCGCCGCCGCCACCTGAAGGTCTGCGACAAAGGCGGCGGTGGCCGGATCGACCCGCACCGTCCCCAATGCGCCGATCGGGACCCGTTCGGTCTGGGCGGTAAGTGGGGCGACCAGATGATAGGCTGGGCGAAAAGCGTAAGTAGCGATCTGGCTGCTGGCGGTCAGGGCGAACAGCGATGTCAGGCCAAGCGACAGGAACCGGCTTGACCCTATTGCGGGCAGACCGGGCGAAATGGCCATGAGGGCGGCCCAGGGTGCCATGGTGACGATCACTTGAGTGAAAATCGCGTTCCCCGTGCCGATGGCCACGCCGTAGGGTGCGACGAACAGCCCCGTCACAAGCGCCGCAAGCCGCCAGTCGGCCCGGAGCGCCGGGCTTGCGAGGGCAACCGAGGCCAGAACTATAAGCAAGAGTGCTTCGATCTGGGGGAGGTGCGAGTTGGTCCCTATCAACGCACCGCTCAGCATCCGGTCGTTGAAGAGAAGCGACGACGCCAGGGCGATGAGGCAGGCCCAGGCCAGTTTTGCGCCGGGACGCACAAGATAGCAGCCAAATAGCAGCACGAAGGGCAGGAACGCGATCAGCATCCAGCCCGCGTAGACCAGATACTCGCGTGCATAGCGCAGCAACCGATCCGCAATCGGCTCGCCCTGAACGATACGAAAAAGGGCGTAGCCATCCGCGAGTGCAGCCCGTGTCTCGGGCCATGTACCTTGCAGCAGTGTGATCCCAATAAGGCTTGCCCCGAAGGCCGCAGCGATCACGGCCCAGATCAGCGCGGTTTTTCCAACCCGACCGGACATAGCCCAGAGAAACAACGGGAGGATCAGCAGGGTGCAGATCGCGGCAGAGGGTTTGCTGACGAACATCGCCGTCAGCGCCAGCCCGGCCAGCGCCGCGAGCACGCCGATCCGCGCAACACGCGAGGATGCGCTCGCCCCAAGCGAGAAGCCCACCGCACAGGAACAGCCCGCCGAGGCCAGAAGATTATAGCTGGGCGACAAGTTGATAGTCGTCAGATACAGGATCGCGCCAATCAGGCTGAGCGAGAATGTCGATGCGAACGGGGGGGGCGATGCGATGTTCAGCCGCCGCGCCACCGCCGTGATGCCCAATGCAAGAACCGCCGAGGACGCGATGAGAATGGCCAGTCCGACCAGACGAAACCGGGCAAGATCGCCGCTGATCTGCCAGAGCGGGGCCAGCAGCCAGTGCTGCGGGCTGATGTAGGCCCTAATGCTGTCTGGCCTGCTTGCCGACAGCACATAATACGCCTCGTCCGAGATATCGAACCCGCGGTCATGCGCGTAAAGCGCGCTCAGCACCGCGACTGCGGCCAAGAGGACTTGAAACCAAACGCCCCAGCGCAAAAGTGCCGATGTGGCGGCTGTCATCCATCGTTGGGCCGGGGCGGAGTTACTTGCTGTCATCAAAACTGGCGTCACCGAGGCGCAACGAAAAGAACTTCGTCGCGAGGAAATTGAATGGCACGATCACTAGCAACAGGGCCATCTGTGTCCAGAACGGATCGGTTGACCAGCCCTCGACGATCATGGCGAGGATTGCGGTGTTGAAGACGATGGACAGCACACCGACCGAGGCGAACTTCACGAAGCGGGCATCGAACCGCAAGCCGCCATTGTCTTTGAACACCCAGACGAAACTGGTGACATACATGAACAGCATTCCGATCAACCACGCACCGATGAGCGACAACAGATAGTTCACGCCCAGGAGTCGCAGCAGCCCGGTAAACACGGCCATGGTCAGCAAGAAGTTCACGCCCCCCAGAACCAGATACTTCAGCATTTCGATGCGTATCGCCATTACCCCGACCCCTCCACTGCCGAAACGTTGACGATCCCGGCATCGGCATGAGTGTCCATCAATCCATTTTCTCGCGGATGATGTAGTTGGGGCGCTTGCGGACCTCTTCATTGATGCGCCAGACGTATTCACCGATCACACCGAGCATCAACATGATCAACCCTCCGACGACCAGCAGCGCGATCATGATCGGCGCCCAGCCTTCGAACGGGGTGTTGCCCATCGCCCAGGCGATCACGATCGTGATGCCGTAAAGCAACCCAAGAACCGAGGTCACGGCCCCTGTCGCAGAAATCAGGCGGATCGGCAGATACGAGACGTCGAGCACAGCATCGAGAAAATTCTTCATCTTTTTGCTGAGGTTGTACTGCGAGCGCCCGATCTTCCGCTCTTGCCTGACATAGGGAATGAAGGTGGTGCGAAACCCCGTCCAGAGCAGATCGCCCTGAAAGTAGCGGTGCCGCACATCAATGGAATTGAACACATCCACCACCCTGCGATCCATCAGCACATAGTCAAATCCGCCATCGGGCATGTTGGGCTGCGCCAGCCGCAGGATGCTGTAGGCCATTTTCGAGACGACCTTGGCCGAAAGGCTGTCAGCGCGGTCAGACCGGTGGCACACCACAATCTCACCGCCCGCCTCCCAGCTTCGCAGCATTTCGGGGATCAGATCGAGCGGGTCTTGCAGATCGGCCGAGACATTGATGACCGCATCGCCGGTGGCTTGCGCGATGCCCGCCAGCATCGCCGCCATCTGGCCGAAGTTGCGGGTGAAATCTATGATCCTCACCCGCGCATCCTTGGCGCGGATCTGCTTCAGCTCGTCCAGCGATGTGTCCGCCGAGCCGTCATTGACGAAAACCAGCTCGAAATCATGATCGGGTATTCTGGTCGCGAAAACCTCGCACAACCGCTCATGTGTCAGGCTGAGCGAACCGGCATTGTTGTAAACGGCCACGACAACAGAGATTTCCATGTGGTTCCTGCCTTTCCGCGTTGCACTGCGGCTTTTTGGTCCGGCCAGCGGGGCGACCTATCTGTGCAGCGTTTATCCAAAACCACAGCCGCGCCAGAAGATCAAACAGTCTTCGCCTGCGCACGCCTTGTGAGTGTCTGTTCTGGAGGGCAGGCCGTGCAAATCGCCGACACCTGTCGGGTTTGATCCGTGGGGCTGGCCGGAGAGGGTCGGCAACCCCGGCCCGCATTTTCCCTTGAAGTCAGGGGCCGGTCGAGGTGATAACCATGCTATTCGGATCTGCGGGAAGGCGTGGCGTTCAGGCCGGTCGGCACGGCAGCAAAGGAACCTCATGACAATGGCCGACGATATCTTTGTGACGCGCCCACATCTTCCGCCGCTTGAAGATTTCGAACCCTATCTTGCCCAGATCTGGAAAAGCGGCATCCTTTCGAATTGCGGTCCCTACCATGCGCAGCTTGAGGTGGAACTGGCCCGTTATCTTGGGGTTCCGCATATCTCTCTATTCAACAACGCGACCATCGCGCTGATCACCGCACTCCAGGCGCTGAAGATCACAGGCGAGGTGATCACCACGCCGTTTTCGTTTGTCGCCACCTCGCATTCGCTTCTGTGGAACGGCCTAACACCGGTCTTTGTGGATGTGGACCCGGTCAACCTGAACCTTGACCCGGCCCGGATCGAAGCGGCGATCACGCCACGAACCTCGGCGATCTTACCGGTGCATTGTTATGGCCATCCGGCCGATGTCGATGCGATTGATGCCATCGCAAAGCGCCATAACCTGAGGGTGATCTATGACGCGGCCCATGCCTTTGGCGTGCAGTGCCACTGTGGCAGCGTGTTGAATCATGGCGATCTGTCGATTCTCAGCTTTCATGCGACCAAGGTGTTCAACACTTTCGAAGGCGGTGCCATCGTCAGCCAGACACTTGAGTTGAAGCAGCATATCGACCGGTTGAAGAACTTTGGTCACGACGGCGAAATCCGCGTGATCGAGGCCGGGATCAACGGCAAAATGAGCGAGATAAACTGCGCTTTCGGATTGTTGCAACTGAAGCATATCGACGCGGCGATTGCGCGGCGCGCGCAGATCGACGCGGCATACCGGCGCGGGCTGGCCGGGGTGGCGGGGATCAAATGCCTCGACGATGCGGGTGAGAGCGTGGCGAACTATTCGTATTTTCCAATTCTCGTCGGTCCCGAATACCGGCTGTCACGCGACGCGCTTTACGATCACATGAAGGCGCACGGGGTGCATCCGCGCCGCTACTTTTACCCGCTGATCTCGGAATTTCCGATGTACCGTGATCTTCCCAGTTCCAACCGGGATTTCTTGCCGGTTGCGGTGCGAGGGGCGGACCAGATTCTGTGCCTGCCGATCTATCCCGATCTGGACGACACACCGATAGCCAGAATAATCGACCTTATCGTGTCGGCCTGATCCGACCGGTACACCGTCTTCAGGAACACCGCCCCATGCACGTCGCGATCATGCAGCCCTATTTTCTGCCCTATATCGGATATTTCCAGCTTTTGGCGGCAGTGGATCGTTTCGTGATCTATGACACGGTGGAATATACCAAAAAGGGCTGGATTAACCGGAACCGAATGCTGCGGGATGGCGCTGTGGTGACCTTTTCGCTGCCGCTGAAGAAAGACTCCGACTTTCTGCATGTGCGGGATCGCCGGATTGCGGACGACTTTGACAGACGCAAACTTGTCAGCCAGCTTTCGGGGGCCTACCGGCGTGCGCCCCAGTTCGATCAGGTCATGCCAGTGCTGAACGACGTCGTGAATTTCGACACGACCAACCTGTTTGATTTCATCAAGAATTCGCTTGAGCGGTGCTGCGCTTACCTTAGCATCAAGACGCCGATTGTGGCTGCGTCCTTGATCGAAGGGGAAAATGATCTGCGCGGAGCGGCGCGGGTGCTGTCGATCTGTGAAACCCTTGGGGCCGACCGCTATACCAACCCAATCGGCGGGCTTGATCTGTACCGGCCGTCGGACTTTGCCGCCCACGGGATCGCGTTGCAGTTTTTGCGGAGCAGACCCGACCCCTACCCGCAGGGTGGCGCGCCCTTCGAGCCGTTCCTGTCAATTCTCGACGTGATGATGTTCAACCCGCTAGACAACATTACCGAAATGCTCCGCTCTGGCTATGACCTGATCGAGGGAAGGGAGGGGCAGGATGTTCCGGTGGCAGAAACTCGGTAAGGCGTTCGACCCACGGGGCATCGAGGGCCGACCCTGGCTGCGCGAATTCGCACAGGCCCCGTCGGCAGTGCTGCATGACAGCTTTGTGCGGGTGTATTTTTCCTGCCGTCCGAACGCCGATGCAAAGGGCCAGTATGTGAGCTATTCGGCCTATGTCGATCTGGACCGGACAAACCTGATGCGGATCGTCGATGTTGCGGCATCGCCGATCCTGCCGCTGGGCGGGCTGGGTGAATTCGACGAGTTCGGCACCTATCCGGTGTCCGTGCTGCGCGACGGGGTGCAGATGCGCGCCTATTTCGGCGGCTGGACGCGGTGCGAAAGCGTGCCGTTCAACGTCGCCATCGGCTGTGCGGTCAGTGAGGACGATGGCAAGACGTTTCGAAAGCTGGGGCCGGGGCCTGTGATCGGCTATTCGCCGGACGAACCTTTCGTAATGAGCGGCCCGAAGGTTCGGCGGTTCGGCGATACCTGGTATCTGTTCTACATCGCGGGCCGGTTGTGGAAGCGGGTCGATGGCCGGCCAGAGCCGGTCTATCGCATCCGCATGGCCACCTCACCCGATGGGCTGGTCTGGACCAAATCGGGGGATGACCTGATTTCGCCGCGCATCGAAGCGGATGAGGCGCAGGCCAGCCCGGATGTTCATTTCCGCGATGGCCGCTACCACATGTTCTTTTGCTATCGCTACAGCGAAGGCTACCGCAGCCATGAGCGCGGCTACCGGATTGGGTATGCGGTCAGCGACGATCTGATCAACTGGCACCGCGACGATGCGAAAGCCGGGCTGGAGCCGTCGGCATCGGGTTGGGACAGCGAAATGGTCAGCTATCCCCATGTATTCGACGTGGATGGGCAAACCTATATCGCATATCTCGGCAATCAGGTTGGCCGCGAGGGGTTTGGTCTGGCACGGCTAACGGGGGCTGACCATGCGGATTGAAAAGCGGGGAAAGATATTTGACCCGACCGCCATTAGCCTTGCCGAAGGCTGTGTCGCCTACGCCCAGTCGCCGCAGACATTGCTGATCGAGGCTGGGGTACGGATCTATTTCTCGACACGTTCGGTCGATGCCGAAGGTGGCAAGTTCCGCAGCCGGATCGCCTTTGTCGAGATGGACCCGACGCTTCGGCACATCCTTCGGGTTTCCGACCGGCCTGTGATCGCATTGGGCGATCTGGGCTGTTTTGACGAACACGGGATTTTCCCGATGAACGTGATCCGCAACGGCACCGAGGTTTGGGGTTACACCTGTGGCTGGAACCGCCGCGTTTCGGTGTCAGTCGATACTGCCATTGGTTTGGCGATCAGCCACGATGGGGGCATCACGTTTCAGAAACACGGGGCCGGACCGATCCTTGGTCCCAGCCTGAACGAGCCTTTTCTGGTAGGCGACGGGTTTGTTGTGCAGGCCGAAGGCCGGTTTCACATCTGGTACATCTTTGGCACCCGGTGGCTGCGGGAAACCGAACAGGCGGCCCCCGACCGGGTCTACAAGATCGGCCATGCCATATCGGCGGATGGCGTATTCTGGACCGGGCAGGGCGGCGCGCAGGTTGTCAGCGATGTGCTGGGGCGCGATGAATGCCAGGCTCTGCCAAGCGTCGCCTATTTCGCCGGGGCCTGGCATATGGTGTTCTGCTACCGTGATATACACGGGTTCCGCACCGACCCCAAACGCGGCTATCGGATCGGCTATGCCCGGTCGGACGACCTGGTGCGGTGGGACCGGGACGATGCCGCACTTGGCCTGACCGGTACTTTGGGCGAGTGGGACTCGGATATGCAGTGCTATCCGCACCTCTTTGTCCTGAACGGAGAGTTGTTGCTGCTGTATAATGGCAATCATTTCGGGCGTGAGGGCTTCGGCGTTGCCAGGATATCGCCATGAGCGCGCTGAAGTTCGCAACTGATACAGCGGGTGTGGATGAGATCTGCCTGCACCTGACGGCCTGCAATGCGGAGTTCGTACCGCCACTAGACCAACGGGTGCAGGTTGCCGACTATGCGGCACGGCTGGCCGGGCGGTCCCGCCGGTTCGAGGCCTGGGACGGCGCCCGGCTGGTCGGGCTGGTGGCCGTCTACTGCAACGACCCGGAGCGCACATTGGCCCACGTCTCGAATGTCAGCGTTGATCCCGGTTTTCAACGCCTTGGCATCGCGCGCGAACTGCTGGTCGCGGCTGTCCGCAGGGCGCGCGATCTTGGGTTCGCAAGGATCGAACTACAGGCCGACCAGCGCGCGGCTTCGGCGTTGTCGCTGTACAAATCGCTTGGCTTTGCGACGGCACATGTAGATGGAACAACCGTGACGATGCACATCGAACTGGGGAGGAAACCGGAATGACCGGCAAGCGCGACTATGATGCGGAGTTTCGGGACACTGCCGATCATCAATACGCCTATGACTTCGACTTTGACGTCATGCACAGATACATGCTTCAGGCCTATGCGCCGTTCAGGCGGCCGGGCAGCGTTCTGGAACTTGGCAGCTACAAGGGCGACTTCACCGCGCGTTTGCTGGCCGACTATGACGACATCACCTGTGTCGAAGCCTCGGGCGAGGCAATTGCGGTGGCGCGTGACAGGCTTGGCGACAAGGTGACGCTGGTTCATTCGCTGTTCGAGGAAGTGGCCCTGCCCCGCCGCTACGACAACATCATCCTCGCCCATGTTCTGGAGCATCTGGACGACCCGGTCGGCACGCTGCACCGGATCAACCGTGATTGGCTGAGCGAGACGGGCCGGCTGTTTCTGGTCTGCCCGAACGCCAATGCACCGTCGCGCCGGATTGCGGTCAAGATGGGCCTGATCTCGCACAACAGCGCGATTACACCGTCAGAACAGTCGCATGGTCACAAGATTACATATTCGCTGGATACGCTTGAACGCGACTGCCGCGCTGCGGGATTGAAAGTGGTACATCGGTCGGGAATATTCTTCAAAGCGCTCGCCAATTTCCAATGGGACCGGCTGCTGAAAACCGACATCATCAGCCCGGAGTACCTGGACGGATGCTATGCACTGGGGCAGGAATACCCCGACCTGTGTTCAAGCATCTACCTGATCTGCGAACGCCCCTGACGCGCGGAACCAGACGTCACGCGGGTTTCTTCAGGATCACCGCCGCCTGTGCGCCTGACGCGCGGTTGATGATGGCTTTCACCTCGAAAAACCGGCCCCACTGGGTGCGGATGTAGTCGTCGGAGTGAAACGTGTTGCACCGATAGGGGTCGTCGAAGCGAAAGTTGGAAACACTGCGGCCCGGCGGCAATGTCGAGTGCGCCGCCAATTCCGGGCTGTACTTCTCGATCACCTCACGCAGCATCGGATTCATGTTGAGCCACGTATCGTCATTGTGGATCGTGATGATGGCGATGCCGTCGGGTTTCATGATCCGGCGCAGCTCCAGCAGCCAGCTTGTCTCGGTCTCATCAATATGGGTAAAAACTGACATGGCCGAAATCAGATCGAACGTGCGGTCCTCGATCGGCAGAAAGGGGAAATAGACGCCCTGAAATGCCATGATGTCGTTCGGAAAGTGCAGCAGGTTCCAGTCGACCGAGGTCATCTTGAAATCGGAGCTCCAGACCTTCCAATCCTGCGACTGAAAGTGAAAGTGCCGGAAAACGCGCCCGGTCGATCCGCCAAAGTCAAAATAATTGCCCCCGCGCACGCCGTAGGTGGCGGCCATCGCAGTCAACTGTTTGTAGGCGGCGAACCCGTCAACCCAGTACTCGAGGTGCCGATCCCCCGAATAGCCTTCGCGATTTATTGTTGCGGGGATCGGTGACGTATCCTTTTTCAGTGCGTCGCGGACTTCGGCTGCGTCCAGTTCGACACCCAATGCATCAAAAATCCACTTGTAAGGCTGATAGTCGTCGTCAACAAAATCTGCTGGATGCGCCGGATTTGGCTCGATGGGCTGTGATGCTGCAAATGGATTCGAGTAGCACAACAGTTGCATCAGTCTGCGGTGGTCTTCGGTCGGGGCCACGGGCAACGAATGTGCCTGGCTCTGCGGCGCAACGGCCTTGCGTTTTCTGAACTTTTTGAACATGGCAAATCCCACTTACCTTGCAACGAGATCAGAACCCTTGGCGTGGGAAATTCACTATCGCAATATCCTCTGATGAAGCCTAGCAGCCTGTCGCCCTGAACAGCAACGACAAAACCCTGATCGCAAAGTTGCGACGATGGCCCGACCAGATCTGCAACAGTGGCGGGCCTGATGTGCGCATCTGCGGGCATGTCCAACCCTCGGTGGAGATCAGGACATGCAGAATTGTTGCTCTTGGGCGATCGCCTCGCTACACCGTCGCGAACAGGGGCATCTTCGGGACAAGAACTTGCGCCGGCACCATTTCTGCGGCGGCACGAACACAGTGGGACAATGGCATTCCAATGGCCGAAATGGCGTTGACACCAACCCGCCGCCAACCGACGACTTCAAACGCATAGCGAGGAAATCCGTTGAAACTTAGCGTATGCATCGTTGCCTACAACCACGCGCAGTTCATTGAGCAGTGCATCACCAGCGCCTTGCTGCAAAACGTGTCGTTCGACTACGAAATCGTCGTGGGCGAAGACTGTTCGACCGATGGGTCAAGGGCCATTCTGGAGCGGCTTCAGGCGGCGCATCCCACGATCCTGAAAGTCCGGTTCCGCCCCGAAAACCTGGGGGCCGAGCGCAATTTCGAGACGACGATTGCCGAATGCGCGGGCGACTACATCGCCTTTCTGGAGGGTGACAACTACTGGACCCATACCGACAAGCTGCAACAGCAGGTCGATTTTCTTGAGGCAAATGGCGGCACCTCGTTTTGTTTTCACCGGACCCAGTATGTCACTTCCGGCGGGCGGGCAACGGATGTGGTCATGCCGCCCGACGATCCGAACAGCATTTCCTCGATAGAGTATCTGATTCAGGAGTCGAACCCGGTAGCGCTGTGTTCGGTTGTTGCGCGCGCGCGGCATCTGGCGGGAATGTCGGAGTGGCTGGGCGGGCTGAAGCTGGGTGACTGGCCGCTGGTGCTGATGCTGGGGACGCGCGGTCAGACCGGATACATCGCGCAAACGATGGCGGCGCAGCGCCAGCACGCTGGCGGCGCATGGTCAGTTCTTAGCCCGCAGGTTCAGGTTTTGTACGTTGTCCAGATGCTCAACCGGGTTGCCCCGTTGCTGGAGGGGCAACACCGCAGACTGCTGGAAGAACGCAAGGCAACGCTGCTGACATGGATGGCTGATCAACTGGTGTCGGAGCCGACACTTTCGATGCCGCAATTCCTCAACGCTTTGGTGGCCCTCAATGACTCAGTCGTGTCAAACAGCCTGCTGCCGGGGTTGCGCGATACGGCGCGGCACGAAATCGCGGGGCTGCAAGAATCCCAGCAACAGGCGATCAACGACAAGAACGTCGCGATAGCCCGCATGACAGACCTTGAGATGCAGCTTGCCCGCGCACGGGGTCGACCGCTGAAAGTGTTGCGGGACTACCTGCGATTCCGGCTACTTAGCTTCCTTTCACGGCAAACTTGGATCCTACCGACAAGGATGGCTTTGCGCTTTGGCCAAAGCGCTTACAAACGTAGGCCAACCCGTTCAACGAGCGAATGGCGAGGAGTGGAGGATGGACTGCAGATCGCCCCGCAACAAACCGACACTGACAAGATGCAAAAGGACGGATCGTTCGTCTTTGCCGGCAAGGTCAAACCGGATGCCAAAAAGCCGACCATCCTTGTCGTCACCCACGAGGCCAGCAGAACCGGCGCGCCGATCCTTGCGCTCAACCTGGTTCAGGGGCTGGCGGAGCGTTACAATGTTGTCGCGTTGTCCTTGCGCGGTGGCGACCTGCTGGACAACTTTCGGGCGGCATCGATCAGCACCGTTGTAGCGGATCATTTCCACCATGATCCGTCGCATTTTACCGCGCTGATCCAGGGCCTGTGCAAGACTCATCAATTCGATTTTGCCGTTGTGAACAGCCTTGAATCTCGTGGTGTGCTGAAACCGCTTAACCTCAACAAGGTTCCGATCGTCACGCTGGTGCATGAATTTGCATCTTATACAAACCCCAAGACCGCTTTCATGGATGTTTTCAACTGGTCTACCGAGGCTGTCTTTTCCACCAATGTCACGCTGGAGAATGCGTTGCAGGAGAATAACCTGACGACCGCTCCGAACATCCACGTCGCGGCGCAGGGCAAGTGCATTGTGCCAGTGTCCGACACCGCCGAAGCCAAGCGTGACACCGAACGGGCCTGGCTGCGCAACAAGTTGCGCCCCCCCGTTGTGAGTGACGGGGCCTTTGTGGTGATCGGTGCGGGGGCGATCCAGATCCGCAAGGGGGTCGATCTTTTTCTGGAATGCGCGACGCGCGTCCTGCAAAGTCCGGGCGGCGAGAAGTTCCGCTTCGCCTGGATCGGGCATGGCTATGACCCGGATCGTGACATGGGATATTCGGTCTATCTGCGTGATCAGTTGCGCCGGGCGGGGATTGAGGACCGCGTGCAGTTTCTGCGCGAAACGTCAGAGATCGAACTGGCCTATGAGTTGGCCGATCTGTTCCTGCTGCCGAGCCGCCTCGACCCGCTGCCCAACGTGGCGATTGACGCGCTTTCGGTGGGGCTGCCGGTCATGTGTTTTGACCGCACGACCGGCATTGCGGATTTTCTGACCGGGGCCGGCCTGGGGCCGACTTGCGTTGCCGCCTATATCGACACGCATGAGCTGTCTGCGAAGATGCTTGCGCTGGCGGGATCAAGACCGCTTTATGACAGCGTGTCGGAGCAGTGCCGCGATCTGGCGCGGGCATCGTTCGACATGGCCGACTATGTGGCAACCATCGAAAAGATCGCCCAGGACGGCGTGCGCAAAAGGCGCGGCTGAACCCGCGCCGCATTGGCTGGGCCTTGCTGTTTAACCGGGTCTGCTTGCCGGCAACCCGTGCAGCGGCTATCCGGGGCAACCAGTTGGCTGTGATCCGGAATGACAAAAGACATTCGATGACGACGTTGCCGAAATTCAGCATCACCGTGACGGACCATAACCGTTCGGTGCCGCGCGACCTCTTTCTTCGCAAGATGGCCTGCCTCGCCGCCCAGACCTGCAAGGATTTCGAAGTTCTGGTCTATCACGACGGCCCCAAGCAGGTGCCATACGAGGTGGAGTTGCGCGGGCAGGATGTGCATCCCGCGTCGACCTTTGTCGTGACCGATGGACGTTGTTGCAGAACTCTGGCCGTCGGGGATTCACAGTGTAAATTTATGGGGTTAGACGAGCCGCATGATCTAGCCGACACCCGCCCGCCACCGCATGACGAACTGGTCCAGCTACATTGCCTCGCTTCGCAAGCGCGGGCCGCTTCTGATCTGGCTGGACAAACAGATGACCTGGCTCGCGCCGCCTGATGGAAGCCCCGGTTGCCCTGCGGTGTTCTCGGATGCGGCGATCCAGCTCTGCCTGACGATCAAGGTGCTGTTCAGGCTGCCATTGCGGCTGGCCACTGGCATGGTGGCCAGCTTGTTTACCCTGCCCCCGGCCGTTCCTTGTTCATAACGAGAGTCTGGCTTGTTGATAGTCGTCGGTTTCGGGTTGGGCAAGCGCGCCGGGTGCGGTGCTGTTAGGTTGCTCAACCGCCCGGCGCGCGTCGGACGGGGTTTTGTTCTCCAGCGAGGAATGCGGCCTGACATTGTTGTAGTCGTAGCGCCACAGGGCCAACGTGCGGCGGGTATCGGCCAGGCTGTCGAAGATTTCCTCGTTGAGGCATTCGTCGCGCATGCTGCTGTTGAAGCTTTCGATGTAGCCATTCTGCTGCGGTTTGCCCGATCGATGTAATGCCAGTCGACGCTGTTCTCGTTGACCCACTTCAGGATCGCCTTGCTGGTGAACTCGGTGCCATTGTCCGAGACGATGCAGGTGGGTTTTCCATAGATCCTGACCAATGCGTCCAGTTCCCGCGCCACCCTGGTCCCCGAGATGCTGGTATCGGCGATCTGGGCAAGGTTTTCGTGACAGCAATCATCGTTCACGGCGAGGATGCGGAACTTCCGGCAGGCCTCGAACGTATCGGAAAGGAAGTCCAGCGACTAGCGCTGGTTCGGCTGCAGCGGCACCAGCATCGGCGTGCGACTGCCACGAGCCCGTTTGCGACCACGACGGCGGCGCACCGACAGGCCTTCTTCGCGGTAGATGCGATAAAGCTTCTTCTGGTTCATCACCATTCCCACACGTTCCAGCATGATGCCAATGCGCCGAGAGCCAAACCGGCGCCGCTTCTCGGCGATCTTGTTCATTTCCAGACGGATCTCCGGTTATCGGGCGGATGCTCGCGCCGCACGGCCTTCGGATCGACACCGATCAGGACGCAGGCCCGGCGCTGAGAGATCGGATGATCCTTCATCGCCCGCAGCACCGCGTCCCGCCGTTGCATCGGCGTCGTCAGGGCTTTCCCAGCAGATCTTTCAGAACGACATTGTCCAACATGAAATCCGCCACCAAGCGTTTCAGCTTGGCGTTCTCGTCCTCAAGCTGCTTCAGGCGTTTGGTGTCCGACAGCTCCATCCCGCCATACTTGGCCTTCAGCTTGTAGAAAGTTGCTGGGCTCAGCCCATGCTTCCGGCACAGTTCCGCCGTCGGAAGCCCTGCCTCCTGCTCTTTGATCATCCCGATAATCTGCGCTTCGGTGAAACGGCTTTTCCTCATGTCGTCTGCTCCTTCTCAGGTTGGCAGACTCTACATCAGACTGAGGGAACTTCCGGGGGGCAGGTCAGTGGCAAAGCCCCGCCAAACTCCGCCGATTCACGCCCACAACTTTCATCAAAAGCTTGGAATCTGCTTGGATTATGAATTTCCAGATGCCATCTAAGCAAAAAGCGCCCGTGAGGGCGCTTCTTAAAGCTTTGATATTGCTTATCAAAATTGGAGCGGGCGAAGAGATTCGAACTCTCGACCCTAACCTTGGCAAGGTTATGCTCTACCCCTGAGCTACGCCCGCATCCTTGGGTTCGGCTGACTTATAAACTACCGGGCGGGTTCGCAAGAGGAAAAAAGAACAGGCCAAGGGTTTTCGAACTTCTTTTGTAGCCATCACGGTTTTTGCTGACCGGTCAGGACAAGGTGTTTGCGTCCCTCTGCCGCTGGTCAGACGGGTTCAGCGGCATCCGGATCGATAGCGGCACAATCAACCACCCCACTGATCAGATTCCGGTTCAGCAGCCGATGCGCCAACGATCCCGCAGGCCTGGAGATTTCAGTCAGGTAGGCGGCTTGAACGGCTGCGCTGTCGCGCACCGCGTTGATCGCAATCCTCGGGTCGATGGGGTGAAAACTGATGCTGTCGCCACCCCGCAGTTGGGCAAGACCATCCAGATCATCCGACAGGATTGTGGCGATCTTCGGATAGCCGCCGGTGGTCTGATGATCGGCAAGCAAAACCGTGGCCACACCGTCGCCTGCCACTTGCACCGACCCGCGCACGATCGGCTCCGACGGCATGTCCAGCGCAGCATCCGGGCGCAGCACTGGCCCCGCAAGGCGCACACCCATCCGGTCATATGCCCCGGTCAGCGAAAATGGTTCGGCCAGAAATGTGTTCAGGACTTCGGCGGAAAAGCAGCGGTCCTGTGGGCCGCACACGACCCGGATGCTGTGGCGCGGCCGCGCCCACAGCGGGATCGCAATATCACCGCACCGCTCTTCGCGCGTCTCGGCACCCTCGATCACCAGACGGCCACCACTGGCAAGCACACCACCCCCAAACCCGGAAAGCAGATGCGTTGCCGCACTGGCAAGCCATCGGTTTGTCTGAAGCGATCCGGCAAACGCAAGATAGGCCCAACTTCCCCAGCCGCCCCGGCGGATCGTCAGCCGGCTTCCGGGCTGCAGCGTAGCAATGGTCCACGATCCGATCGTTGCCCCCGCGACCGACACCTGAAATCCGCCGCCGGCGACGGCGATCGTGACGTGGCCTTCGATGCAATCAAGCACCAGTCCGCCGGTCGACACCTCGATACAGGGCGCACCGGGCGGGTTGCCCAATGCCGCGTTGGCAATCTTGAACGCGCGGCGGTCCATCGGACCCGAGGCCGGGACGCCGTAGCGCAGCATGCCCCTGCGTCCGCTGTCCTGTACCGAAACAAGCGGCCCGGCGTGGGTGATGGTGAATCTCGTCGTCGTCATCCCTCAGCCCGCCCGTATTGCGGCATCGTATTCGCCCCGGCCAATCCGGCGAAAGCGCACGCTATCGCCGACGTCGAACAGAAATGGCCGGACCGGGTCATCGCGCAGGATCTGAGTCGTCGCGCGGCCGATGATCCACCAGCCGGTCGGCATGGTCAGTGTGGTTATCAGGCATTGCGCGCCCGCGATGATCACGCTGCCCGCAGCCACCCCACGTACGGCAGTCGGCTTGCGGGGCAGATGCAGCACCGGCGGCACGCCCGCAAGATAGGCATATCCCGGAGCAAACCCATACATGAACACCCGGTAGTCGCCGGCAAGATGGGCCGAGACAACTGCCTCGCCGGACATCCCGGTCAGCTGCGAAACCTGATCCAGATCGGGGGCCAGGTCGGGATCGTAGCAAATCGGAACCTCGTGGGATGCGGCTGGCAAAGCGGGGGGCGCTTCGGCCTCCAGCAACACCCTCAGCGCGCACTCGACCGCCGCGTGATCGGTCACCAGCGGGTCGAATGCAACCAGCAGGCTGACAGTGGCCGGCACCGCTTCGTTGAAGCCTGCGAACCCGTCCCGCGCCAGAATGGCATCCAGATGGATGACCCGATCATGCGCCGCATCCGTGGTCACATCGGCAAACTCGGCCAGAACCGCATGCTCTGCAACCGCCCGAAACCGCGGGAAAGCTGTGGGTCTCACGATCAGGCCGGGGCGCGCAGGAATGGCGCGACCGTGATTCCCGCCTGCCCCAGCGCCGTCCGGATTTGCCGCGCCATCGCCAAGGCGCCGGCACTGTCACCGTGAACGCAGATCGACTGCGCCTCCAACCGAACGGCCGGGCCGTCGAGCGTCGGCATCAGACCGGTTGCCAGAAAACCAACCAGACGCGCCGCGGCAAGATCCGCATCGTCGATCATGGCGCCTGACTGGCTGCGGGGCGCAAGCCGGCCGTTTGCCAGATAGGCGCGGTCGGCAAAAACCTCGGAGTACACTGCCAGTCCGCAGGCCGCGGCGGCCGGTTCCTGTGCCGTGCCGGAGATTGCCAGCACCGCAAGATCGCGCGACACCGCCGCCACGGCGCGTGCGACCGCATCGGCAACCGACCGGTCATCGGCGGCAACATTGGCCAACGCGCCATGCGCCTTGACATAAGACACCCGCACCCCCGCAAGTGCTGCGGCCCCCATCAGCGCACCAACCTGCGTGGCCACCATGCGTTCGATCGCTGTCAGAGTCATCGGAATGACCCTGCGGCCAAAGCCCAGCGGATCGGCATAGCCCGGATGCGCCCCCACCACGACACCCTGAGCCCGCGCCAGCGTCAGCGTCTCGACCATCGTGTCCGGATCGCCCGCATGCCCGCCGCAGGCAATATTGGCGCTGGTGACAACACCCATGACCGCCGCATCATCCGCCATCCGCCAGGGGCCAAACCCCTCGCCAAGATCAGCGTTCAGATCGACCATGTCCTGTGGCATCAAAAGTGTCCGCCTGTTGCCCGCGTGGATGCGGATGGGTTGGTCATGGCGCAGCCACGGATCGTGACGTGATGGAAACGAGGCATGCCGCCGGTCTGCGGCGATCGCTTGTTCCTTCGTTCAAGCCCTGCACATCCACAACCATCCTGTCACCCCTGTCCAGTCGCCGTGAAAACCGGCAAACACCTTGATCCGTTGGCCAGCCCGGTCCCTGGTTTCTGTCTGACGCTGATAGAAGAGCCGGACGATCTCTGGCTTTTTGATTTTCACCTGTCTTTCGCCAAAACCGGATTCCACTTTTGTCGGACAGACTCGAGAGCAGGAATGCAACCGGCGAAACCACCCGCAACGGTCCGGGCAACCACCCTAAGGATCATCGCAGGACTTTGAGCCAGAAGGCAACTCGGCACGGCGGATTTGACCAGCGCTTTACGCAAAAGGCTGAAGGGCATTGGGCAAGCCATGCCGAGCGATCGGAAAATCAGCAGTCGGGGATTTCCGCGAAATGCACCTCGCCCGTGGCCGCGCCGGGGTGCAGAATGCCGTCAGTGGTAAATCCCGCTGAACAGCGACGGTTCTACCGATCCATAGACGTGCTCAGGACCTCGGGTCCGAAAAATCCGGGGCAGTGCGACGGGCCGGGCAAATTCCTGCGGCATCGGTCAGCGCAGCACAGCGTTATGCACCTGCAGCACCGCGTCGCAGCGTGGCGCGCGTCTTGCGGGGGCCGGGCGCGGTCATGGGTTTTGGCTCGGTGCGCGAGAAGGCTGCGGCAAGGACGGCGTCCAGATCGGTCAGCACGAAATCGGCCCCGATCTCTTCCGCTTCCTTCAGCTTGTCGGGGGCGACCGACAGCATCCGGCGCGACAGATCAACCCCGCTTTCCAGATCTTTCGGCATCTGCCAGATCACGACCCCGACCCTTACCTCCGGTGCAGCCCGCTTGATGCGCCGGATATGCAGCAGAGACGCGCGGCTTGGGCTGGGGTCAAGAAAGCACAGCACAAGGCAATCCTGCGCGCCCATGTCCAGCGTCCGGAACTGCGAGGGCGCAAGGTCGTCATGCGGCAGATGCATCGCCTGCGCCCCCTCTGCTGCCATCGCCTGCGCCAGCATGGCGGCGGCGACGTCATCCAGCCTGCTGCGCCCGCCGATGCACACGACCCGGAAGCCGTCGCCATCCGGTCGGTCGTTGCGGACCACACCGCTGCCGGCTGCGACGTCAGCCCCGTCCGGTGCCGGCGTCTCTGTCTCGCCGGCACCGGCGCGCAAATCGGCAAGTTCTTCGTCGACAATATCCTGCAGGTTCCCGACCATACGCAGCCCGACATCGGCCAGACGGATTTCCTGTTCAGTTGTCAGAACACCGCGCGCAAGGTCGTTCTGCGCGATCAGCAGGGCAGGGATGCCGACATCGCGGTAGTACTCCGCCAGATACAGCGTCTCCAGCGTTTCCTCTGCCCGAAACGTCGCCTCGATCTCGTCACCCGACAACAGGCGCTGATACAGGCGTGCATGCGGCACCAGCATCGGCTCATCGCCAAACAGGATGTCAAACATTTCGAACTGCGGAACATGCCGCCCCAGCACGACAAGGCACACCGTCAGCGGGGTTGACAGCACAAGGCCCAGCGGACCCCAGATCCACGTCCAGAAGATCGCGGCAATGATGATGGCCAATGGGCTGACCCCGGTGCGCGACCCGTAAAGCTTGGGCTCGATCACATTGCTGGTAATCAACTCTACCGTAGCAAACAGCGCGACTGTCCACAGTACAGCCGACCAGTCGGGTGATACCGCAAAGGCCAGAAACAGTGGAAACGCCGCCGCCAGCACTGACCCGATATAGGGAACAAACCGCAAGACCAGCGTCAGCAGCCCCCAAAGCAGCGCATTTGGTACCCCGATCAGCCACAGACCCCCGGCAATCGGGATGGCATAGATGACGTTCACCAGCAGCTGCACCAGCAGATACTGACCCACCCGCTGCCCGGCCTCACGCAGCACCTGCGTGGTCCGGTGCAGGTCATTCGATCCGACAAGCCGGATGAAGCGGTCGCGCAACTCTTCGCGCTCCAGCAACATGAAGATCACGACGACCACGACAAGCCCCGTGGTCGCAATCGGGCTGACCAGAGGCAGCACGAGATCCTGAAGCATTGCAATCGGGCTGCGACTTTCGATCACCTCTACCGGCAGCGGATCGGGCGGTGTGGCGGGAGTGCCGCCTGCGGCATCGGTCGCGACCTGCGGCACTGCGGCACCAATCTGGGTGTTGATCGCACTGATCATGCGGGTGAAGCGGAACAGAATGCCGTCCCCGCTGCCGCTGTCCTGCAACGCCTCTACCTTGGTTATGATATTCTTTTGAAAGGTTGGCAGGTTCTGCGCCAACTGGCCCACCTGCCCGGCCACCACCAGAAAGAACAGCGAGATGGCCAGAAACGCCGCCGCGACCACCATCAGCACCGTCGCCAGATGCGGCAGCCCCAGACGGCGCAGCCGCGTCACCAGCGGCGACAGCGCAAAAGTGACCAGCATGGCGATTGACAGCGGCAGAACCACATCGCGCGCAAAATACAGCACGGCCGCGACCGCCGCGATCGTGGCCAACCGGGGCAGTGTGATGCGACGCCCGTAGGGCGCACTGTCCCCGGCAGAGCCGTTCAGCGCGGCAGGGACTGCCGGAGCACGTAATTGTGGCTGGTCAACCATCGAACGGCCCCGTCATAAACTATTCTCTCTGGTTCATGACGCCAACCGAGTGTTGTCGCCAGTCCGCATTCCCCGAAACGCACCTCGGACCTCATTGCAGAGCGTCACCCGCGAAACATCGCCCCCCCGCATCGGCCCACCGAAAGCCGACGCTTTCATCAACGCGCGCCAAAGCCCGTCGGTTCCACCCGCCTAGCCGGCCCCGCCCACATCGCTCTGCGCCACGGCGACCGATTTGATGATGGCAAAGACCGGCGTCCCCACCCCCAACCCCAGCGCCTCGGCCGACCGCCGGGTGATCCGCGCCAGCAGCAGATCGTCGCCCGCGCGCAACTGCACCATCGCCCCCGGCCCGTCACCCATCCGCAGCGCCGTCACCACGGCGGGCAGAATGTTCAACGCCGAAACCCCCGCGGGCCGCGTCAGCGCCAGCATCACATCCTGCGCCGCGATTCGGATCCGCACGGTGCTGCCGACGCCCGCCGCCACCTGCGGCAACCATAGCGCCCCGCCAGACGTGTCGACCCGCGTCAGCCCGTCCGCCTCATGCATAACCACCCGCGCCGCAATCATGGCTCCTGCCTCGCGGATGCCCAGCGCAGATACCGCCGCGGGGTCCGACAGCACCTCGGCCGCCGGCCCCGCGCGCAGCACCCGGCCCGCCTCCATCACCACAATCGTTGTGGCCAGCCGCGCCACTTCGGCAATCGCATGGCTGACATACAGGATCGGAATGCGCGTCTCGTCCCGCATCCGCTCCAGATACGGCAGGATCTCGGCCTTGCGCGCCTCGTCCAGTGCAGCCAGCGGCTCGTCCATCAACACCAGCGCGGGGTCCGATAAAAGCGCCCGACCGATGGCGACACGCGCCTTTTCCCCCCCTGACAGCGTGCCGGGCCGCCGGTCCAGCAGCGCCGCAATCCCCAGCATGTCCAGCACCCGGCCAAACTCGGCATCTTGGCCCGTCCCGGCAAACCAGCGCCCGTAAAGCAGGTTCTGGCGCACCGTAAGATGCGGGAAAAGCCGCCCCTCCTGAAACACATACCCCAGACGCCGTCGATGCACCGCAAGGTTCACCCGGCGGTCGCTGTCAAACAACACCAGACTGCCCACGGCCACGCGACCCGCATCCGGGCGCAGCAACCCTGCCACCGCGTTGACCACGCTCGTCTTGCCCGATCCCGACCGCCCGAACAGCACGGTCACCCCGGCAGGCGCCGCGAACGCCACATCCAGCGCAAAGCCGGCATAGGCATGGCGCAGGCGCACCTCCAGCGTCATGCGCCGGCAATCCGCCGGGCGACCGCGCGCCCGACCCATTCCGAAAGCAACAGCGCCCCCATTGCGATCACGATGGCGATCCAGACCAGCCGGAACGCCGCCGCATCGCCACCCGGCACCTGCAAATAGGCGTAAATGGCCGAGGGCAGGGTCTGCGTCTGTCCCGGAATGTTCGCCACGAAGGTGATCGTTGCCCCGAATTCCCCCATCGCCTTGGCAAATCCAAGAATGCCCCCCGCGATGATGCCTGGCAGGATAAGCGGCAGCGTGACGGTGGCAAACACCCAGGGCCGAGACGCTCCCAGTGTGCCTGCCGCCTGCTCCAGCTTCGGATCCACCGCTTCGATCGCCATCCGGATGGCCCGCACCATCAGCGGGAACGCCATCACCGCCGCAGCCAGTGCCGCCCCGGTCCAGCGGAACGCGAACACCAGACCGAACGCCTGTTCCAGAAACGCCCCCACTGCCCCTTTGCGCCCGAAGGTCAACAACAAAAGATACCCAGTCACCACCGGCGGCAGGATCAACGGCAGATGCACAACGCCGTTCAGGATCTGCTTGCCCCAGAACTCGCGGCGCGCCAACACATAGGCCACGGCGATGCCGACAGGCAGGCTCAGCACGGTGGCCCAGAATGACACGCGCAACGACAGTGCCACCGCTTGCCATTCAGCGGGGGTCAGCCAGTCGGTCATGTCGGGCAGCCGGTATCGCGCATCACGCAACGCTATCCAATTGCTCCCGCCCTGTCAGCGCCAAACTGGCCTGTATCGCGCCCCAGGCACGGCACTGGGCCACCAGAATCCTTCAAAGGATTTTGCGAAAAGTTTTTCAAAACATTTCCAGTGCGCTGTCGCGGACGTGGCGCTACGCTTTTGCTTTTGAAACCAGAGGCACCCATGCGTATTCTCATCACCGGCGGCGGCGGCTTCATCGGCCAGAAACTGGCCCGACAACTTGCGGCACAGGCGGCCCTGCGCGGCCAGCAGATTACCGCCCTGACCCTGATCGACATTGCGACCCCGGCAAGCCTGTCGGCCCCGTTCCCTGTCGACTGCATCGCCTGTGACATCGCCGACGCAGCCAGCCTCTCGACGGTCATGGCCGCCCGCTTCGACGTGATCTTTCATCTCGCCGCCGTCGTGTCCGGCGCGGCCGAGGCCGACTTTGCCCTCGGGATGCGGGTCAACCTGTTCGGCACGCTCAATCTTTATGAAGCCGCCCGCGCCGCCGGGAATTGCCCCGTTATGGTCTACGCCTCCTCCGCCGCGGTCCACGGCGGTGAGGCACCCGCCGTACTGACCGATGGTGTCGAGCTTAACCCCCAGACCTCCTACGGCACGCAAAAGGCCATCGGAGAGCTTCTGTTGACTGATTTCTCGCGCAGGGGGTTTCTCGACGGGCGCGGCCTGCGCCTCCCGACCGTTTCGATCCGCCCCGGCAAGCCGAACGCGGCCGCGTCAAGTTTCATGTCCTCGATCTTCCGCGACACGTTGCAGGGCCAGACCGCAAATTGCCCCGTCGCCCCCGATTTCGAGGTCTGGCACACCGCGCCGCGCACTGTCGTGGCCAACCTGATCCACGCAGCAACACTCGATGGCGCCGCGTTCGGTCCCAATCGCTGCCTCAACCTGACCGGCCGCACCGATACCATCGGAGCGATGATCACGGCGATGACCGCCGTGGCCGGCCCCGAAGCGGCAAACCGCATCACGTGGAACGCCGACCCCGTGATCGAAACCATCGTACGGGGCTGGCGCGGCCGCGTCACGCCGCAAAAGGCACTCGATCTGGGCTTTGCGGCCGATACTTCTTTCCGCGATACCGTCCTCTGGTTTCTTGAGGACGATATCTCTTAACCCGCATGACCGGCAAAAGCCGCCCATTATACCGTGCGGCTTTGCCCAATTTCTCTTGATTTCCAGAATAGTTTCTCGCAGCCTTGGATTGCGACGTTATCCTATCGACCACTGTATGCTTCAAAAAGGCACAGTCCCTCGATCTTGCGCTGACTGAGCCGGGCCGCCGCATCTCCGCGGGCGGCGACTGAAGAGGAGACATCACGATGGCTAAGGGCACCGTGAAATGGTTCAATGAAACCAAAGGCTTCGGGTTTATTGCCCCCGAAGGCGGACGCAAGGATGTGTTCGTGCACATCACTGCGCTGGAGCGTGCAGGCCTCCGTTCGCTGAAGGATGGTCAGCCCGTGACATTCGACATCGAAGCAGGGCGCGACGGGCGCGAATCGGCCACCAACCTTGCACTTGCCTGATTTACGGCAACTCTGAATTCGATCCAAGGCGGGCGTTCTGCCCGCCTTTTTTACGCGTCAGTTCATCCGCCAGCCCAACCGCCCGCGCAGCGCATGTTCCATCCCCACCCGCAGCGACACCGCCGAAAGCGGCGCCCGCAACTGCACCGGGGCAGCGCGTTCTTCGGGGAACTGCTGACGCTGGTATTCCGCGGAAATCAGGATCATCGGCACCCGCTCGGCCACCGCACCCAGCATGCTGTGCGCCCGCCGACCCGCCTCGGTGCCGCCAAACGCGTCGCAAGACATGATAAAAAGATCCCATCCCGCCGGGTCGTCAATCAGCGCCGACAGCGCAGCGTAGAGTTCCGCCTCGCGGTCGATACGGCCGCCAAAGCCCGCGATATGCCGGTCCAAGCCAGACTCGGCGGCAGGGGCCAGCAACATCACACGCGCGCCAAGACCGACCAAACCAGCCGTCTGCTGTTCCACAAAGCGAAAAGCGTGCATCGCAATCTCCTGCGCCAGATCGGCACCTTCATATAACCGTTACAGTCCTGCTGTGGCGACTTCATGGACAAATCCAGCCACTATTCCCTAAAAAACCATGGATTGTGTCCCCCTCGTGGCGAACGCAGCATTCGCGCCCCGGGGTAGAGCATGAACGTGCAAAGTTACGCGGTGGTTTACGCTGGTTTCAGCGGTGATCCGCCAGAACGATCTCGGCACCTTTCCAGCCCACCATCATCGCGGGCGCATTGGTATTGCCCGCGATCAGGGTTGGAAAGACCGACGCATCGCACACCCGCAGACCGGCGATGCCATGCACCTTCAATCGTGCATCTACCACCGAAGTGCTGGCATCCGGCCCCATCCGGCAGGTGCAGGACGGGTGGTAAACCGTGCCGCTGCGTGCCCGGATGTCGTCGATCATCGCCTCGTCGGTGCAGCACTCCGGCCCCGGTCGCAACTCCTCGGCTATCAGCCGCCGCAACGGCTCTTGGGCCGCCAGCCGGCGGAGGAACTTTACCGCATCCAGCATTTCCTGCACGTCATTGTTCGTCGAAAACGCATTGGCGGTGATCACCGGATGCGCCAGCGGATCGGGGCTGGCGATCCGGATATGCCCCCGGCTGGTCGGGCGACAGTTCGAAAGCCCCAGCGACATGCCCGGAAACGGATCCGGCGTCAGGATCGGCCGCTCACCATTCCGTGGCATCAGGGTTGAAAATGCCTGCATGTATAGCTGCATGTTGGGCCGGTCCAACTCGGGGCGCGTGCGGAAAAACCCGCCGCCATGGTTGATCGACAGGCTCAACGGCCCGCGCCGCAGCGCCAGATACTGCAATCCCACGCGCAGCTTGCCCCACCAGGGCCGCAACGCCTCATTCAGCGTCGGCACGGTCATGCGATAGGTGTAATTCAGCCCCTGATGGTCCGACATATGGTCGCCCACATTGGGATTGTCGCGCAAGACCGCAATGCTCTGCGCCTGCAACAGCGCCCCCGGCCCGACGCCCGACAACTGCAACAATTGCGGCGAATTTATTGCCCCACCCGACAGGATCACCTCGGCCCGCGCCCGGATCAGCTGCACCGTCCCGCGGTGTCGCACCTCGACGCCCACCGCACGCCCGGCCTCGATCACCACGCGCGTTACCTGCGCGTGCGTTATGACCTTCAGGTTCGCCCGCCGCATCGCAGGCCGCAAGAATGCGCGTGCTGCCGAATTCCGCCGTCCGTCCTTCACGGTCAGCTGATACGACCCGGCGCCTTCCTGCACGGCCCCATTGAAATCCGGGTTGCCCGGCAGGCCGGCCGCCGCACAGGCCGCCACGAAACTGTTCACCAGCGGGTGCAGATCGCGCCGGTTCGCCGACACAAACAGCGGGCCACCCACGCCACGCCACGCATCTGCCCCGGTTTCGGTGTCCTCTATCGCCTTGTAGGCAGCCAGTACGTCATCCCAGCCCCAGCCGGCATTACCCAGGGCCTGCCACTCATCATAATCGGCCCGATGCCCCCGGATATAGACCATCGCATTGATCGACGACGACCCGCCCAGCAGTTTGCCGCGCGGCCAGTGGTCACGCTGCCCGGCCAGCCCCGGATCGGGCTCGGTGCGGTACATCCAGTTCACCGCCGGATCGTAAAACAGCTTGCCGTAGCCCAGCGGCAGCTGGACGTAAAAGCGCCTGTCGCTGCCGCCCGCCTCGATCAGTAGCACCCGGAACCGCCCGTCCGCACTCAGCCGGTCGGCCAGAACACAGCCCGCTGAACCCGCTCCCACAATGATGAAATCCGGCTCAAAGCCCTGCACGATCTGCCCTCGTTTTGGCGCACATTAGCGCCAAGCGCAGCGGGAGCACAGCGATATACGACAGTTTTGTGTCGCGGACCGGCCTACCGCCCCGACCAGACCGGGTCGCGCTTTTCGGTAAAGGCCCGCGCCCCCTCCAGCTGGTCATCCGAGCCATAAAGCCGGTCCACCGTCGGCAACTGCCGTTTCGTGATCCGGTTCAGCGCATCCTGAAACCGCATGTCCTCGGCCTCGCGCACGACTTCCTTGATCGCGGCATAAACCAGCGGCGGACCGGCCTCCAGCAATCGCGCCAACGCCCAGGCCTTGGGCAGCAACTCCTTGGGCGTGGTGATCTCCTTCAGCAGACCCCAGCGCAGCGCCTCCTCGGCGTCGAACCACCGCCCGGTCAGCAGCAGGTCCATCGCCACGTGATACGGGATGCGCTTTGGCAGCTTGATGCTGGCGGCATCCGCAACCGTCCCCGACCGGATCTCGGGCAGTGCAAAGGTCGCGGTGGCGGACGCAAGGATCAGATCGCACGACAGCGCCAGTTCCAGACCGCCGCCACAACAGATACCGTTTACGGCGGCAATCACCGGCTTGTTCAGGCCGGGCAACTCCTGCAAACCGCCAAAGCCTCCCACGCCATAATCGCCATCCACCGCATCGCCCCCGGCAGCGGCCTTCAGATCCCAGCCGGGGCAGAAAAACTTCGACCCCTCGGCCCGCAGGATCGCCACCCGCAGACTATCATCATCGCGAAAGGCGCGAAATGTCTCGCCCATCATCCGGCTTGTCACCAGATCAATCGCGTTCGCCTTCGGGCGGTCCAGCGTGACCTCCAGAATGGCCCCCTCGCGCCGGGTGCGGATCGGGTTTTCGGTCATGCGTCCTCCTCCCATATAACGGCATCGACGGCGACCGCCCCTTCGGCGCGCACCATCAACGGATTGATCTCGATTTCGGCCAGCCGGCGCGTGGCCAGCATCAGCGCCTGCACCGCCAGTGCCGCGTCCACAACCGCGCCCGTATCGGCGCGCACGCGGCCCCGGTAGCCATCCAGCAGCGGCCACAGCCGCAACCGGCGCAGCGCGGTATCAATTTCCTCGCCCGTCACCGGCGCCACCAGCGTCACCGTATCGGCCAGCAGTTCAGCGGCGACGCCGCCCATCCCCAGCGTCAGCGTCACGCCATACACCGGATCGCGCCGCACGCCCAGCAGCACCTCCGCCACCACGCCCCCGACCATCTCTTCGGCCAGATAGCCCTCTGCCCCCGCCATCTCGGCCTGCCCGTCCAGCGATGCCAGCCCCAGCCGCACCGCCCCGGCTTCGGTCTTGTGGGCAAAGCCCATGCCTTTCAGCGCGTAGGGCGGCGTCAACCCCGCCACCCTGTCGCGTACCTCGGC
>JANNWS010000212.1:0-5668 GCA_031408575.1 Rhodobacterales bacterium
ATTCCCTACCAAGACAGTGCGGAGCGATGATTTCCCATTGGGCGTCAGTCAGTGTCGTGCGGATCAAGGTTGCCTCCCATTTGGCAACCTTGAATCACTCAGCGACTGATTTGGGAATCCTCAAACGCCAACAGACCCTAGCATTACTTTAGCATCATTGGTGACCTGAAGCCCGGGGGCGAAGAGTTCCGCTGTGCCGTCTGGCTGGATGAACAGCCCAAGGTGCGCTTCTGGGTGCGCAATGTGGACCGGAAGCCAAACGCCTTCTGGCTGCAACTGGCCGGCGCGCGGTTCTATCCCGACTTTGTGGCGATGTTGACCGATGGCAAGATTCTGGTGGTCGAATACAAGGGCGCTTTCTTGGCCGATGGTGCCAGCGAAAAGCGGATGGTCGGTGAACTCTGGGCCGAGGCCAGCGGCGGAACCTGCCTGTTCGTCATGCCGGTCGCAAAAGACTTTGCCGCTATTGACCGCGTGATCGACCTCTGATGCGGCAATAGCGTCGGCGACTTCAATTCTTGCGGTCGATGGGATCGACCAAGTCTATGTGACAAGGCAGACAAAAAGTTGGGGGCGCGACGCTTTGTGCGCGCCGGGTGCAAGGGGATTCGAGGCCGCGCCGGCGCAGCCCGGGGGGTGGGTCGGCCCCCTCTGCCGGGACAACGGACACGTCCCGGACAGGGACACGCCCCGGACGCGGACATGGCAGGGGGTCAGCAGACACGACCTTGTAGCCTGCACCTACCAAGGGCGTGACCGCTGACAGCTTGCCCTGCCGGGTTGGAATATTCGGAAATTGCCCCCGTCCGCTTCACAGCAATGGCACGAGGCAAGGAAACTACATTTAGGGGCAGGTTAGGGGCTGATCCGCCAAAATCCAGAAATATACAATGATTTCAATGATGATTGGCGGAGAGACAGGGATTCGAACCCTGGGACCCCGCAAAGGGTCAACGGTTTTCGAGACCGCCCCGTTCGACCGCTCCGGCACCTCTCCGCGTCGGTGGTCTTGACGACGATTGGCTTAGTCGAGGCTTCGTAGTGTTGCAACCCCGATTTCGCTGAGTGCGGGGCGGCGGGGCCCTCGGGGGGGGGCGTGCCGGACGGGCGATGTTCACGCGGCTTTGTGGTCGTGCGCCTTGGCATCGGCGCATGATGCCCCTACGTTTATTGCAACACTGTTGGTGAAAGCTGTGCTGATGATGCTTCGATTTCTAGCTGTTGCCGTGATGGTCATGATGTCGGCCCTGCCACTGCGTGCCGGGAGTGTCGATCCGGCGGCCGTCGCTGCGACGCTGCGGATGCCCGAGATGATTGCGGTGATGCGCAATGAGGGAGTGGCTTACGGGGCCGATCTAGAGAAACAGCTGTTCCCCGGTGCGGGCGGCACCCGCTGGGCCGCCCTGGTCGAAGGTATCTACGACGAGGACCGGATGGCGCGTCGCTTTGATGGGGTGTTTACGGCGCAGTTGGGCCGTGATGACGCCACCTTGCAGGCGATCATCGACTTTTTCGGTTCTGACCGGGGGCAGCGCATACTGGTGCTGGAGATCGAGGCCCGCCGCGCCCTTCTGGACCAGGCGGTGGAAGAAGCTGCAAAGGTGACAGTCGAGGGTATGATGGCCAAACAGGCGCCGCGTCTTGACGTGCTGCGCCGTTTTGCCGAAGCCAATGACCTGATCGAGCAGAACGTGGCGGGCGCAATGAATGCGAACGTCGCGTTTTATCGTGGCCTTGCCGATGGCGGCGCGTTCGCGGGTGCGGAAATGACGGAAGCAGACATCCTTGCCGATGTCTGGGCGCAGGAACCCGACATCCGCATGGAAACCGAGGACTGGCTGTATCCTTTCCTGAACCTTGCCTACGAGCCGCTGTCGGATGCCGACATGCTGGCCTATCTGGAGTTTTCCAGAACTCCTGCCGCCGCCGTCTTGAATAGCGCGATGTTTGCCGCGTTTGACGATGTGTTCGGCGAAATATCGCATGATCTGGGCCGCGCTGCGGCGGAAATACTGTCGGGACAGGATATCTGACAGGTTCGGGTGCTTGACAAGACCGGGGCCTTCGCGGATATCATGACCTTCTCCGGAAGGGTGTACGCCCTGCCGGGGTTTTTCGTTACATATCGCCCTTTGCGGGGCGCGCTGTCCGAGGCTGAGGGAAACGCCGGTTGATGCCGGGGCCGCAGGATGCGAGTAGAAAAAAGGGAAAGACCCATGTTCGCGGTCCTGAAAACAGGCGGCAAGCAATATAAAGTGCAGGCGGGTGACGTTCTGCGCGTTGAAAAGCTGGCCGCGATTGCTGGAGACAAGATCCAGTTCAACGAGATTCTGATGGTGGGCGGCGAGACGCTGACCGTCGGTGTGCCTTTCGTCGCCGGCGCTGCCGTGCAGGCTGAAGTGATCGACCAGATCAAGGGCGAAAAGCTGATCCACTATGTCAAGCGCCGCCGGAAGCATTCCAGTCAGCGCACCAAAGGCCACCGCCAGCATCTGACGCTGGTGCGTGTGACCGACATTCTGGCGGCTGGCGCCGATGCGTCGGGTGTTGCGTCCGCAACCGGCACCGCTCATGCGCGCCGCGCGGCCCATAACGCTGTGGCAGCGCCCGTGGTTGCCGAAGCCCCCGCCAAACCGAAGCGTGCCGCCAAGGCCGCTGTTGCTGCGAAGGAGTAACGACCAATGGCACATAAAAAGGCAGGCGGTTCATCCCGCAACGGCCGCGACTCGGCAGGCCGTCGTCTGGGCGTGAAGCTTTATGGTGGTCAGGCCGCCATCCCGGGCAACATCATCGTGCGCCAGCGCGGAACCACCTGGTTCCCCGGCAACGGTGTGGGCATGGGCACCGACCATACGATCTTTGCCGTGGTCGAGGGCAAGGTTGCCTTCAAGAAGGGCATGAAGGGCCGCACCTTCATTTCGGTTCTCCCGGTGGCGGAGGCCGCTGAGTAAGCCGACCTTTACGGATGACATGTAAGGGGGATCGGCTGCAGGGCCGGTCCCCTTTGGCATTTTGAGGCGGTGGCATCGGGGGGCTTGGGCCGGTGACATCGGATCGCCATCTTGATCCGGTAGGGAGATGTGATTGTTCGGTCCGGGGTCCGGGGTCCGGGCCGTTCTGTTCCGGGAAAGGCGGTGACGCCGATCCTCCATGCGCTTCGAAGGAGGGAAGCCATGACGCTTGATCTTACGACCGGCGTGGCCGTGCCGGACGAAACGATTGCGGCGGGGCGGCTTTTGCTGCGCCCGGTGCGCAAATCCGATGCCGGACTTTTTGCGATGTATGCCGGGGACCGGCGCGTGGCCGAAGGGACGCGATCAATTCCGCATCCGCTGCCGCCCGGCGCGGCCGAGGCGTTCGTGGCCCGCATGATGGCGGGGACCGGGCCGGAAAAGGCATGGGTCATGGACGGATCGGCCACGGGTCTTGCCGAAGTGCTGGGGGTGATCTCGCTCAAGGCGATGGATCGCGGGCAGTCGGAAATCGGCTATTGGGTGGCCCCGGCGTTCTGGAACGCAGGCTTTGCGTCGGAAGCCGTGAAGGCTTTGGTCGAGGCCAATCCGCTGGGATCGCGCACGATCTTCGCTGAGGTGTTTCAGGACAATCCCGGCTCTGCCCGGGTGCTGACGAATTGCGGGTTTGCGTATATCGGCGATGCCGAAAGTTTCAGCGTCGCCCGCAACGCGCGGGTCACGACCTGGACATACCTGCGAAAACTAGATTGAGCCTGCCCCTGCCCCTGCCGATGCGGTAGGGGAGGGGTTTACGCCCTGCCGTGCCGTTCGGCACAGTGGCCAGCCGTGCCGTCCGGCACTTTGGAAGGACTTAGTGCCATGAAATTCCTCGACCTTGCCAAGGTCTTCATCCGCTCGGGCGGCGGCGGGGGCGGGTGCGTCAGCTTCCGGCGCGAAAAGTTCATCGAATTCGGTGGGCCGGATGGCGGCGATGGCGGCAATGGCGGGTCGGTCTGGGTCGAGGCGGTCGAGGGGCTGAACACGCTGATCGACTTTCGCTATCAGCAGCACTTCTTTGCCAAGAACGGCCAGCCCGGCATGGGCAGCCAGCGCACCGGCAAGACCGGCGATGACATCCTGCTGAAAGTACCGGTCGGGACCGAGGTTCTGGACGAGGATGAGGAAACTATCATAGCTGATCTGACCACCGTGGGCCAGCGCGTGCAACTTGCGCGCGGCGGCAATGGCGGCTGGGGGAACCTTCAGTTCAAATCCTCAACCAACCGCTCGCCCACGCGATCCAATCCGGGGCAGGAAGGGGTGGAGCGGACGATCTGGCTGCGCCTGAAGCTGATTGCGGATGCCGGGCTGGTCGGGCTGCCCAATGCCGGCAAGTCTACGTTTCTGGCCGCCACATCGAACGCGCGGCCGAAGATTGCGGATTACCCTTTTACCACCCTGGTGCCGAACCTTGGGGTTGTGGGCATCGACGGGCATGAGCTGGTGATGGCCGATATTCCCGGGCTGATCGAAGGGGCGTCGGAAGGCCGGGGTCTGGGCGACCAGTTTCTGGCGCATGTGGAGCGGTGCTCGGTGCTGCTGCATCTGGTGGACGGCACGTCCTCGACGATCACCAAGGACTATCGCACCATTCTGGGCGAGCTGGAGGCCTATGCGGCAAGCCTGATGGACAAGCCGCGTATCACCGCGCTGAACAAGATCGACGCGCTGGATGCCAAGACCCTGTCGACGCGCAAGAAAGCGCTGGAAAAGGCGGTGGGCGGGCCGGTGTTCCTGATTTCCGGCGTATCCGGCCAGGGGCTGACCGAAGTGTTGCGCGCGATCCATGCCGAGGTTTTGGGGGATCGGGCTGTCGTCGAAGAGGACGCGCCTTGGCAGCCCTGATGCCACTGATGGCCCCTGATATCCGCGCCGCAAAGCGACTGGTCGTAAAGATCGGCTCGGCGCTGCTGGTGGACCGGGTGACGGGCCTGCGGGTGGATTGGCTGCGGGCGTTGGCCGAGGATGTGGCGGCGGTGAAGGCGCGTGGGGCCGATGTGATCCTTGTGTCGTCAGGCTCGATCGCGCTGGGCCGGGGGGTGCTTGGGCTGGCGGATGGGCCACTTGCACTGGAGCAGGCTCAGGCGTCGGCGGCGGTGGGGCAGATCCGGCTGGCGCGCGCCTATGAAGAGGTGCTGGCCCCGCATGGGATCACCACCGGGCAGGTGCTGGTCACGCTGGAGGACACCGAAGACCGGCGGCGGTATCTGAATAGCCGTGCGACGATGGAGATGCTGCTGTCGCTGGGCGTGGTGCCGATCGTGAACGAGAATGACACGGTGGCCACCGATGAAATCCGCTACGGTGACAATGATCGTCTGGCGGCACAGATCGCGGTGACGGTGGGGGCGGATCAACTGATCCTGCTGTCGGATGTGGACGGATTCTACTCGGCCAATCCAAAAGAAGATGCCAGCGCGCAGCGGTTCGATCTGGTCGAGACGATCACGCCCCGGATCGAGGCAATGGCAGGAGATGCGATTTCCGGGCTGTCCAAGGGCGGTATGAAGACTAAACTGTTGGCGGCGAAGATTGCCGTGGCAGGGGGCTGCGCGATGGCGATCATGGAGGGGTCGGTGATGCGGCCTTTGCAGGCGCTGGCCGAAGGGGCGAACCGGACATGGTTCGTGGCCCAGAGCGACCCGCAGGCGGCA
>JANNWS010000213.1:0-8530 GCA_031408575.1 Rhodobacterales bacterium
CCGCCATTTCGGCTCCCGGTCAGTGAAGGGCTGCACAGAACGTCTGGATGCGGGTGCAGGCCTCGTGCAGCGCCTTGTCCGACGTAGCGTAGCTGACCCGGAAATTCGGTGAAAGCCCGAAGGCCGCGCCAAACACCACCGCAACCCCGGTTTCTTCCAGAAGTGCTGTCGCAAACACTTCGTCATCGGTGATTTTCGTGCCGGCCGAACTGGTCTTGCCGATGCAGCCCGAAATATCGGGGTAGACATAGAACGCGCCTTCGGGTTTCGGGCAGGTGATACCCTTCGCCGCATTCAGCATAGACACCACCAGATCGCGGCGGCGTTGAAAGGTGGCGCGGTTCGGGGCGAGGAAATCCTGTGTTCCCGTCAGCGCCTCCAGTGCCGCATATTGCGACACCGAGGACGGGTTCGACGTGCTCTGGCTCTGCACGGTCGCCATTGCCTTGATCAGATGCGTCGGGCCAGCGGCATAGCCGATCCGCCAGCCGGTCATGGCATAGGATTTCGACACGCCATTGCAGGTCAGCGTGCGGTCATAAAGGCCCGGCTCGACCTGCGCGGGCGAGGTAAACTCGAAATCGTCGAACACCAGATGCTCATACATGTCATCCGACATCACCCAGACATGGGGATGTTGCATCAGCACGTCGGTCAGCCCTTTCAACTCGGCACGCGTATAGCCAGCACCAGTTGGATTGGACGGCGAATTGAAGATGAACCACTTCGTCTTTGACGTGATCGCCGCCTCAAGCTGGGCCGGGGTCAGTTTGAAATTGGACTCGATCCCGGCCACAACCGGAACGGGCGTCCCGCCGGCAAGCAGGACCATGTCTGGATAGCTGACCCAGTAGGGCGCGGGAATGATCACCTCATCGCCGTCGTTCAGGGTGGCCACGAAGGCATTGTAAAGCGTCTGCTTGCCGCCGGTGCCGACCGTCACCTGTGCCGGCGTGTAGATCAGCCCGTTTTCGCGCGCGAATTTGGCGCAGATTGCTGCCTTCAATTCGGGGATACCATCGACGGCGGTGTAGCGCGTCTTGCCGGTGTCGATCGCCCGTTTCGCGGCCTCGCGGATGTTGATTGGCGTGTCGAAATCCGGCTCGCCCGCCCCCAGCCCGATGATATCGCGGCCCGCCGCCGCCAGTTCGCGCGCCTTGTTCGTGACCGCGATGGTGGCAGAAGGCTTCACGCGCGCTACGGTATCGGACAGAAAGGCCATGGGCAGGCTCCGGCTTTGGGTTGCAAGCAGCCCGTCTTAGGGTGCAGGGCTGTGGCGATCAAGCAGTATCGGGCAGGCTTTATCGAGCGGACAGTATGAGGGGCTAAGATGGGCGAGACGCCAGAGGACGCACAAAAGCGGATGCGGATGCGGTCATGGCGCCGCGGCACGAAAGAGATGGACCTGATCCTGGGGCCATTCGCCGATGCCCGGCTTGCCGGCCTGCCCCGGTCAGCGCTGCCCGACTATGACGCGCTTCTGGCCGAGAATGACCAGGACCTGATCCTGTGGGTGCTAGGCCAGACCGCGTCACCGCCGCGTTTTGCCGCGCTGATAGCCGACATCGCCAGATTCGCGCGCAGCCGCAATTTATCCGGCATTTGAAACGACTGCGGCACGAGTTTACCAAATGTTCGTGCTTTCCCCCGATTCTGCCCCGAACGGTTGGCAGGACGGAGACAGGAATGAGCGTTCAAGGCACGGGGGTGGCGCCAATTCTGGATGGCTCGCAAAAGGCCCTTCTGGCGGGGTATCTGGACAGTCTGGCGCTGGTCGAACGGCTGCACCGGTTGCTGCTGGATGTCATCAAGGATGAGTTTGAACGCCTTGGGGTGCTGGAGATCAACTCGGTTCAGGCGCTTTTGCTGTTCAACATCGGCGAGCATGAGGTGACGGCGGGCGAGTTGAAATCGCGCGGCTACTACCAAGGTTCCAACGTCAGCTACAATCTGAAGAAGCTGGTCGAACTCGGCTACATGCACCACCAGCGATCCGAGATCGACCGCCGGTCAGTTCGGGTCAGGCTGACTGAAAAGGGTCGGCGGGTGCGGGGCATCCTGATCGACCTATTCGCCAGACATGCCGAAGCGCTGGACAAGCGCGGCATGGTCGGGGCCGAAGCGATGGAGGGAATCAATTCATCGCTGAAACGTATGGAGCGGTTTTGGACCGAACAGATCCGTTATATCTACTGAAGCGCTCGGTCCGGGAAGGTACCTCCGGCGGCGATATTTTCAGACAGAAAATGGCCGGGGCTGGCAATTTGCGTGGCGCTTGATCTGACCGGGGATGCCTTTGGCGGCGGTAACCTTGAACAGACGAAACTCAGGGTGCCGGACCGGCACGAGGCGCAGCACCCCGAAATCGACTACCAGCTGCCGGTGTTCGGCATGCTCAACCACGGTTCAGCGGGGGGCAAGGACGCGCCGTCCATCTGCAGAAGTTCGATCGAGATATTGTCAGGTGAGCGGACAAAGGCCATCCGCCCGTCGCGTGGGGGCCGGTTGATCGTGATGCCCTGCGATTGCAGAAACGCACACATGTCGTAGATGTTTTCGACATCATAGGCGAGATGGCCGAAATGGCGGCTGTCGGACGGCAGACCTGCATCGCCATCCCAGTTGAACGTCAACTCGACCGGGCATTCCTCTTGCCCCGGTGCCGCGAGGAACACGAGGGTGAACCTGCCGCCCTGATTCTCGATCCGGCGCGTCTCTTCCAGCCCCAGAAGTTTGTAAAAAGCGATTGATTTATCCAGATCCTGCACGCGGACCATCGTGTGAAGATAACGGACTTTCATGGCACTCTCCCAGCCTGTGATGTTGGGCGCAGCCTAGCAGGACCGTGGCAGAAGGCGAGAGGGAAGGCCCCGCAAATTGTTGCCGCGCACGACCCCAAGACTTGCCCGCATCCCCCCAAACCTTGTAGTGTGCCTACCAAGTTCTGGCATATATTGAGACACCCCAGCCCCCGGAGGCCCTGATGCCCCTGACCCCCGAACAGCTTGCCGAAATCGACGCCGCCCGTGCCACGCCCCGCCCCACTCTGCGTGCCGTGTCCGAGGGCATGGAGGCGCATCTGTATCGCGCGCATCCGGTACTGGACCACGGGTTCATCCGGGTGATCGACTATATGGGAGATGATGCCGCCATCGTGCAGGCGGCACGGGTCAGCTATGGGGCCGGCACAAAGCATGTGTCGAATGACGACGGTCTGATCCGCTATCTGATGCGGCACTGGCATTCGACTCCGTTCGAGATGTGCGAGGTCAAGCTGCACGTCAAACTGCCGGTTTTTGTCGCGCGCCAGTGGATCCGCCACCGCACCGCCAACGTCAACGAATATTCTGCCCGCTATTCGATCCTGGACCGAGAGTTCTATATCCCTGAGTCGTCGCAACTGGCCGCGCAATCCAGCGTGAACAATCAGGGGCGCGGCGCGGTGCTGGACGGGCCAGAGGCGGCGCGGGTGCTGGAGATGCTGAAATCCGACGCCTCGCGCAGCTATGACCATTATCAGGCGATGTTGTCGCAAGACGGACAGCAAGGGCTTGCGCGCGAACTGGCGCGGATGAACCTTCCCGCGAACATCTACACGCAATGGTACTGGAAGGTGGACCTGCACAACCTGTTTCATTTTTTGCGGCTGCGGGCGGATGCCCATGCGCAATACGAAATCCGGGTCTATGCCGAGGCGATTTGCGCCGTGGTGGCCGATTGGGTGCCGATCGCTTACGGCGCGTTTTCAGATTATCGACTGGGCGGGGCGACGTTATCCGCGAAGGCGATGGACTGCCTGCGGCGGATGCTGAAGGGCGAGGCCGTGACGCAGGAGACAAGCGGAATGAGCAAGGGAGAATGGCGGGAGTTTGAAGGCGTGATCGGGTAAGCGATCAGAGCGATGCGCAAAATGCTGTCAAACGCAGGGCCGAAATTGAAGCGCCTCAAGCGGGTGGTGAGTGGCTGTCGCACGATTTCTGGCTGAAAACCTTGCAGTCAATCCGTGGCTTCTTGCTTTGCTCGAAGCTGTCAAGCCGCGCGAAGGTTCGGCTGACAGCATCGCAATAGTACCAAGCGCTGGGTTTGCGTTTCAGCCCTGCAACGTCCGCACCCCGATGTCGCCCTCCAACCGCGCCTTCATTGCGGCGACCGCTGATACCGCCCCCGCCGCTGTCGTGAAGTACGGGATCTTGTCGTACAGGGCGACAGCGCGGATATCGCGCGAATCGCTCACCGCCTGAGTGCCTTCGGTCGTGTTCATCACTATCGCTATGTCGTCGTTTTTCAGACGGTCGACGATGTTGGGACGGCCTTCGTAAACTTTGTTGACAGGGGTGGACGCAATCCCTTCACCGCCAAGCCAGGCAGCTGTGCCACGCGTGGCGACGATCTCAAATCCCATGGTGATCAAATCGCGGGTGGCCGATGCCAAAGCGCCGGTCTTGTCACTGTCCTTGATCGAGATGAAGACGCGCCCGGAGGTGGGAAGCACCACGCCGGCGCCCATCTGCGCCTTGAGGAAGGCCAGCGCAAAGGTGCGGTCCCAGCCCATCACTTCGCCGGTGGAGCGCATCTCGGGACCAAGCAGCGTATCGACACCGGGGAAGCGGGCAAAGGGCAGGACGGCCTCTTTGACCGAGAACCACGGGGTGTGTGGGTCGGCCAGCGTCAGCGGGTCGGCCAGGGGCAGGGCAGTGTCGGGGCCGACGCCGGTGGGGTAGGGCGGGCGCATCGGGAAATTCGACAGCGGCTCGCCTGCCATCAGGCGGGCGGCGATGGAGGCGATGGCAGAATCGGTGGCCTTGGCGACAAAGGGAACCGTGCGCGAGGCGCGGGGGTTCACTTCCAGCACATAGATATCGGGGTTCTCAGCCGGGCCTTTGATCGCGAACTGGACGTTCATCAGGCCAACGACATGCAGGGCGCGGGCCATCGCCTCGGTTTGGATTTTCAGATCGGCGATGGTGGCGGGGGTGAGGGAATAGGGGGGCAGCGAGCAGGCAGAATCTCCGGAATGGACCCCCGCTTCTTCGATGTGCTGCATGATGCCTGCGACGTGGACATTTTGGCCGTCACAGAGCGCATCAACGTCCACCTCGATGGCACCCGACAGGTAGCTGTCGAGCAGAACCGGCGAAGTGCCGGAAACCTGCACGGCTTCGCGGATGTAACGCTCCAGCTGGGCATCGTCGCGCACGATCTCCATCGCGCGGCCGCCCAGCACGTAGGACGGGCGGATGACGAGGGGGTAGCCGATTTTCGCGGCCGCCGCGAAAGCCTCATCGCGCGAGCGGGCCATCGCGTTGACGGGCTGTTTGAGGTTCAGCTTGTGGAGAAGCTGCTGGAACCGCTCGCGGTCTTCGGCAAGGTCGATGGCGTCGGGGGTGGTGCCGAGGATCGGGATGCCTTCGCTCGCCAGCGCCTGCGCGAGTTTCAGCGGAGTCTGGCCGCCGAACTGCACGATTACACCATGCAGGGTGCCGTTTTCCTGCTCTACCCGCAGGATTTCCAGGACATGCTCCAGCGTCAGCGGCTCGAAATAAAGCCGGTCCGAGGTGTCGTAATCGGTGCTGACCGTCTCGGGGTTGCAGTTGATCATGATCGTCTCATAGCCCGCGGCAGTCAGGGCATAGCAGGCGTGGCAGCAGCAGTAATCGAACTCGATCCCCTGACCGATGCGGTTGGGGCCGCCGCCGAGGATGACAACTTTTTTCGCGGCGGAAGGGCGGGCCTCGCATTCCACGTCGCCCATGACGGGGTGTTCGTAGGTGGAATACATGTAGGGGGTCTGCGCCTCGAATTCCGCGCCGCAGGTGTCGATGCGTTTGAAGACGGCCTGAACGCCGAGGCGGTGGCGGGCGCGGCGGACCTGCGCCTCATCCCGGCCTGTCAGGATGCCAAGGCGGGCATCGGTGAAGCCCATCATCTTGAGTTTGCGGATGCCGTCGGCGCTGAGCGGCAGGCCCTGGGCGCGGACCTGCGCCTCCACGTCCACAATCTCGCGGATGCGTGCGATGAACCACGGGTCGTAGGCTGTGGCGTGCTGGCAGTCGTCGTCGGTCAAGCCGTGGCGCATGGCCTGCGCAATCAGGCGGAGGCGGTCGGGCGTCTGCGGGGAAAGGGCCTTGATGACGGCGACACGGTCGGGTGCGCCGGGGATGGCGATTTCGTCGAACCCGGTGAGGCCGGTTTCAAGGGATGCCAGGGCCTTTTGCAGAGATTCGTGGATCGTGCGGCCGATGGCCATCGCCTCGCCCACGGATTTCATCGCGGTGGTGAGGGTGGCTTCGGCGCCGGGAAACTTCTCGAAAGCAAAGCGGGGGATCTTGGTGACGACGTAGTCCATGGTCGGCTCGAACGACGCGGGGGTGACCTTCGTGATGTCGTTGTCCAGCTCGTCCAAGGTATAGCCGATCGCCAGTTTCGCGGCGATTCTCGCGATGGGAAAGCCGGTGGCCTTGGAGGCGAGTGCGGACGAGCGCGACACGCGGGGGTTCATCTCGATCACCACCATGCGGCCATCGGCGGGGTTGATCGCCCATTGCACGTTGGAGCCGCCGGTTTCCACGCCGATCTCACGCAGAACGGCAATGCTGCCGTTGCGCATGATCTGGTATTCCTTGTCGGTCAGGGTCAGGGCGGGGGCGACCGTCACGCTGTCACCCGTATGGATACCCATAGGATCGACGTTTTCGATGGCACAGACGATGATGGCGTTGTCGTTGCGGTCGCGGACCACCTCCATCTCGAATTCCTTCCAGCCGAGGAGGGACTCGTCGACAAGGATTTGCGCCATCGGTGAGGCATCGAGGCCGCTGCGGCAGATCCGCTCGAAGTCGTCGCGGTTGTAGGCGACGCCGCCCCCGGTGCCGCCAAGGGTGAAGGCGGGACGGATGATGGCGGGCAGGCCGACATAGTCGATGGCGGCAATGGCCTGTGCCACGCCGGCCGTTATGTCGAACTTGCCGTTGGGGAGTTTCGGCGCGGTAATGATGGTGGCTTTTGGGTTTTCGAGGCCGATGCGGTCCATCGCCTCGCGGAACAACCCGCGATCTTCGGCCATTTCGATGGCGCGGCGGTTGGCGCCGATCAGCTCGACCCCGAACTTCTCAAGTACACCCATGTCGGCGAGGGCGAGCGAGGTGTTCAGGCCGGTCTGGCCGCCCATCGTGGGCAAAAGCGCGTCGGGGCGTTCCTTTTCGATGATTTTCGCCACGATTTCCGGGGTGATCGGTTCGATATAGGTGGCGTCGGCCAGACCCGGATCGGTCATGATCGTGGCCGGGTTGGAGTTCACCAGAATAACGCGGTAGCCTTCTTCGCGCAGCGCCTTGCAGGCTTGCGCGCCGGAATAGTCGAACTCGCAGGCTTGCCCGATGACGATGGGACCCGCGCCGATGATCATGATCGACTTGAGGTCGGTTCTTTTCGGCATCTTGGCCCCCACTGCGCAAATTGACGGGGTTATAGCCGTGGTCGGACGGGGCGCAAGCCCATAACGGGGCGGGCGGCACCCGCGCTGCGGCACAGGTCGCAAACGGGGTGGCGGGGGGCGCGGGATCGGCCTAACTGGGCATCAGGCTGTGTGTGAAAGGGGGGCGTCGTGATACTGGTGGAACACGGGCCGTCCGGCACCCCGGCGCTGTTTGGCCGCCCCGAGGCGATTGTGACCGCCGAACGCCCCGGCGATCTGGCCGGGGCCTTTGCCGCCCTTGATGCCGCGCGGGCGCACCGGCGTTGGGTGGCGGGCTATGTGGCCTACGAGGCGGGACTGGCGTTGGAGCCAAAGCTGGTGGGGTTGATGCCGCAGGGGCGCGAGGGGCCGTTGCTGGCGATGGGGATTTATGCCGGGCCGGAAGATGCGGGGTCGGTTTTGGCCAAGGCCGGGGCGATGGCGGGGATGGTGCGGCTGACCGAGCCTGTGCCGGTCATGGCGCACGATGCCTATGACGCGGCGATGAACCGGGTGCTGGGTTATATCGCGGCGGGCGATTGTTATCAGGTGAACCTGACCTTTCCGATGGAGGCGCGGCTGGAGCGTGGCACGCCGCTGGGTCTATACGGCGCGCTGCGGCGCACTGGGGCGGTGGGACATGGGGCGCTGGTCGATCTGGGGGTTGGGCCGGTGGTGGTGTCGCGCTCACCCGAATTGTTCTTCAAGGTTGATGCGGGGGGGCGCATTTCGGCGCGCCCGATGAAGGGCACCGCCCCCCGCGACCCCGACCCGGTGCGCGATGCGGAAATTGCTGCGCGGTTGGCAATCAGTGAAAAGGATCGGGCCGAGAACCTGATGATCGTCGATCTGCTGCGTAACGACATCTCGCGGCTGGCCAAGGTGGGATCGGTCAGGGTGCCGGAACTGTTCGCGCTGGAGCGGTATTCGACGGTGCATCAGATGGTGTCGTCCATCGAGGGGCAACTGGTGGGCGAACCGGGGTTTGGCGATCTGATGCGGGCGCTCTTTCCCTGCGGATCAGTGACGGGCGCGCCGAAAATTCGCGCGATGGAGATCATCCGCGAGGTAGAGCCA
>JANNWS010000214.1:0-22244 GCA_031408575.1 Rhodobacterales bacterium
CCCACCCCGGCAAGGCGCAGGATGTCTTCCTCATGTTCCTCATCCAGCACGTTCATCGCATCGTCGATGGTGATGACCCCCACCAGACGGTCATTCGCATCGACTACGGGGCAGGAAATCAGATGATACTGGTTGAAGATATAGGCCACATCGGCCTCTGCTTCCGTCACCGCGATGGTGCGGAAGCTGTCCTCGGCCAGATCGCGCAGCTGCACATCGCGCTTGGACGACAAAAGCCGCCCCAAGGTAACATAGCCCTGCGGCTTCATCCGCGGATCAACCAGAATGACGTGGTAGAACTGATCCGGCAGCCAGTCCGACACGCGCATGAAATCAATCGCTTCGCCCACAGTCCAGTGTTCGGGGGCCACCACCACCTCGCGCTGCATCAGACGCCCGGCCGACCCTTCGGGATAGGCCATCGCCTGCTGCACGGCGACCCGGTCGGCATCTTCCAGCGCGTTCAGGATCATGTCCTGCTGCGGCTGTTCCAGATCTTCCAGAATGTCGACGACATCGTCGGTATCCAGTTCGCGCACCGCATCGGTCAACACGTTGCGCGGCAGGGCTTCGATCACCTCTTCGCGGATCGACTCGTCAATCTCGGAAAGGATCTCGCCATCAATCTCGCCCGACCAAAGCGCCAGCAGATCGCGCCGGTCCGCCGGGCTGATCTGTTCCAGCAGGTCGGCGATGTCGGCGGCATGCAGCGGGGCCATCAGGTCGGAGAGAAGGCCCGCATCACCGGCATCGACCGCATCATGGATCGCGGCCACGCGCCACGGCTCGAGGCCCATCAGTTCTTCTTCCACGTCGTCCCGCTCTGCCGCGTTTTCCGCCATGACGCCCCCGATCCGATTGGCGCGACCTTAGAGTGTGGTGTGGAAAAGTGGAATCCGGTTTTCCGCGAAAATCACGCGATCGCTGAAAAACACCGAGCATGACGGCGTTTCTAACTGACGGCTTCCTGCTCTGGCGAAAGGTGTTTCAACGAAACAGGGCCGGGACGGAAATTTACGATCGCCCGCAAACCGCCTAGGGTACCTGTCTGACGGGAACAAGGATCAAGCGATGGCCGACCTACTGATGGGGCAGGTGCTGAGTTTTCAGGGCGATCCCTTTGTTCTGGGCGAGGCAGCCGCGCGGCATGAAAGCCACGGCGCGGTGCTGGTTGAAGATGGGCGGATCACAGCCGTGGGTCCGGCGGACCGGCTGCGGGCATCCCACCGTCACGCCCGCGTCACCGACTATGGCCGCGCGCTGATCTCGGCCGGGTTCATCGACGCGCATGTTCATTATCCGCAGACGGCGATCATCGCGAGTTGGGGCAAGCGGCTGATCGACTGGCTGAACACCTATACCTTCCCCGAGGAGATGCGCTTTGCCGATGGGGGATATGCCGCTGAAATTGCCAACCGTTATCTGGATCTGACGCTGGCGAATGGCACGACCAGCGTCTGCACCTATGCGACGATCCATCCCGAAAGCGTGGAGGCGTTCTTTGCGGCGGCACAGGCACGGGGCCAGCGGGTTTGGGCCGGCAAGACCTGCATGGACCGCAACGCGCCCGAAGCGCTGCGCGACACCGCGCAAACGGCCTATGACGGCTCAAAGACACTGCTTCAGAAATGGCATGGGGTGGACCGTCTGTCCTATGTCATCACGCCGCGCTTCTCCCCCACGTCGACCCCGGAACAACTGGCGGCGCTGGGGGCGCTGTGGCGCGAATACCCCGACTGCCTGATGCAAACCCACCTGTCGGAACAAACCGACGAGATTGCCTGGGTGCGCGACCTTTTCCCGCAAGCGCGTGACTATCTGGATACCTATGAGGCGCAGGGGCTGTTGCGCGAAGGCGCGGTTTACGGCCACGCCATCCATCTGACCGCGCGAGAGCAGGATCGGCTGACCGAGGCGGGGGCAAGCCTGGTGCATTGCCCGACCTCGAACACGTTCATCGGGTCGGGGCTGTTCGACATGTCACTGGCGACAAAACTCCGCGTTGGCCTTGCCACCGATACCGGCGGCGGCTCGTCGTTTTCCATGCTCCGCACGATGGCCGCCGCCTATGAGGTGGCCCAGTTGCGCGGCCAGCCGCTGCACCCGTCGCAACTGTGGTGGCTTGCCACCATCGGCAGCGCCCGCGCGCTGCATGCCGAGCACCGCATCGGCAATATCGCGGTCGGCATGGAGGCCGACCTTGTGGTGATCGACCTCGCCTCGACTCCCGCGATCGAACAGGCGACGCGGCGGGCGGGCGACATCTGGCAGGCGATCTTTCCGACAATCATGATGGGCGATGACCGGTCGACGCGGGCCGTCTGGGTGGGCGGCAAGGCGCGGGGCTGAAGCGCGGCTGATGTCGTGACGGTTTCTGTCTGCATACGAACGTGATGTGCCAATCACATGGTTTTCTGACGCACCGATTCAGGCTTTTTGCCTATTGCCCGCCGCTTGGCATCAGTCTGCCAACTCCCACCCGTCCGGATAGAAATCGTGTTTCAGCGCAATCGTGGTCGCGGTGCGCTCATACTGCCAGATTTCCTCGGGCGTGACCGGAATTGGCCCTATGCTGGCAATCATCGTCTCGCCATCGCCAGCGCGCCGGGGCTTGAACCCTTCGGCGCGCAGGGCTTTTTCCAGCGATGCCCAGTTCGCATCCAGCTCTTCGATGAAGAACATGAAATCGACCACGGCTGTCGCAGGCAGTTTCACGCCACGACCTGCCTCTTTGAACGTGGCATAGGTTTCGCGCCGTTGCGCCTCGTAATTGTGCGACATGTCACCTCCTGCTTGCAGCCCGTTGCCCGGACTGCGCTATCACTCCGCAAGCCGTCGCGCCAACAGGTTCTGCCGGGCCACGACCGCCCCCAGATCAATCGTCACCATCTGCCCGCCGCGCACAACCGCCCGCCCCTCGACGAACAGATCGCGCACGCGAGCCGGGCCGCACAGGATCAGCGCCGCTACCGGATCCCATGCACCTGCCGCCTCAATCCCCGACACATCCCAAACGGCGATATCGGCGCGCTTGCCAACCTCAAGCGAGCCGCACTCGGCGCGGCCCAGCACTTTGGCCCCGCCGAGTGTCGCAATCTCCAGCGCCTCGCGGGCGCTCATCGCATCTGCGCCGCGTGCGACGCGCTGCAGCAGCAGCGTCTGACGCGCCTCACCGATCAGCGATCCGGCATCGTTCGATGCCGAACCATCCACCCCCAGCCCCACCTTGACGCCCCGGTCCCGCATCGCGCGCACCGGGGCGATCCCCGACCCGAGCCTGCAATTCGAACAGGGGCAATGCGCCACGCCGGTGCCTGACCGGGCGAAAAGATCAATCTCTGCCTCGTCCAGCTTCACGCAATGCGCGTGCCACACATCGTCACCCGTCCAGCCGAGGTCTTCGGCATATTGCCCCGGACGACAGCCGAACTTTGCCAGAGAATAGGCAATATCCTCATCATTTTCAGCAAGATGGGTGTGCAGCATCACGCCCTTGTCACGCGCCAGCACTGCCGTCTCGCGCATCAGGTCGCGGCTGACGGAAAACGGCGAACACGGGGCCAGCCCGACCCGCACCATCGCGCCCTCGGCCTTGTCGTGGAACGCATCGACGACCCGGATGCAATCCTCAAGGATCGCCGCCTCACGCTCCACCAGACTGTCGGGGGGCAAACCGCCGGCGCTTTCCCCAATGCTCATAGCACCGCGCGTCGGATGAAACCGCAGCCCCACCTCCGCCGCCGCCGCGATGGTATCATCCAGCCGCGCGCCGTTGGGATACAGGTACAGATGGTCCGACGTCATCGTGCAGCCCGAAAGTGCCAATTCGGCAAGTCCGACTTGTGCCGAGACAAACATTTCTTCCGGCCCGAACCGCGCCCAGATCGGATAGAGCGTCTTCAGCCAGCCGAACAGCAGGGCGTCCTGCCCTCCCGGCACCGCGCGGGTCAGGGTCTGGTACAGGTGGTGATGCGTGTTGACCAAACCCGGCGTCAGCACACAGCCGCGCGCGTCGATCACGGCCTCGTCGGTCGTCAACCCTTGACCAACGGCGGCGATGACACCCCCCCGTATCAGCACGTCACAGCCCACAATCTCGTGCCGTGCAGCGTCCATCGTGACGACGACATCGGCCCCGCGCAGAAGGATTTCAGTCATCGCCTCTGTTGCCCTTCCGCCCGTATTGCCGGGCCATAACGTTGGCGCATGTGCGACAGACTGACCACCGCCAGACCAAGCCTATCGGGGTATGGGTTTTACCGACAAGCCCGGTCCCGGCGAAAGTGTTTCCGGCGAATGTCGAAAGTCGCGAGTCGGCATGGCCGTCAATCAGCCCTCAGGATCGCACTGCCGAACACGATTTCGTGGACATAATCCTTCGAAGGATTCTACCAAATGCTTCCGGAAACTTTTGGTGCCGCCTCAGTCCGGTGCCAAAACCGCCATCGCCGCCGCGTGAACGCTTGCGTTCGCAGCCGCCAGAATGCGGCCGCCCTGATGCGCCGGGCCGCCCTGCCAGTCGGTCACGATGCCGCCAGCCGCCTCGATCACGGCAATCGGGGCCATCACGTCATAGGTTTGTAGCCCCGCCTCGACCACCAGATCGATCTGCCCGGCCGCGATCAGCGCATAGGCATAGCAGTCCATGCCATAGCGCGTCAGCCGCACCTTGGCCGACAGGCGGCGAAATGCTGCCCGCTCGTCCGCCGTTCCAACTTCGGGAAACGTGGTAAACAAAATGGCGTCGGTCAGGGGCCGAGCCGTGCGGGCGCGCAGCGGAACCCGCCCCATCGGGCCGTTGACTTCGGCCCGGCCAAGACCGCCCTCGAACCGTTCACCGATGAAAGGCTGATCGATCAGGCCGTAAATCGGCCCGTTTGCATCCGCAACCGCGATCAGCACGCCCCAGGTCGGCGTTCCTGCAAGATAGCCGCGCGTGCCGTCGATCGGGTCAAGCACCCAGGTCAGCCCGCTGGTGCCGGCCCGCGGCGCGCGCTCTTCACCCAGAATACCGTCGTTGGGTCGGCGGCGCGCCAGAACTTCGCGCATCCGATCTTCGGACAGCCGATCCGCCACTGTGACGGGGTCAAACCCGCCCTCCAGCTTGTTGTCTGCCGAAAGCCCGTCTGACCGGAAATGGCGCAGGGTTGCCAAACGCGCCACATCCGCCAATTCAGCCGCCGTGGCGACAATATCTGCCATTTCGGCTTCGTTCATGCGCCACCCCTGCTGTCCACCGGCCCGCCGCTAACTGCTGCGGCGGGGTCGGTCAAGGGGGGACGTCCAGCTTTCAGGCCGCCGCGTCACTCAGCACGCGCGCCAGATCAAACAGGCGGCGACGCTGCGCTTCGGGGATCGAGTAATACGACCGGACAAGTTCCAGCGCCTCCTTGTCGCCCAGAATATCGCCTTCGGCAGCACGGGCGGCAGCGCTCGCGTCGTCCAGACCTTCGAAAAAGAAGTTGATCGCGACGCCCAGTGCGTCCGCAACATCCCAAAGGCGGGACGCGCTGACACGGTTCATCCCGGTCTCATATTTCTGAATTTGCTGGAATTTGATACCGACCTTATCGGCCAGCTGCTGCTGGGTCATACCCACCATCCAGCGGCGGTGGCGGATCCGTTTACCAACATGTGCATCAACAGGGTGTTTCATTCTTATCTCCGGTCTTAATAAAGGCATTCCCCTACTGACCTTATAAGCAAATTTCGTGCCAAAACCGCTCCGCTCCCGGTTGTCCACAGTAATCGTAGCAAGCCTGAAAAAACCTGTCTTTTCGGATATGTCCAATTATACAGATGGACAACTATCGGCACCAATCGCCCTCAACGCTTTTCAGAGGCCCGCCACTCGCGCTTAAGGAGTTATGCAATTTGCAATGCAATATGCAATTAAATCCGAAGATCTTCGCATTTTGCATCGTAAGTTCCATAGGCTGGCCCTCACACCACAAAAACGTTACTTTCACCCCAGCAAAAGAGGACAAAAAACTGCGATGCGCGCGTTTCAGATCGACCGTCCGGGGGCCGTCCCCACCCTGCGCGAGATCGCGCGACCCTTGCCGGGCAAGGGCGAGGTCCGCGTCCGCATAGCGGCGTGCGGGCTCAACTTCGCCGACCTGCTGATGATCGACGGCACCTATCAGGATACGCCGCCCACACCCTTCACGCTCGGCATGGAAATCGCAGGCACCGTCGACGGGATCGGAACGGAAGTCACTGGCCTTGCGGTGGGTACCCGCGTTGCCGCCGTGCCGGGTCACGGCGGCCTGGCAGACTATGCCTGCGTTGCTGCCAACCGCTGCGTCACGCTTCCCGACAGCATGAGCTTCGACCAGGCTGCCGGGTTCCAGATTGCCTACGGCACCTCGCATCTGGCGCTCGGGCACCGGGCGAGGCTGCTATCCGGCGAAACGCTGCTGGTGCTGGGTGCCGCAGGCGGCGTCGGGCTGACTGCGGTCGAGATTGGCCACCGGATGGGCGCACGCGTCATTGCCTCGGCGCGCGGCGCAACCCGGCTGGAGGTTGCCCGTGCCGCGGGGGCCGACCATCTGATCGACAGCGACGCGCCCGACCTTCGCGGCCAGCTCAAGGCACTCGGCGGTGTCGATGTCGTCTATGATGCTGTTGGCGGCCCTGCGTTCCTTGACGCGCTGCGCGCCACCCGCCCGGAGGGCCGTCTGCTGACCATCGGTTACGCCGGGGGCGAGGTGCCGCAAATCCCCGCCAACCTGCTGCTGGTCAAAAATATATCGGTGATCGGCCTGTATTGGGGCGGTTATCTCTCGTTCCGACCGGAAGCCTTAACGCAAAGCCTTGCAACCTTGCTCGGCTGGTTCCGCGACGGCGGCCTTCACCCCCATGTCAGCCACGTCCTGCCGCTTGACCGTGCCGCCGACGGTCTGCAACTGCTGCGCGCACGCAGCGCGACGGGCAAGGTCGTGATCAGTCTTCGCTAACGACCGTTTTCAGTTTTGCGCCGGGATCCGGGGACGATAGCCGCAGGCATTGGAGCCGGCCCGTTCCCTGCATCCGCTCACATGGCATTTCGACCCGCGTAGGCGCGCCGGATCAGCCCCGCCAGAACTTCGACCACAGGGCTGTGGGCCGGGTCCGCAACATAAAGGTTGATCTTGTGCCGCCCGAGGTCGGGCAGCGCCCCGCCATGCGCCACCCGCTCCAGGTACGGGCCTTCCGACCCTGACAGCACCGTATGCACGGCCAGATCGGCACTGACACTCGCCTCGATGGCCCGCGTGCTGTCAGATTCCACCGCCATTTCCCACGGCACCCCGGCTTCGTCCAGCGCCGCCTGAACGCCGGTGCGGAAGATGCAGTTATGCTCGTAAGCCAGCCGCAGCGGCCGCTGTTTCCACGCGACACCCCCTGGTGCGCCGATCCACACCAGTGGCAGCTCCACCAGCGTCTCACCCCCCGGCTCGACCGAATCCTCGGTTGTCAGGATGATGTCGCAATCGCCACGCGCAAACTGGGTTTTCAACACCCGCGTGAACGAGGACAGCAGGTTCACCTTCATCCGGGGATATTCGGCATGCATCCGCTGCAAGACGCCGGGGATGGCAGGGTAGACGATGTCATGCGGCACCCCTAGCACGATCTCACCCTCATAAACGTCATGTGTCAGCCGCCCGAAAATTTCGTCGTTCAGCGCCAGCATGCGGCGGGCATAGCCCAAAAGCTGCTCGCCTGCCGCCGTCAGCCCCACCTTGCGGGCGCTGCGGTCCAACACCTCCAGCCCCAGCATCTCTTCCAGACGTTTGATCTGCATCGACACCGCTGATTGCGTAAGGTTCAGAAAACCCGCAGCACGCGTCACGCCGCCCGCATCAGCGACCGCTATGAAAGACCGCAATGCCGTCAGATCCAGATTTCGCATCATATCAATAATCCTGATGTTAGCGCCCACAATCATTCATTTCACAGATTATGACGCATCTGGCAGATCTATCAACATAAATGATGTGTCAAGCGAATCGCATCACAGATGCAAATTGCAACCGCGAAAGGAAAAGGCCATGTTTGCCTCGCGTCACACTGCAGAATTCTCACTCGGCCGGGTGACCGCGCCGCGCCATGCCACGGCTTTCGTGGCCTGGGCTCGCCTCGCACTGATCGCCCGCGCCCAGCGCAACGCACTCGCCCGCCTTGACGCGGCAGCACTGTCCGACATTGGTATCACCGCCCGCGATGCCCTGACCGAGGCGCAGCGCCCGGCCTGGGACGTCCCGTCCAGCTGGCGGCGATGACCCGGCAGAGGCAGGGGCGCTAACACCGCCCCGGAAACTGCGCGATCTTGCCAATTTCGCTACGAAGTTCTTGAAATCTGTGCAAGGTATTCCGATATTGCCTGCATGAGGCGGTTTGATCTACAGAACCGTCGGCAGGGACAACATTCGGAGGCTTCAGATGGCTGACTATCAAACGATCCGTACGGTCGGCGCAGGTGCCCGGACCGCTGAAATCGACCAGGGGCTGCGCGCCCACATGAACAAGGTCTACGGGCTGATGTCCGTGGCGATGCTCGTGACAGGCGGCGTCGCCTGGTCGGTTGGCAGCAGCACGGCACTTCTGTCGATCTTCCGGAACCCGGAAACGCTGCAACCCAATATTCTGGGCTGGATCGTCATGTTCGCGCCGCTCGCAATGGTGTTCGGTTATGGCGCACTGCGCAACCGCGCGTCCTATGCGACGATGCAGCTTTACTTCTATGCCTTCGCGGCTGTGATGGGTCTGTCGCTTGCCTGGATCTTCCAGGTGTTCACGGGCGTGTCGATCGCGCAGACTTTCCTTGTCACCGCGATCTCTTTCGCAGGCCTGTCGCTTTGGGGATACACCACCAAGCGCGATCTCTCGGGCATGGGAACATTCCTGATGATGGGGCTGATCGGCCTGATCGTGGCCTCGATCGTGAATATCTTTCTCGCCTCCTCGGCGCTGATGTTCGCGATCTCGGTGATCGGCGTGCTGATTTTCGCAGGTTTGACTGCCTATGATACGCAGAACATCAAGAACACCTACATCCAGCACGCGCAGGCCGGTGACGATGAATGGCTGGCGAAGTCTGCCATCGACGGCGCGTTGAATCTGTACATGAACTTCATCAACCTGTTCATGTTCCTGCTGCAGTTCATGGGCAACCGCGAGTGATCTTAAAACTCACGAGATAAAACAGGGGCCGGTCGCAAGACCGGCCCTTTTGCATGACAGCTCCCGCATCATCCCGACCGCGGCAAAGTCGCTCCGCGGCCTCAGCGGCTCCCTCACCGGCCAAAACTCCCGAAACCCCAGCGCCACATAGAGCGGCACGGCCCTGCGCGTCGACAGGCACGCAAGCCGCCGCACGGGCGCATCCCGCGCCTGCCGCATGAGGCGCGCCATCAACGCCTTGGCGCACCCGGGCCGCATCGATCACCACATGGCGCACCAGCCCTGATGGGGCGACGACCACCACTGGCTTCGGTGCGTTGGGCGTCCAGCCAGCGGCACTGACAACCGCACCCTCTGGATAAACCGCCCGCCAATAGGTCCCCGAAGTCAGCAATTCCGGCCGCGCGCGCAAGATCAGCGGCAGCGCCATCACGAGCACCGATAGCGCGTAGTCCGCAGCCAGCCGCCGGGGATAGGTGTTCGCCAACAACGCATCCACTCGTCGCCGACAGATCAGCAGGGCTGGCAATACAAAAGGTCAACTGATCGGTCATGGCGGGTAAGATAGCGCAGAAGGCCTGTCCCGCCGAGCAGATGTCCGACCCCCTCGCTCAACCGGAAGGCGGAACACCGATGCCGCGCCGCCGACAAAGAAAAAGGGCCGCCTCTTTGCAGAGCGGCCCCGACAGCTTTCAATTGTGAGCAGATCTTACTTGATCTTGCCTTCCTTGTATTCGACATGCTCCCGCTTGACGGGGTCATACTTCCGCACCGACATCTTTTCGGTCATTGTGCGGGCATTCTTCTGGGTCACATAAAAGTGGCCGGTCCCGGCGGTAGAGTTCAGGCGGATCTTGATGGTCGCCGGTTTGGCCATGCTCGTCTCTCCAGTCGTCCGGGTTGCCGTGGCCCCGGTGAAATCCTTGAAGCCCGCCTTTTACCCCGCACCCCGGCGGAGTCAACAGCCAAAGCAGCGTTTTCACCCGCCGCGCGTCTCCAGCTTCTTTTCGGTCCAAATACCCCTCTTGCGCAGAGCGCACCCGAGGCGTGGCGCGCGCCCAGCGTGCCGGGCCGAGACAAAAGCCGTGCCGCCCGCAGGGCGGCTCCGTTGGGCTACAGATAAAACGCGCGGACGGCCTGTAAGCCGGGTTCTGTCCGGGGACCAAGGCCCCCTGGATGACCATTCCTCTCGTCCCGCCGTTACCGACGGGCTCTAGCTGCCAACCCGGGCCTCTGGGCTGAAGCGTCCCTGCGGCGGTATCCCGGACCGGGGTCCGGGACCAGCCCGCGTGAGGCCCCTATTCGGCATTGCTCCGGGTGGGGCTTGCCATGCCGTCCCTGTTGCCAGGTCCGCGGTGGGCTCTTACCCCACCGTTTCACCATCACCCCGGACCCTTGCGGGCCACCAACCCGTTGCCGGATTGCAGGGCAGACTCTTCTCTGTGGCGCTTTCCCTCGGGTTACCCCGGCCGGGCGTTACCCGGCACCCTTGCTTCATGGAGCCCGGACTTTCCTCGAGCAGGCCTTGCAGCCCTCTCGCGGTCATCCAGCCATCCGCGCGGCATGACGATTAGGCCCGCTCTTTGCCCCCGTCAACCGGAAACCGCCGCGCCAGATCGGCGACGATGCCCATGTCGGCGGCATCCAGCGGCCCAACGGCCCACGGCCGGAACCGCAACCGCACCGCCGCCAGAAGCATCTCTGCCGCCACGTCAGGATAGCCGAACCGCCGTGCCGCCGCGACAAACCCCGCCTCGTCCGGCGCGCCCCCGTCACCCGGCTCTGGCCAGACCGACAGCCCGCCCAGCGCCAGCCGCCGCCAGTCGAACCGCCGCCCCGGATCGCCCTTGCGCCCCGGGGCCATGTCGCTATGCCCGATCACCCGTTCCGGCCGAATGTCCCACCTCGCCATCACCGCAGCCAGCAGCGCCTCAAGTGCCGCCATCTGCGCCGCGCCAAACGGCTGCACGCCATCATTCGCCAACTCGATCCCGACCGATTGTGAATTCACGTCGCCGACCACGCCCCAACCGCCCGCTCCCGCGTGCCAGGCACGCAGCCCCTCATCGACCAGCGCCAGCACGTCGCCCTGCTCGGACACAAGATAATGCGCCGACACCTCGGACAAGGGATCGCGCAGCCGGTCCAGTGCGGCGGCGCAGCTTGCCATCGCGGTATAGTGGATCACGATCAGATCAGGGCGCACCCCGCCGCGCCGTTCCCCAAAGTTCGGCGACGCCTGCGGGATCAGCCGCATTGCCTTACTGCAGTGCGGTGCGGAACGGCCGCGGATCCCAAGCGCAGGCAAATCCGTCGCCATCCGGGTCAAGCCCCTTGCCGTCGCGCTCCGGCCCGCCCGATTTCAGGAACGCCTCCTGCGCCAGATCGGGCGAGCGATAGCGCTTGCACGCCGCCTCGGGCGAAGTCAGCCGCAAGGATGATCGACGATACATCGGTTCGCCCACGGCGTTGCGGGTATTGATCGCGTATTCGACGATGCTCGGTCCTTCGTTTCCGGCCCGTTCGGGTAAAGCCGTCGGCTCGACTACCTGATACTGCGCCTTGTTGCGTGCAATCCGCTGCGCGTCGCTTTCAATCGTTTCGCGCGATGACACCGCGCCGAAATCCTGCTCGTCCGAGATACCGGGAGAACCCGCCATCTCGCTTGTCGTCTCGGTGATGCCCGCCGGCGCATTTCCGCGTGGCCGGTCTGCCGCCAGCGGGTCGCCGGCAATCAGCGCGCCATATGCCCCGCCTTGCTGCACCGGCGCCAAGGTAGAAGATGTGGCGTTCAGCGGCGCGCCCACGCCCTGTTCGGCGGCATCAATCGCCGCCCCGACCCGCGTCGGATCGAACGCAATTGGCGGTGCCACCGCGCCCGGCACTGTCCCGTTCAACTGGGCTTCGCGGTCGCGCGCATAACTGTTGTAGTCGCCAAAACCGGCACCAGACTCTGGCACCTCGGGCGCGCAGGCCGCCAGCCCCAGAACCACCAGACCCATCGCTGCAAGGCGCATCGTCATTCCCCGACCCTTTGTAACAACCGCAGCCGTTACCACCATTTATCCGGCTTGGCCACAAACCCTGCCGCCCGCTCCAGCACATAGGCGTGATTGAGAAGGTCACCCTCTTCCCACGGCCGCCCGATCAGTTGCAGACCCAACGGCAGCCCGGTCGCATCAAGGCCCATCGGAACCGCGATGCCCGGCAGTCCGGCCAGGTTCACCGTCACGGTGAACACATCGTTCAGATACATCGCCACGGGGTCCGCATCCACCATCTCGCCCAGCCCGAAGGCGCTTGACGGTGTCGCAGGCGTCAGGATCGCATCGACCCCGGCGGCAAAGGCCGTCTCGAAGTCGCGCTTGATCAGCGCGCGCACCTTGCGCGCCCGGTTGTAATAGGCGTCATAGAACCCCGCTGACAACACATAGGTGCCGATCATCACGCGCCGCTGAACCTCTTTTCCGAAGCCTTCGGCGCGGGTTTTCTCGTACATCTCGGTGATGCCGTCGCCCTGCGCCAGCTTGGCCCGATGTCCATACCGCACCCCGTCATACCGCGCGAGGTTGGATGAGGCTTCGGCGGGCGCGATGACGTAATAAGCCGGCAGCGCGTATTTCGTATGCGGCAGGCTGATATCAACAATCGTCGCCCCCGCATCCCGCATCATCGCGGTGCCATCCGCCCACAGCTTTTCGATCTCCGCAGGCATCCCGTCCATCCGGTATTCCTTGGGAATCCCAATGGTCTTGCCCCGGATGTCCCCGGTCAAAGCCGCCTCGAAATCCGGCACCGCCAGATTGGCCGACGTTGAATCCTTGTGATCATGCCCCGCCATCGCGCCCAGCAGGATCGCCGCATCCCGCACCGATTTCGTCATCGGCCCGGCTTGGTCCAGCGAGGATGCAAACGCCACGATCCCCCAACGGCTGACACGACCATAGGTGGGCTTCATCCCCACGATGCCGGTAAACGCCGCAGGTTGGCGGATCGAGCCGCCGGTATCGGTTCCGGTCGCCGCCAGACACAGATCGCCCGCCACCGCCGCCGCCGACCCGCCCGACGATCCGCCGGGGGTCAGCGCTGAAGCGTCACCCGCGCGCCGCCACGGGTTTACCGCATTACCATAGCACGACGTCTCGTTCGACGAACCCATCGCGAATTCGTCCATGTTCAGCTTGCCCAGCATCACGGCACCCGCCCCGAACAACTGGCTGGTCACAGTGGATTCGTATTCCGGCCGGAAGCCGTTCAGGATGTTCGACCCCGCCTGCGACGGCACACCTTTGGTGCAGAACAGATCCTTGATCCCGAGCGGAATCCCGCACATCGACGGCGCATTGCCCGCCGCCAGCCGCGCATCCGCCGCCCGCGCCTGATCCAGCGCAATCTCGGGTGTCTTGTGAACAAAGGCATTCAACCCGTCGCCCGCATCCATCGCGGTCAGGCAGGCCATCGTCAGATCGACGGCACTCAATTCCCCGTTCCGCAGCGCGTCCCGCGCATCGGCAATCGTCAGCCCGTTCGCGCCGATCATTCCACCACCTTCGGCACTGCAAAAAAGCCTTCGCGCGCGTCGGGCGCGTTACGCAGGATCTGCGCCTGAACACCTCCGTCCGTCACCACATCCGCCCGCCGTGCCAGCCGCATCGGGGTTACACCCGTCATCGGCTCCACGCCGGTGACGTCCACCTCGTTCAACTGCTCCATGAAGCTCAGGATGCCAGACAGCTCTCCGGCAAGGGCGGGCAGAGCGCCCTCCTCCACCCGGATGCGGGCCAGTTTTGCTACCTTGCGGGCTGTGTCGATGTCGATGGACATATCGCCTCCGAAACGCGTTTCGCCTCGTTTAGCCGCGCGGGCGCACCGCCGCAAGCGGGCCACCCGGCCGCATGTGCCGCACATAGACCAGTGTCATCCACCCCAGCATGGCCCCGTTCAGCAGATGCCAGATAAAATGCGTCCCCATCGGCAAGACCGCGCACAGCGGCCCGTCCAGCGTCCGCGCCGCTAACGAGACGATCAGCAGCCCCGCCCCCACCACCAATCCCTGCGCCGTCTTCGGCGCCCGCACCCGCAAAAGCCACGCATAAAACAGGATCAGCACCGGCACCGGCGCATATCCTGCCGATGACCCCAACCCCGGCACCAGCGACCAAAGCGGCACGGTCGCCGCCGCATAGGGCACGAAGGCCGCCACGGTCAACCCGACCTGCCATGGCTTCAACGCAAGAAAATCCCGGCTGGCGGCAAAGACATAAAGCAGGATGAACGCGAGGATCGGCGTGACGTCCAGCACGCCGGTCAGCCGGTTCGCATGGGTGTGAAACAGGAACGAGCCCAGCCCGATCACCGCCAGCAGCGCCGCCATCACCCGCGCCAGCGGCAGCCCGCGCGTGTGCCGCCACACCACGACGGCTGCCAGCAGAAAGGCAGCATTGGTTGCGGCGTTCAGCGGCTCGGCCCAATATCCCGGCCCCAGCCGCTCGCAGTAGTTGTCCACCGTCTCAAACCAGCCCATGTCCGTCTCCGCCCAGAATCCTGCAATCCGAGGTAAGCAGTATCGGATCGGGTGCAACGAAAATCAGACGGCGCGGTCCCTCGGGTTTGCGCAGGCGGATCGAAACGGCAGATTTTGGTATCGAACCGGATCGCGCGGGGGACCGGTAGCCACCCGAAGACCGAAGCAGCCCTGCCTTGGCTTGCTGTGGCCCACTGCTGGCAAGCCAAACGGTTCAGGCGGTGCGCCCAAAAGTCTTCGAAGACTTTTGCCAAATTTCTTTCGAAGAAATTTGCGCGCCCGCTGGGTAGTCACCGCATGACGCCAAATAGACGGAATTCAGCCCCTCCGCCTGTCGCCAAAGAACCGCTTCAACAGCGCCTCGGCCTCGGGTCCGGCGATGCCGTCATAAATCTCGGGCGCGTGATGGCATTGCGGATGCGAAAACACCCGCGCGCCCTGCGCCACGCCACCCGATTTCGGGTCCGCAGCACCATAGTAAAGCCGACCGATTCGCGCCGCTGCAATCGCTGCGGCACACATCGCGCAAGGCTCCAGCGTCACATAAAGATCAAACCCCGGCAGCCGTTCCGACCCCGCAGCGGCACAAGCCGCGCGGATCGCCAGCACCTCGGCATGGGCTGTGGGGTCGTGCAATTCGCGCGTCCGGTTCCCCGCCTGTGCCACGATCTGCCCCGCAGGCGAGACAACTACCGCACCGACCGGCACTTCGCCGCGTGCGGCGGCGGCGCGGGCCTCGGTCAGGGCAATCTCCATATGGCTGCGAAAGGCGCTCATCCCTCCTGATGCCAAGGGCGCCGGGACAAGACAAGCCACTCCTTGCCCCGTCACCGGTTCCGAAATATCCTGTATACAACCCGAGGGGTAAAACCCCGGCAGACTCCGGCAGTCGGAGTGCTGCAAATTTGCCGAGAAAAGCCCAGATGACCGATACCCCCGAAGGCGACCGCATCGCCAAAGTCCTGTCCCGCGCCGGTATCGCGTCGCGGCGCGAGGCGGAGCGGATGATCGAACTGGGTCAGGTTGCGGTGAATGGCCGCGTCATCACCAGCCCTGCGCTGAATGTCACCGCCAAGGACCGCATCACTGTGGCGGGCCAGCCGGTGGCGGAACCCGACACCGCCCGGTTGTGGCTTTATTACAAACCCGAAGGACTGGTCACCTCGACCGCCGACGAAAAGGGGCGCGAGACGGTGTTCGACAATCTGCCGCCCGAATTGCCCCGCGTCATGTCGGTGGGCCGGCTCGACTTGAATTCCGAAGGTCTTTTGCTGTTGACCAATGACGGCGAGTTGAAACGCCGGTTGGAGCTTCCCTCAACCGGCTGGCTGCGCAAATACCGCGTGCGGGTCAAGGGCAACCCGGTCGATCCCGATCTGGAGCCGCTGCGCAAGGGGATCACGGTCGAGGGCGAGCGGTTTCAGCCGATGTCGGTCACGCTGGACCGGGTGCAGGGCGCGAACGCGTGGCTGACCATCGGTTTGCGTGAAGGCAAAAACCGCGAGATCCGACGTGCGATGACCGCTGTCGGCCTGACCGTAAACCGCCTGATCCGGGTCAGCTATGGGCCGTTTCGCCTCGGCGACATGGAGCCGGGACAGGTTGATGAGGTGCGCGGCAAGACGCTGCGCGATCAGCTTGGACTGTCTGCGGCTTCAGAGGACGCCAGTGGCACCGCGCGCGCCAAACCCAAACTGACCCGCACCCGGCCGTCCGCATCTGCCGGTGCTGTCAAGCCCGCTCGGCCGCCTGCCGCAACCGACCGTCCGGCGCGTCCGGCGCGCGCGACCCCCAACGGCCCGCGCATCGCGACCGAGAACAGCGATCCGGCCCGTGCTTTTCGTCCGAAACCCAAGCCCAAACCGACGCCAGCCACCCGCAATGCGCCTCCCCGCCCGTCGAAACCGAAGCCTCCGCCGCGCCGCAGCGAATAGCGTAGCCGGGACCGTCAATCGACTGGCCAGCCGTTTCCGCATCGCCTATAGTCCGTTGGCGAATTGGAAACGACGGCACAGCACAGTCGAGGGGGTTTCATGTCCGACACCGGCCTGCAGAAGATGGCTTTCTTTCTGTTGGTTGCGCTGATTCTCTATGTCGGCGGATCGGGCGGCGCGTGATGGCCCAGCGATTTGGCGGCAAATTCAGCCCGAACGGACAGCCCGATCAGGCCGGTGGCCCGCCCGAGTTTCAGGGCAAGCGCCGCACCCGTGCCGGCGGACGTGTCAACTTCTTGTTCTTTGCTCCAGTCGTTTTTGTGTTCAAGGCGTTCACCGGCAATCCAACCGAGCTTGCATTCAACCTCGGGGCGTTCGCCTTGCTGATCTTCGCCGCATGGCTGACGCGCGAAGGCATCCTCGCCCAAGAGGCGTATGACACCCGCAAGGTCGCCCGGCGCCCGGCCTTCCCACGCAAGATCTTTGGATCGGTCCTGACGGGCGCAGGTCTGTTTCTGGGTGGCATGGTGGCAGCACCCAGCCTGCTTAACCCCATCATTTTCGGCGTCCTGGGGGCGGCCCTGCATTTTGTCGCCTTCGGTCCCGATCCGCTACGCGACAAGGGTGCCGAAGGCATCGACCAGTTCCAGACAGACCGGGTGACCCGCGCGGTGGACGAGGCCGAGAAATACCTTGCAGGCATGAAAGACGCGATCCTGCGCGCGGGTGACCGCACGCTGGAAGCCCGCGTTGATCGCTTCGCCGCCGCCGCCCGCGCGCTTTTCCGCACGGTCGAAGGCGATCCGCGCGATCTGTCCACGGCACGACGTGATATCGGGGTGTTCCTGATGGGCGCGCGGGATGCGACCGTGAAGTTCGCCGATCTGTATGCCCAGACCCGCAGCGCCAAGGCCCGCACCGATTACGAACAACTGCTGACAGATTTGGAAACCCATTTCCAAACACGCACTAAAGCGCTGCTTTCCAACGACCATACTGACCTTGATATTGAAATCGCCGTGTTGCGCGACCGACTCGCCTTTGAAGGCCCGCGCAGCCCCGATCCCATTCCCGCCACCCCGACAAAGGGAGACTGATCCATGTCCGACAACGCCCGCACCGCCGCACAAGCCACCCTCGCCGAAGCTGAAACCGTGACCGCCATGCTGCTGCCCGAACCGGTGTCGCAGATCGTGCCACTGGCGCAGGCCCCGGCCCCGAAAGCCGAGGCGATCCGCACCCGGATGGCCGAACTGGACATGGCCAACACCCAGTCGATCATCTCGTTCGGGTCGTCAGCGCAGGCGGAACTGCAGGTCATCAGCCAGTCGATGCTGGCCGACGTGCGCAACAAGGATGTCGGCCCCGCTGGCGATGCCCTGCGCTCGATGGTCAGCACGCTGCGCGGATTTTCGTCCGAAGAACTGGATGTGCGGCGGGAGAAAAGCTGGTGGGAATGGCTGACCGGTCAGGCCGCGCCCTTTGCCGAATTCGTGGCCAAGTTCGAAGGCGTGCAGACCCAGATCGACAAGATCACCGACACGCTGCTGAACCACGAACACACGCTGTTGAAAGACATCAAGTCGCTGGATCTTCTGTACGGCAAGACGCTGGCCTTCTATGACGAGCTTGCCCTTTACATCGCGGCGGGCGAGGCCAAGCTGGCTGATATCGACGCCACCGAAATTCCGGCCAAGGAGGCCGCCGTCAAGGCCGCCCCCGAACCCGATCAGGTGATGCGGGCGCAGGAGCTGCGCGACCTGCGCTCGGCCCGCGACGATCTGGAACGTCGCATCCATGACCTCAAGCTGACGCGTCAGGTCACGATGCAGTCGCTGCCCTCGATCCGCTTGGTGCAGGAAAACGACAAGAGCCTTGTCACCAAGATCAGCTCGACCCTCGTGAACACGGTTCCGCTCTGGGAAACCCAACTGGCGCAGGCGGTGACCATCCAGAGGTCGCGCGAAGCGGCCGAGGCGGTCAAGGAAGCCAGCGACCTGACCAATGAGTTGCTCACCTCGAACGCCGACAATCTGCGCGAAACCAACCGCACCGTGCGCGAGGAAATGGAACGCAGTGTTTTCGACATCGAGGCGGTGAAGCACGCCAACGCCACCCTGATCGCCACGATCGAAGACAGCCTTCAGATCGCAGATGAGGGCAAGGCCCGCCGTGCCGCTGCCGAGGCGGAACTGGTCAAGATGGAGTCCGACTTGCGCGATGCCCTTTCTGCGTCCCGCGCCCGCGCGAAGCCGCCTGCACCCGTTACACCGGCCTGACCGGAAAGGCGCAGAGGCCCGTCATGCCTGCCCAACCTCCGCGCCCGGTGCGCGCCTCCGTGATCCTGATGCTGATGGGCCTTGCAGCCTGTGCGCCGGTAACTGCGGATGTGGCGGCACCGCAGGCCGAGGCCCCGCCTGCGGTGGCAGCCCCCCCTGCGCCGGCGTCAGCGGCCAGCGAAGAGGCACGACTGCACTATGCGAGGGTCCAGTCGGACCTGTTGTCGCGCGGGCTGCTGCGCACCGATGGCGGCACCCGCGATGCGCCCTTTACCGACCGGATGTTGGCCGATAATTTCATCCGCATTGCCCTTTACGACGAATACATACGCTCGGCCCAAGGCCTTGTCGCCGCCCCCACCCAAAGCCGCCTGCGCCGCTGGGATCAACCGGTGCGTGTGGCGTTGCGCTTTGGGGCTTCGGTGCCGGAAGACCGGCGTGCCACCGACCGCGCCCGCATCGGCTCGTTCTTGGCACGCCTGTCGCAGATCAGTGGTCATCCGATCCGCCTGTCGGACGCGTCGCCCAACTTTTTCCTCTACATCGTGAACGAGGATGAACGCCGCGCCCTTGGCCCGGTCATCATGGCGACGCTTCCCGGCCTGAGTGCGGCCGACGTGGCGGGTATCACGCAGATGCCCCGCTCGACCTACTGCCTTGTGTATGCGCTGTCTTCGGGTGGTAGCGGCGCCTACACCAAGGCCTTTGCGGTGATCCGCGCCGAACACCCCGACCTGATGCGCCTGTCCTGCCTGCATGAAGAAATCACCCAGGGCCTTGGCCTTGCCAACGACAGCCCCAACGCCCGCCCGTCGATTTTCAATGATGACGAGGAATTCGCGCTGCTGACGCCGATGGACGAGCTGATGCTGAAAATGCTCTACAGCCCCCGCCTTACCCCCGGCCTGACCGAGGCCGAGGCCCGCCCCATCGTTACCCCCCTTGCCACCGCCCTGATGGGTGGCGAAAGCTGATGTCATTCCACGCACCGGAGAATACCCCATGATCTTCAATTTCATCACCGGCGAATTCATCGACGTCATCCACTGGACCGATGACACCCGCGATACGATGGTCTGGCGCTTTGAACGCCACGGTCATGCGATCAAATACGGGGCCAAGCTGACCGTCCGCGAGGGGCAGGCGGCGGTGTTCATTCATGAAGGGCAGTTGGCCGACGTGTTCGGGCCGGGGCTTTACATGCTTGAGACGAACAACATGCCGATCCTGACCACGTTGCAGCATTGGGATCATGGGTTTCAGTCGCCGTTCAAATCCGAGATCTACTTCGTCAGCACCACCCGCTTCAACGATCTGAAATGGGGCACCAAGAATCCCATCATGCTGCGCGATCCCGAATTCGGCCCGCTGCGCCTGCGCGCCTTCGGCACCTATTCGATGCGTGTCAGCGACGCCGCCAAGTTCATGACCGAGATTGTCGGCACCGACGGCGAATTCACCGCCGACGAGATCAGCTTTCAGATCCGCAACGTCATTTTGCAGGAAGTCAGCCGCGTGCTGGCCTCGGCCAATATCCCAGTGCTCGACATGGCCGCGAATACTGCCGATCTGGGCAAGTTGGTGACAACCGCGATCACGCCACAGATCGCCGAATACGGTCTGATCCTGCCGGAATTCTACATCGAAAACATCAGCCTGCCCGAAGAGGTGGAAAAGGTGCTCGACAAGCGCACCTCGACTGGCATCGCGGGCGATCTGTCGAAATACACCCAGTTCAACGCTGCCGAGGCGCTGGCCAACCCCGCCTCGGCCGCAGGTGCCGCAATGTCGACCGGCCTTGGGGCCGCGATCGGCATGGGCATGGCGCAGCAGGCCGGGCCGTGGGGCGCATCGCACGCGGCGCCACCGCCACCCCCGCCCACTGGTCCCCAGTGGCACGTCGCCGATAACGGTGCCGCCACCGGCCCCTTCGCCCAATCCGCGCTGCAAGGCATGGCCGCAGCGGGCACTCTGACCCATGTCAGCATGGTCTGGACCGCCGGGCAGGACGGCTGGAAGCCCGCCTCCGAGACCGCTCTGGCCCCGCTGTTCGCGCAACTGCCGCCGCCCCTGCCCGGCACATAACCCGTGGCCCCGCCACAAGAGCATCATTACCCCTGCGACAGTTGCGGGGCGGACCTGCGCTTTGCGCCGGGCCAGACGCAGCTTGTGTGCGTCCATTGCGGCCACGCACAGGCCTTCCCCACACTTGCCCCCGCCGCCCGCCCTCGCGCGCTGACCGAACATGATCTGGCGGCGGCACTCCGCAACGATCTACCCGGCATGGCGATGGAAGAGGTCCGCACCACCACCTGCCCCAGTTGCGGCGCACTGGTGGAGTTCGATGGCGCCACCCACGCCACCCAATGCCCGTTCTGCGCCACCCCGCTGGTCACGGACACCGGCAATCACCGCCAGATCAAACCGCAGGCGCTGATACCCTTCACGCTGACCGAGGATCAGGCGCGGCGCGCGCTGACAGACTGGCTGGGACGCCTTTGGTTCGCGCCGTCGGGTCTTGTCGAATACACCCGCAAGGGGCGCGCTATGGACGGCATGTATGTGCCGTTCTGGACCTTCGACGCCGATACCGACAGCCGCTATCGCGGGCAGCGCGGCACACATTACTATGAAACCCGCACGGTGACCGTGAACGTGAACGGCCGCCGCCAGCAACGACAGGAACAGGTCCGCAAGACCCGCTGGCAATCCGCCTCGGGTCAGGTCGCGCGCCGCTTTGACGATGTGCTGGTCATGGCGTCCACCAGCCTGCCTGCCCGGCTGGGCGATGACCTGACGCCCTGGGATCTTGCCACGCTTGTCCCTTACCAGCCCGACTACCTCGCCGGCTTCCGGGCCGAGGGCTACACCGTGGCCCTTGCCGACGGCAGCGAGGCATCGAAAGCGCGCATGGCCGCAGTCATCAACCGCGATGTCGCCGCCGACATAGGGGGCGACGAGCAACGCATCGAGGTGGTGGAAACCCGCCACTCCGCCGAAACCTTCAAGCATGTTCTGCTGCCGATCTGGATGGCGGCCTACAAGTACAACGGCAAAAGCTTTCGCTTCCTTGTCAACGGCCAGACGGGCGAGGTGCAGGGTGAACGCCCTTACTCGACGTGGAAGATCCTGCTTGCGGTGCTTGTGGTCGGCCTGATCGTGGGAGGTTTGGTCTACCTCAACGAAACCGGCCACCTGAACGTCGGCGAAGCCTACTGAACCGGCCCCAAGCGCGGCCCGCAGGCTGCCCTTTGGCGCAGCGTCCGGCCCCAAATCAACGCAGCCGCGCCAGCAATTCCAGCGACGGCTCGCCCGTCACCGCCAACCCTGCGCTTTGCT
>JANNWS010000215.1:0-4184 GCA_031408575.1 Rhodobacterales bacterium
GCGGCCAGCGAGGATGAGATCGTCTTCAACTCGGGTGCGACCGAAGGCATCAATATGGTTGCTTATGGCTGGGCAATGCCCCGCATGCAGGCGGGCGATGAAATCATCCTAAGCATCATGGAACACCACGCGAACATCGTGCCTTGGCATTTCCTGCGCGAACGGCAGGGCGTGGTGATAAAGTGGGTGGATGTGGACAGCACGGGCGCGTTAGACCCGGAAAAATTGCTGGAGGCGATCACACCGCGGACCAAACTGATCGCCGTTACGCACTGCTCCAACGTTCTCGGCACCGTCGTGGATGTGGCGGCGATTTGCGCCGGTGCGCGGTCGCGCGGCGTGCCCGTGCTGATTGATGGCAGCCAAGCGGCTGTCCACATGCCGATCAACGTCCAGGAGATCGGTTGCGATTTTTATGCTGTGACAGGCCACAAATTGTACGGCCCTTCGGGGTCAGGGGCGATCTATGTCCGCCAGAACCGGATGGCCGAGATGCGACCTTTCATGGGTGGTGGCGACATGATTCGCGAGGTTACGCGCGATAGAGTTATCTATAACGATGCACCGATGAAATTCGAGGCTGGCACCCCTGGCATCGTGCAAACCATCGGTCTGGGCGTGGCGCTGGATTACATGACATCGCTCGGGATGGCCAACATCGCGGCGCACGAGAACCGGCTGCGCGACTATGCCCGCACACGGCTTGAAGGATTGAACTGGATCACAGTGCAAGGAACCACGCCCGACAAAGCCCCGATTTTTTCCTTTTCAATGCAGGGAGCGGCGCATCCACATGACATATCGACCATCCTCGACAAGAAGGGGGTCGCGGTGCGTGCAGGCCAGCACTGCGCCGGGCCGCTGATGGCGCATTTGGGGTTGAGCGCCACCTGCCGTGCGTCTTTCGCAGTGTACAACACAAGTGCCGAGGTTGACGTGTTGATAGATGCGCTGGAGCTGGCGCATGACTTGTTCGCCTGACCGCGGTCGAACGACCCTGATCAGTTGACCAGAACAGGTGCTGCGCCGACGAAGCTGCGATCCTCGATTTGCTTGACGAGGAAATCCGCAACATTCGCGCGGGCAATGATCCCGTTCCGCCATTCAGATGGGTCGCGAAGAACCTTGTAGCGGCCTGTTTTCGGACCATTCAACAGCACGCCCGGCCGCGCGATCGTCCAATCAAGACCGCTTTCCTTGATCATTTGTTCCTGCAAGCTCTTGTCGTCATAGGCACGGCCAAAAACGATCTGAAACGGGACGCGCTGCAGGAAACCAATGCTCGCGCGGCTATCGCCTGCTCCAAAGCCGGTGATGCAAATGAGTCGATTTACCCCTTTGTCTTTCATCGCAGCGATCAGTACCCGCGTGGCATCTGAGAACAGATGCACAGGTTTGAACAAATCGCCCAAGCCGACGCCAAGCGTGGCGATGACTGCATCGACCCCGGCGAGTGCTGCTTCAACGTCTTGCTGGTTCAGCGCATCGCCTTGCACTTTTTCCAGCTTTGAGTTTGTAAGGGGTATTGCTGCTGCGGATCGCGCCAACGCCCGCACATCATATCCAGCGGCAAGCGCCTGACGGGTCGTCTCCAAGCCAATGCCTTTGCTGGCACCGATGATTAATATCCGCATGCTAAGGCCTCCTGCTTCGGTTTAGCACATGATCTGCGATGCCAAAGTGCTGGCTGAATACCGTCAAGAACTTATCTTGAGGCCTTCTGGTTGAGCAAAGGCTCAAGGCCACACTTGGCCATCCACCCCACCTGATCCCAAAGCAGGAATTGCATCCGTTCATTCATGTTCACCATCAGAACGGCGACCTGCGCCGCGCATGAATACTTTCGGCCGCTTCGCCGCTACGGTAAAAGTTGCTGCCGTCACCCCCGCAGCTGCGATGAGGACTGCATGGCCAAGTATACTGTAGGCCAGAAACGTGTAGCTTCCGATGGCGAAAGAGAAACTGACCGCCCACATCAGCCCCAACACCTGCATAATGTAATGCCGGATAGCTACATCTGGGATATGGCGAAGTGGACTGACGTTGTGGTCGAACACAAAATTCCACGCTTGAACCACAAAGGTTTTGAGTAGTCTGATCAAGGCTTTGCTTCTTTCACTGATGGTGATGGTACATGCCTTGGCCAATTTCAACCAAGCCTTCAAAAATGAAGATAGCGCGAAACGGCTGCTTTCCCAGCCAGCCGAATTGGGCAAAACGACAAAAGCCTACAGCCACCACTGCCCAAATTTGGATTGCTTTCAAGCGTTGGCTCAGTACAAATTCCCAGCGAAAATGCAACTTTTCAAGTGTGGTAAGTGGTGGGCCTCGCTGGCTTCGACCTCATCGTCTGCATAAACACAGCCCGCCGCTATTCAACGACGCCGCAGGGCAGTCTGGCTAGTAGAACCCCACCTCACGCACGTCGATTTGGGCGTCGTGGTCGCGCCCGTAGGCAACGACGGCGACCGATGTCAGGCTATCCGCGTTGGGTGCGGTGCGCAGCAGCCCACCTGAGGCGTCGAAGGCATCCAGCGGCAGGCGCACCTCGCTCCAGCTTTCGGTGACGTCAAAGCCTGCCTGATAGTATTGCCACGGAAGTCGCGTGCCGCCGGTCCGCAGATGCACGAAATAGCGCTGGTTGTTGCCGCGCACGATCAGCCGCACGCCGGTTGTGCCCTCGGGCGGCGGGGTGGCGAGATCAAGTCGCATCTGGATAAACCCACCCCGATTGGCCGTGCTGACGCGGCCGGTCATCCGCGCGAAAGATCCGCCGTCTTCCTGCGTAAAGGCGATCCCGCCGCTCGACACGCCGCCCATCACCTGATCGGTGAAAAATCGCCAACGGGTTTGGGGCTCCATGGTGAAATCCTCGATGATCATTTGTCTGGTCACGGTGTCGTCGGCCATCGCAGGCCACGCGGCCCCACCAAGCATGACGGCCGTAAGGGCGGCCGATATCACATTGCGTAGCACCATGATTATCCCCTTTTTCCTGACATTGCAGGGCAGCCCGCGACGCACCGGCCTTACCAATGGTTTGTCCCCGGCGCACCCTTGATCCGCCCGTCCAGATTGGGTGTGACCCAGCCGCCGTAAAAATCGCCCGGCTGCGGGATGACGCGCAGATCGCCGACCCAAGCCTCGTCCATCAACCCGGCGTAAAACGCCACATGGCCCGCAAGTGCCGCAAAGCCAGTGGTTGGGCGGTCATAAGCCCAGGCCGCGCGAGGGGCGGTCCTATCACCGGACAGCACGTCAAAGTAGCGCGCAACGCCCTTCCATTCGCAATAGCTGCTACCCTGTACCGGGCGCAGGGTGGCTGCGATATCTTCGGGTGGCAAGTAATAGGTGGGCGCGTGGTGGGTCTCTAACACCCGTAGGGCACGGGTGGTGTCGGCCACCAGCACACCGCCAAGCCGGATTGTGATGCGATGCGGCACAGCCTCCAAGGCAGGTGGGCGCGGGTAGGATTGCACGATTTCGCGGGGCAACTCGGTCATGCGGTACCCGCCAGACGCGCCAGCACCGTGCCGGTCAGGCCGATGTGCGCCAGCGTGATCGCCACAGACAGCCCGTGCAGCGCCTTGAACCGCCCCTTGGCCCCGGTGTCGGTGGCACGATTGATCGCAGGCATCAGCATCTGTCGGGTGGGAAGCACCGTGCCCGCCACCAGTGCAAGCAGCCCCGCGCCCGGCAGATCGCCCGCCCATAGCACCACCGCAGCGGCGGCAGAGCAGCCCAGCACGAACAGGTAAAACATCGGAAAAGCCCGTCGGAGCGTCCGGCCTGCCACATCGGGCGGCAGGGCGGTGAACAGGAACGCGGCGAAGCCGAAGCTGTACAGAACCATGCCGCCAAACAGCAGCGCTGTGATCAGGGTTGCAAGGATCAGCAAGGTTTTCCTCCATTCAAAATGACGCGCTTGCGCGCTGTTCCCATATACAACACGGCTGTCAGTGGCAGTGGGCCAAACGTCAAATCGCCGCGCCGATTGATACCGCGCGGGCCAAGACCGGTGATCGGTCCGGGCACCAGACCGGCACCCTGCAAGGCGCGCTGCAATTCGCGCGGTTTGATGAACATGGCCGGGTCATGCGTGCCGCGTGGCAACAGGCGCAGGATGTCTTCGGCGACGGTGATGGTGGCCAGACGGGCCAATGGGTTGCGGTTGATGGTGTCGA
>JANNWS010000216.1:0-5510 GCA_031408575.1 Rhodobacterales bacterium
ATTCGCAAGGTTGCGCTTGACGGTAAAACTGACCAGATCTTCCAGCGTAAAGCCGTCATGCGCGGTCAGGAAATTGACTGAACTGGTGGCGGCGCGCGCCGAATGATCGAACCGGTCCGACGACCCCAGCAGCCGGTTCGCAAGGTCCGGCGTCAGCCCGGCATCGCCGCGCCAGAACCGCCGCACCCCGTCGCGGTATTTGTCATTCCATTCCAGAAACGGGTGCGGATAGGCCCCAAGCTGATACCCCCCCGGCCCGATATCCCAGGGCTCGGCAATCAGCTTGACGCGGTTCAGCACAGGGTCCTGGCGGATCGCGTCGAAAAAGCCGCCGTTCGGGTCGAACCCACCCGTCTCGCGCCCCAGCACCGAGGCAAGATCAAAGCGGAATCCGTCGATATGGAACGTCTCGACCCAATAGCGCAGCGAATCCATCACCACGCGCAACACCATCGGATGCGTCAGGTTCAGCGTGTTGCCGGTGCCGGTGTCATTCACATAGTGCCGCCCGCCTTCGTTCAGGCGGTAATAGCTGCGGTTGTCCAACCCCCGGAACGACAGGGTCGGCCCCATCGCGTCACCCTCGCCGGAATGGTTATAGACTACGTCAAGGATCACCTCGATCCCGGCGCCGTGGAACCGGCGCACCATGCTTTGCACTTCGCGGATACCACCCCGGCCCATATAGCGCGGCTCCGGCGCGAAAAACCCGATGGTCTGATAGCCCCAGTAGTTGCGCAGCCCCTTGGACACCAGAAACCGGTCATCGACAAAGGCCTGGATCGGCAGCAACTCGATCGCCGTGACACCCAGCTTTGTCAGATGCTCCAGCACCGGGTCCGAGGCAAGACCCATCATCGTGCCGCGCAGGGTGCTGGCGATGCCGGGGTGCAGGGCTGTCAGGCCGCGGACATGTGCCTCATAAATCACCGTATCGCTCAGGCTGCGGTGCGGCGGGCTGTCGTCGCCCCATTGGAACGCGGGATCTATCACAACCGACTTCGGCATCGCAAAGGCGCTGTCGCGGGTATCAAACGACAGATCGCCGCGCGGGCTGCCCACCTTGTAGCCCATCAGCGCGTCCGACCACCGCAACCGCCCGTCCAGCGCGCGGGCATAGGGGTCGATCAGCAGCTTGTTGGGGTTAAAGCGGTGGCCGATCTCGGGCGCATAAGGCCCATGCGCGCGAAAGCCGTAAAGCGCGCCGGGCATCAGCCCGGACACCCGCATGTGCCAGATGTCGCCCTCGCGCTCGGCAAAGTCGAGGCGTGCCACCTCCTTGCGGCCATCGGGGGAAAACAGACACAGCTCGATTCGCTCGGCATGGGCGGAAAAGACGGCGAAATTAACGCCATCGCCATCAAAACTTGCGCCCATGGGGAAGGCGCGGCCGGGGGTCGCAGCAAAACCCGCGAACATCGCCGCGCCCTGCACAGCCCCTGAGGTCATCCCAGAAGACTTTGGTAAAGCCGGGCATAGGCCGCAGCCGAGGCGTCCCAACTGACAGGATGCTTCATCGCGTTGCGCTGCATCTGGCCCCAGGTCGCGGGGTCCGCATACAGTTCAAGCAGCCGGCGTAGCGCCTGCGACAGCCCCAGCGCATCGGTCGGCTGAAAGACGATGCCGGTCGCAACACCTGCGGCCAGCGTCGCCGGGCTGGCCCCGATCACCGTATCGGCCAGCCCCCCGGTCGCGGCCACCACCGGCAGCGTGCCATAGCGCAGTCCGTACATCTGCGTCAGCCCGCACGGCTCGAACCGCGACGGCACCAGAACGGCATCCGCCCCGCCGAACATCCGGTGGCTCAGCGCCTCGTCATAGCCGATGCGCACACTGACCCGGCCGGGATAGCGCGCCTCCAGTTCGCGCATCGCGGCCTCCAGCGCCGGATCGCCCGAACCAAGGATCGCGAGCCCGCCGCCACCTTCGATGAAGCCCGCCATTACGGCGGGGATCAGATCGACGCCCTTCTGCTCGGTCAGGCGGCTGACAATGATAGCCAGCGGACCCGGCACATCCAGCCCGAACTCTGTCTGCAAAGCCGCCCGGTTATCGGCCTTGCGCTTCAGCGTGCGGGCGGAATAGGGGATGGTGGCCGGGTCTGCCTCGGGCGACCACACATCGGTATCGACCCCGTTCAGGATGCCTGAAACGCTCGCTGCCCGTGCCGCTATAACCCCTTCCAGACCCATGCCAAACTCGGGCCGCATCAATTCCGCCGCATAGGTCGGCGACACGGTAGTTATCGCATCCGCCGTCACCAGGCCCGCTTTCAGCGACGACAGCCCGCCAAAATACTCCAGCGCGCCCGCGTGGAACTGTGCGCCGGGCAGCCGCAGCGTGGCCAGAAGTGCGGCAGGGGCCCAACCCTGAAAGGCGATGTTGTGTACGGTGATCACGGATTTCACCACTGTTGGCGCGCCATAACGTAGATAGGCCGGGGCAAACCCGCCCTGCCAGTCATGGGCGTGCAGGATCTCGGGTCGCCAGCCATCCGACAGCCCGTCGCGCGCAATCGAGGCCCCGGCCCAGCTTAGTGCTGCAAAGCGCAGCGCATTGTCCGGCCAGTCCCCCCCCGGCCCGGAATATGGCCTGCCTTCGCGGTCATAAAGATGCGGCGCGTCCAGGAGCAGCACCGAAATGCCCGCCACCTGCCCCGCGAGCACGCGCCCCGGCCCGCCGAACAGATCGGCCCCGGCCCAAACCTCGGGCCAGCCTGCCGCCTGCGCGCGCAAGGCCCGGTAGGCGGGCAGCAGCACCCGCATCTCCCAGCCCTGCCCCGCCAAAGCGCCGGGCAGCGCGCCCACCACATCGGCCAGCCCCCCGGTCTTGACCAGCGGCACACATTCCGAGGCAACCGAAAGCACACGACCGACGGTCCGAACATCGCTCATCCGCTACCCCTTTTTTTCTGTCCTCAAATATCCAGGGGGTCCGGGGGCAGCCCCCCCGGCCCTCTCAGCCAGATCAACCGATCTTCGCCGCCCGCGCGTCCAGCATGTCCTGCGTCACCAGCACGATCCCCGTCTCCGTCCGGCGGAACCAGCGTTCGTCCTCGACCGGATCATGGCCCACCACCAACCCTTCGGGAATGATAACGCCGCGGTCGATCACGCAGTTCTTCAACTGCGCCTTGCGATGCACGATCACCTGCGGCAGCGCCACGACATATTCAAGGCTGGCAAAGGAATGGGTCCGGCACCCGGTGAACAGCAGCGAATTGCTGACCTCGGACCCCGACACGATGCAGTCGCCCGAAACCAGCGAAGATACCGCCGATCCGCGCCGGCCATCTTCGTTGTGGATGAATTTGGCGGGCGGCACGATCTCGGCATAGGTCCAGATCGGCCAGGCGTTGTCGTAAAGGTCCAGCTTCGGCACAAAATCCGTAAGGTCGATATTGGCCTGCCAGAACGCATCGATCGTACCGACATCGCGCCAGTAAGGTTCTGTCTCCAGACCGCTTTTCACGCAGCTGTCGGCAAAGCGGTGGGCCACGGCCTTGCCGTTCTTCACGATGTCGGGGATGATGTCATTGCCGAAATCATGGCTGGAGTTTTCGTCTTCGGCATCCTTGATCAGCAGATCGCGCAGGAACTCCCAACTGAATACGTAGATCCCCATCGAGGCCAGCGCATGGTCCGGGTCGCCGGGAATGGCAGGCGGGTTTTTCGGTTTCTCCAGAAAATCCGTGATCCGCATGGTTTTGTCGACATGCATCACGCCAAAGGCCGTAGCTTCCATTCGTGGCACGGTCAGGCAGCCGATGGTCACGTCTGCACCGCTGTCGACATGTTGGCGCAGCATGATCTCGTAGTCCATCTTGTAGATATGATCGCCCGCCAGCACGACGACATATTTAATACCATAGCTGTCAACGATGTCGATGTTCTGAGTGACCGCATCGGCGGTGCCAAGATACCATTTATTCTCATTCACCCGCTGGCTGGCGGGCAGGATATCAAGATATTCGTTCCGTTCCGCCCGAAAGAAACTCCAGCCGCGCTGGCAGTGGCGGATCAGACTGTGCGCCTTGTATTGCGTGGCAATCGCCATCTTGCGGATACCGGAATTCAGCGCGTTCGACAGCGCAAAGTCGATGATCCGGGTCTTGCCGCCGAAATAGACGGCCGGTTTGGCACGACGGTCTGTCAACTCCTTGAGGCGGGATCCGCGCCCCCCGGCCAATACGAAAGCCATCGCCTGAGACGAGAGCCGCGAGTTCGGTCCTGATTGCATCTTTCCCTCCCTTGGTCCGGGCTTTTCGCCCGGCTTTCATTTCCCCGACATCAGCCTTGCCGGAACATGACCGTCGAAAGCGGCGGCAGGGTGACAATCGCCGACTGGCGCTGACCGTTCCACGGCGTGGCTTCGGTCTTCACCCCTCCCAGGTTGCCCCTGTTGCCACCGCCGTAAATCCCCGCATCCGTGTTCATCACCTCGTCCCACTGACCCGGCGCGGGGAAACCCAGCCGGTAGGGCCGTTCCACCGGTGTCATGTTTACCGCGACCACCACCATCGGATCGCCCTTCCGGCCCATCCGCGCCCAGGCATAGACGCTGGCTTCGGCATCGTTGGACTCGATCCACGCGAAACCTTCAGGACGCGTGTCGTTCACATACAGGGCCGGGGTCGTGCGATACAGCGCGTTCAGATCGCGAACCAGCGTCTGCATGCCCTTGTGCTCGGCCACATCCAGCAAATGCCAGTCCAGGCTTTGCGCGTGGTTCCACTCGCGCCCCTGGGCAAACTCCTGCCCCATGAACAACAGCTTCTTTCCCGGATGCGCCCACATGAACCCATAATAGGCCCGCAGGTTGGCGAACTTTTCCGCCCCGCCGCCCGGCATCTTGTCCAGCATCGACCCTTTGCCATGCACAACCTCGTCATGGCTGATCGGCAGGATGTAATTTTCCGACCATGCTTTGTGCAGCCCGAATGTCATCTTGTGGTGGTGATACTTCCGGTGGATCGGGTCTTTCTGCATGTAGCTGAGCGTGTCGTTCATCCAGCCCATGTTCCACTTGAACCCGAACCCGAGGCCGCCGTGGTTGACGGGCCGCGAGACACCCGGAAAGGCCGTCGATTCCTCAGCGATCGTGACAATCCCCGGCATTTCTCCATAGGCGGTGATGTTCATCCGCTGCAACAAGGCAATCGCCTCGTAATTCTCGCGCCCACCATCACGGTTCGGCACCCATTGGCCTTCGGTGCGCGAATAGTCGCGGTACAGCATCGACGCCACGGCATCGACGCGCAACCCGTCGAGGTGGAATTCCTCAAGCCAATACAGCGCGTTTGAGACAAGAAAGTTGGAAACCTCGACCCGCCCATAGTTATAGATCAGCGTATTCCAGTCCTGATGGAACCCCTCGCGCGGGTCCTGATGTTCATAAAGCGCCGTGCCGTCAAACCGCCCCAGCCCATGCGCGTCGGTCGGGAAATGCCCCGGCACCCAGTCGAGCAGTACGCCCAGACCTTTGCGGTGCGCGGCATCCATGAAGGCGCG
>JANNWS010000217.1:0-18074 GCA_031408575.1 Rhodobacterales bacterium
CATCGCGGACGTGCTCAAAACCAACCGCTTCGACAGCGCGCTCGACCTGGAGCAGACCCTCATGCGATACGTTGCACTCTACAACACGCAATTGCCGCAGTCAGTCCTTGGGAGCCGAACCCCAATGCAGGCCATGAAAGATTGGCACAAGTCCCACCCCCATCTCTTCGTCAAATCACCACGCAACCTGCCGGGACGCGACAGTTAGCAGCCAATTGTTGGATGGATAGAGAACGGGAGGGAACAAGGTGACGCGAGAGTTGAAGTTCAAGCGCCGGGAAGCAAAGTCGGGGCGGGCGCGCAGCCTTGTGGTGTTCGTGCATGGCTACGGGGCAGACGGCGCGGACCTGCTGGGGTTGGCGGACCCGTTGGCCGCGCATCTGCCCGATACGGTTTTTGTGGCCCCCGACGCGCCCGAAAAGTGTTCCGGCAACCCGTTCGGGTTCCAGTGGTTTCCAATCCCGTGGCTGGATGGGTCATCCGAGGCGCAGGCTGCGGCGGGGCTGGCGGTTTCGGCCGGCGATCTGAACAAGTTTCTGGATGATCGCTTGGTGGATGAAGGGCTGACCGCCGGGGCGATGGCGCTGGTGGGGTTCTCGCAAGGCTCGATGATGGCGCTGCATGTGGCCCCGCGCCGGACGGTTGCCGTGGCTGGGGTGGCGGCGTTTTCCGGGCGGCTTCTGGTGCCGGAGCGGCTGAGCGACGAGGTTGTGGTGCGCCCGCCGGTTCTGCTGCTGCACGGCGATGCCGACCCTGTCGTGCCGTTCGAGGACATGGCGCTTGCCGGTGATGCGCTGGTGGGCGCGGGGTTTGAAACCTATGGCCATGTGATGGAAGGCACCGGGCATGGCATTGCACCCGACGGTCTGTCGGTGGCGCTGGCTTTTCTGAAGGAACGGCTGCCCGCCTGATCCGTCACGTCCGCCTGATCCGTCACGGCGATGTCATTGTTCCTCGTTAGCTACAGGGAGTGCGCCAAACCGCCGCGAGACCACTAGCCATCGCGGGGCTTGTCAGGGGGGATGCGCCATATATAGTTGTTGTTAACCGCTGCGGGCGTCGTCGCCCTGGAGCAGCAGGTAGGCAGGCAGGACAAAGACGGAGCGGCGCGATCATGGACGGCGATTTCAGGACAACCTTCGTGCGCGACCCGGCGGCGCTGAGGCATTATCCCGCGCTGGTTCTGAACGCAGACTATCGCCCGCTGTCGTATTACCCGCTGTCGCTCTGGCCGTGGCAAGAGGCCGTGAAGGCGGCCTATCTGGACCGCGTGACGATCGTGGCGGAATATGACCATGTGGTGCGAAGTCAGCGGGCCGAGATCCGAATACCCTCGGTCGTGGTGCTGAAAGATTTCGTGAAACCCCAGAAGCGCGTGGCATTCACGCGCTTCAATCTTTTCCTGCGTGACCAGTTTGCCTGCCAGTATTGCGGGGCCAAGGGCGATCTGACATTTGACCATGTGCTGCCGCGCTCGCGCGGGGGGATTACAAGCTGGCAGAACGTGGTTGCGGCCTGTTCGCCCTGCAATCTTCGCAAAGGGTCAAAAACGCTGAAACAGTCGGGCATGCACCTTGCGCGCCCGCCGCATCAGCCGAACGCCGAAGAGATGCAGAATCACGGGCGGCGGTTCCCGCCGAACCACCTGCATGACAGCTGGCTGGACTATCTTTATTGGGATGCCGAACTGGATGCCTAGGCGGATCACGTGACCGTTCCGTTGGAAATCGCCGCCGTGCAGATGGTGGTCGCAACCCTTTGTGGTGCGGTCATCGGGTTGGAACGGCAGGCGCGACAGCGGATGGCAGGCGTGCGGACCAATGCGCTGGTGGCGCTGGGGGCGGCCAGCTTTGTGATCTTTGCAGCACTTTTTCCGGGCGACAGCAGCCCGACACGGGTTCCCGCACAGATCGTGTCAGGGATCGGATTTCTGGGGGCGGGCCTGATTTTTCGGGACGGCTTCACGGTGCATGGCTTGAACACGGCGGCGACGCTGTGGTGTTCGGCGGCGGTCGGAATGATGTCGGGGGCGGGCGCACTTCCATTGGCGGCGCTGCTGACCTTGATCGTGATGACAGTGAACCTTGGGTTGCGGCCGCTGGTGAACTGGCTTGACCGGCGGGCGTTTTCGGGATCTGCACCGCTACGCCTTTACCGGATCAGGCTGACCTGCCGCCCCGAAGTGGAAGAGGATCTGCGCGCTCTGATGATCCGGACGCTGACGCAGGGCGGGCTTCGATTGCGCGAGATCGACGCGCATCCTGCCATCGATGGGTCGGGTATCGCACTTGTGGCGATGGTCGAGGGCGAAGGACGGTCGGATGACGCGCTGATGACGGTTGTCGCGCTTCTTGCGGCCGAGCCGGGCCTGACCCACGCCGATTGGCATCCCGCAGACGCCGCCTGAGCGCGGCCTTGCGGCAATCATCCTTGTTCCGATCCGAAGGGATGCTAGACTTGGCAAGTACCTGCCGTTAGAAGACGCGGGCGTTAGCGCTAACACATCCCACCGGATGCACCAGCGAGGAGAACCCATGGTATCGCGCGTCATACCGGTCGAAACTTTCGACCTCGTCATCTTCGGGGCCACGGGCGATCTTGCCCGACGCAAGATTTTGCCGGGGCTGTACCGCCGCTTTCTGGCGGGCCAGATGCCGCACGATAGCCGGATCATCGGGGCCGCACGGTCGGAAATGACGGCGGAAGGGTTTCAGGCGCTGGTGCGTGCGGCGATTGACGAGTTCGTCGTCAAAGACAAACGCGACGAGGCGATGATCGCGCAGTTTCTGGGGCAGATCGGCTATGTGTCGATTGATGCGACCGGCAAGGGCGGTTGGGCCAAGCTGAAATCCGAAATGCGCGACGGGGTGATCGGGGCGTTCTATTTCTCGGTCGCACCCTCGCTGTTCGGCGACCTTGCGGAACGCCTGCATGCGCATGGCATCGCCAATGACCAAAGCCGAATCGTTGTAGAAAAGCCGTTCGGGCGGGATCTTGCCTCGGCCAAGGCGCTGAACGCGACGCTGGCCGCGCATTTCGAAGAAAGCCAGATCTACCGGATCGACCACTATCTTGGGAAAGAGACGGTGCAGAACCTGATGGCCGTGCGGTTCGCCAATATCCTGTTCGAGCCGCTTTGGAACGCCCAATACATCGACCATGTGCAGATCACCGTGGCCGAAACGGTTGGTGTCGGCGGGCGTGGAAGCTATTATGACAAGTCTGGTGCCATGCGCGACATGGTGCAGAACCACATGATGCAGCTCTTGTGTCTGATCGCGATGGAGCCGCCCTATCACTTTGATCCCAACGCGGTGCGCGATGAAAAGCTGAAGGTGATCCGCGCGCTGGACCCGGTGACGCCCGAAGAAATCGTGCGCGGGCAATATGCGCGGATCAACGGACAGCCCGATTATGTCGCCGACAGCGAGAACCCCGGGTCAAAGACCGAAAGCTATATTGCGCTGAAAGTGGGGGTGTCAAACTGGCGCTGGAAGGGCACGCCGTTTTATCTGCGCACCGGCAAGAAGCTGCGTGCGCGCACCAGCGAGATCGCGATCACCTTCCGCGAGCCGCCCCATTCGATCTTTGACGATGCGGCGGGCTGGCGCGAGAATGTGCTGGTGATCCGGTTGCAGCCGAATGAGGGCATGGACCTGATGGTGATGATCAAGGAACCGGGGCCGGGCGGAATGCGTCTTGCGCAGGTGCCGCTGGACATGTCTTTCGCAGATGCGCTTGGCGCGGAAGGTGCCGATATTCCAGATGCTTACGAGCGCTTGATCATGGATGTGATCCGCGGCAACCAGACTCTGTTCATGCGCGGCGACGAGGTGGAAGCGGCCTGGGCCTGGACCGACCCGATCATCGCGGCATGGGAGGCGGCGGGCGACAAGCCCAAGACCTACGATCCCGGAACCTCCGGCCCCGAGGATGCGTTGATGTTGTTGCACCGCGACGGGCGGCGCTGGCGGGAGATACGCGAGTGAAATTCGTCGAATATCCCGACCGCGAGATGATGATGCTGTCGCTGGCCAACATCATCGCCAGCGACCTTGCCGACTTTCTGCGGCGTGAGGGGCGGGCCAGCCTGTGTGTGCCGGGTGGCACAACGCCGGGGCCGATCTTTGACACGCTGTCGGGCGTGGATATTGACTGGCGCAATGTCGCAGTATTCCTGAACGACGAGCGTTGGGTGGCCGAGAACAGCCCCCGGTCCAACACGCGGTTGCTGCGCGAACGGCTGCTGGTGGGATGCGCCGCAGCGGCGCGGCTTGTGCCGCTTTATGCGGCGGGCGACGCGCCCGAGGACCGGCTGGCGGAACTGGCGGCAGGGATAGCCCCGCATTTGCCGATTTCGGTGCTGTTGCTGGGGATGGGGGCCGATATGCACACCGCCTCGCTGTTCCCCGGTGCGGACCGGCTGGAAGAGGCGCTGTCGGATGCGGCCCCGATCCTGCTGCCGATGCGCGCAGAGGCGGCGGGCGAGCCGCGCGTGACGCTGACGGCACCGGTGCTGAAAGGGGCGATGGCGATCCATGTCCTGATCACGGGGGCGGAAAAGCGGGCGGCGGTTGAACGTGCGGCGACGCTGACGCCGATGGAGGCGCCGGTGAAAGCGGTGCTTTCCAATGCAACGGTTCACTGGGCGGAGTAGGGCATGGACAAGCTTTGGCAGGCACTGGCCGCGCATCAGGCTGCGGTGAAGGATCGGCGCATCCTCGATCTGTTTGATGATAGTCGGGCGGCGGTATTTTCAGCGCGTCTTGACGATATGCTGTTTGACTATTCCAAGACGAACATCGACACGCAGACGCTTGATCTTCTTATTGAACTGGCGAAAGCCTCGGGGCTGGACGCGACGCGCGAGGCAATGTTTTCGGGCGCTGCGATCAATCAGACGGAAGGGCGCGCGGTGTTGCATACCGCGTTACGCAATCTTGACGTGCCGGTGACCATCGGTGGGGTCGATGTGATGCCGCCGGTGCGCGCAACCCATGCACGGATGCAGGCTTTTGCATCTGGTGTGCGGTCAGGGCGGTACGTCGGGCAGGGCGGGACAATCACCGATGTGGTGAATATCGGGATTGGCGGATCGGATCTTGGGCCGGCGATGGCGGTGCTGGCGCTGGTGCCTTATGGCGACGGGCCGCGCTGTCATTTCGTCTCGAACGTTGACGGCGCGCATGTGCATGATGTGCTGGGGGGCCTGAACCCCCAGACGACGCTGGTGATCGTGGCGTCCAAGACCTTCACCACCATCGAGACGATGGCGAATGCCGAAACGGCCCGGCGCTGGATGGCGAAGGCGGTCGTCGACCCGGCCGCGCAGTTCGTGGCGGTATCAACCTCGGCGGAAAAGACGGCGGCCTTCGGGATTGATCCGTCCCGTGTGTTCGGGTTCGAGGATTGGGTCGGCGGGCGCTATTCGCTGTGGGGGCCGATCGGGCTTTCGCTGATGCTTGCTATCGGGCCGAAGGATTTCGACCGCTTCCTTGCCGGAGCCGCCGCAATGGACGCGCATTTCCGCGAGGCGCCCTTTGCGCAGAACCTGCCGGTGCTGCTGGCGCTGGTCGGCATCTGGCACAATCAGGTCTGCGGCTTTGCGACCCGTGCGGTGCTGCCCTATGACCAGCGGCTGTCGCGCCTGCCAGCGTATCTTCAGCAACTTGAGATGGAGAGCAATGGCAAGCGCGTGGCGATGGATGGCAGCGATCTGGTGGTCAACTCTGGCCCGGTGGTTTGGGGCGAGCCGGGAACCAACGGGCAGCATGCGTTTTACCAGCTGATCCACCAAGGCACGCGGGTGATCCCGTGCGAGTTTCTCGTGGCCAAGACCGGGCATGAGCCCGAGCTTGCCCATCAGCACCTGCTGCTGGTCGCCAATTGCCTCGCGCAATCCGAGGCGCTGCTGCGGGGGCGGTCGCTGACCGAGGCAACCGAGATCATGGCGGCAAAAGGGCTGACCGGGGCGGAGCGGGACCGTCAGGCGCGCCACCGGGTGTTTCCGGGGAACCGTCCATCCACGACGCTGGCCTATGGCAGGCTGGACCCCTTCACCCTGGGTCGGATCATTGCTCTTTACGAGCACCGGGTATTTGTCGAAGGCGTGATCCTTGGGATCAACAGTTTCGACCAATGGGGGGTGGAGTTAGGCAAAGAACTTGCTGTGGCGCTTGCCCTCATTCTGCAGGGTAAACAATCTGCGGCGGGCAAGGACGGCTCAACGCGCGCGCTGGTTGATTATCTGCGCCCGCCCGTAGCGTGAGGCGGGTCAGCGGTCACGACGGTCGTCGTTGCTGGGGAAACCGCAGGCGTGATAATCATTGGCGCGAATACCCAGCGCCGTGTTCGCCCAGGCCATTGCCTTGCGTTCGTTGAAGATGATCGACCGGGTCAGGCCCTTGTCGCCAACCCTGTAGGTGGTCGATTTACCGCCCTGTTCGACCATCAGGACCGGCACGAATGACCCATCGACCTGCTTGTTGCATTGCACCAGCGCCGTAGCCTGCGCGGGTGCGCCAAAGGCGAGTAGTGCGACTGCCAGGCCGAGACGGCGCGCCGCGCGCAGTCGAGGGGAAAGACGCATGTGATCCTCCGTTCGGGCTGATGATGCCCTGATCGACATGGTGCGCGCGGGATGCCTTTACGGCAAGGGGTTACACCTGTGCCGCGACCACGATGATCTCTACCTTGTATTCGGGCGTGGCCAGAGCCGATTCGCCGGTGGCGCGGGTGGGCGTGTGGCCGGGGGCAACCCAAGCATCCCAGACAGCGTTCATCTCGGCAAAGGTGGCAATGTCGGACAGCCAGATTTGCGCCGACAGGATGCGGGTCTTGTCCGATCCGGCGAGCGCCAGCAGACGGTCAATCTCGGACAGGATCGTGCGGGTCTGATCGGTCACGCTTTCGCCGGGGTTCCCGACCTGCCCCGCCAGATAAACGGTGCCGTTGTGGATCACCGCATTCGACATGCGGGCGGCGGATTCGATACGGGTGATGGCGGGCATGGCGGTTCCTTCGGTTTATGGCTCACATCGGCTGGTAAAGCCGGGGCGCCGCAAAGGGAAGGGGTATGGAGCGGGTGAAGGGAATCGAACCCTCGTCATTTGGTTGGGAACCAAAAGCTCTACCATTGAGCTACACCCGCAAAGCACACCAAAATCAGTAACCCCGCAGCCGGGGCATGGCAAGCCCCGCACGGCAGCATCTATTCGGTGGGCGCGGTCATCTTGCTGTGGCCGTGAGCAGCGCCCTGAGCCGGCTCGACCATGAATTCCACTACAACTTCGCCCGCGTTTTCAAAGGTCAGCGTGGCGGGCAGCGGGGTGCCTTCGAGCAGAGGACTGGCAAGACCCATGAACATGATGTGCAGGCTGCCCGGTTCCAGTGTCACGGTGCCGCCCGGCGGAATATTGATCCCGTCCAGGTGGGTCATGCTGGCCACGCCACTGTCATCGACCTTTGATTGGTGCAGCATCGCCATCTCGGCAAACCCTGCGGTGATTCCGGTCAGTCGGTCGGGCGTGGTGCCGGTATTGGTGATCGCCAGATAGCCTGCCGCAGTCGGGGCCGTCGTGGCGGGTTGGGGAATATTGGGATGGGTGATCTTAAGGTCGCCTGCGGTGTAATCATGGGCCAATCCCGCCGTGCCAAACAGCAGGGCCGCAATCAAAAAGAGGGTCTTTGTCATGCAACGCTCCGATCCGGCGCGCAGGAGTATTGCACCGAAGTTGCCTGCCAATAGCAGAGCAGCACCGGCGCGACCAGCTGGCGCACTGTCACATGTCGCCGAAAGGTGGACGATACCGCCCGCGCATTGATCGGCACACATCTGCGGGACGTCATGAAACGGTGGTCTGAAAATTCCATCCGCGACGACGAGGCACCCGCACAGCCAAGAGCGGTTTCATCAGCGGATTGCGGAAGCGAGCCAGATCAAGCGCTTCATGCATCCCCACAGTTTCCTCGCCAAAAAGCTGCGTCCGGACGAGACTGCGGTTATAGAACGGTGCCTCGAACAGGCGCATCGTCTGTCGGGGGCGGTAGCCCGCGTCGGCGCGGGTTTCGCGGGCCAGCAGGAACGGCGTGCGGGGTAGTCTGGTCAGCGGCGGGGCCAGCACCACAGTCGGCGTGCCGTTCGTTGCGATGTGCATGGCCAGCGACAGGTCTGATCCGTCGCGGCGGCGCGCATCGTAAAGGCAGATCGCCCCGTCCGAGACGGGAAAGCGGCCCCAAGTCCAGGCACTGAAATCCGCCTCCAGCGCGCGGGTGCCGAAGTTGGCGTCGAAATAGCCGTGGCCGGACCATGAGACGCCCCGGTTAAGGTCAACCTCGATCCGCGCGGTGGGTGCAAAGGGCCGCCAGAGGTGGTGGTTGTCGGGGGTCAGCGCCACCTCGATATCGGTGACCGCCGAAGGCCGGATGGTGACGCGGCCCCGGACCCGGTCAACCAGCGGCAGGGCTGCAACCTCGTTGATGTCGATGATCAGTTCGGTGCCGGTCCAGCGAACTGAACTGGGTCCGATCTCCAGCGTGTGGGCATCGCGGCGCAGGGCAGGGCGGCCCCGGTCGGTCATGGTAAAGCGCCCGCCGGGGCCATAGGTCGCGACGTTCAGGCAGACGTGGTTTTCGGGGTCGCGGCGGCCCGACCAGCGATACCACGGCGAAAACACCGACCCTATGAAGGCGATGATCGAGAGCGCGCGGGTGCCGCAGTCACTGACACCGTCGATGTACCACCAGGCGTAGCCGTCGGGGCCGACCGGGATATCGAAGCGCGGTCCTGCATGATCGCCTCGGCCGCGTGCCGTCCGGACAGTGTCGCCATCGGTATTCCTGCCCCCGGATGCACCCCGCCCCCCGCCAGATAAAGCCCCGCCACGCTGGTGCGCGCCCCCGGACGGCGAAACGCCGCTGTCAGCCCGTGTGGGCTGAGGCCATAGATCGCCCCCCGGCTGGCCGGGAACATCCGCGCGAAGCGACTGGGTCCGGTCAGGGCCGCGGTCTGTGGCGTCGGATCGAAGGTCAGTCCGAATTGTTGCAGCGTCTGGAAGGTGCGGGTGCGACATAGGCTGTCTTCTTCTTCGAGGTTCATCGACCCGTCGGGGGATACCGGGGGGGCGTTCAATATGATTTCAAATCGCTCCGGGCCGGTGGGCAGGCCAGTGGCGCGGTCCTGGGCGCAGATGTAAAGCGTGGGGTCGGTGGGCATTTCGCCCCGCGCGATCTGTGTGAATTCCAGCGCCGGGTCTGCGGCAAACATCACGTTGTGATAGGCCAGCGGCAGGCCCTTGGGTTCGGCGGCGAAGGCCCAGACCCAGGCAGAATGGCTGCGGGGTTGGACGGCCTGCGGCGGCACGGCGGCGCGCATGGCCGAGCCGAGCAGGCCGTCAGTCAGCGCCGCCGGGTCGCCCGCGTGGACGACATGGGTGCAGGGCAGGGTGTGGCCGTCGGCCAGCGTGACACCCGAAACGCGGCCCCAGGTTTGCACGATGCGCACCGCCTGCGCGTCGTGTATCAGGGTGGCCCCACCTTGTTTTGCAAGGATTTCAAGCGTCTGGGCAAGACGGTGCATGCCGCCTTCGACGGCCCAGACGCCGCGCGCCTCGGCTTCCCAGATCAGGGCCAGAACGGCGGGGGAACGGGTGGGCGCGCCGCCGACATAGGTGGCATAGCGCCCGAACAACTGGCGCAGGCGCGCGTCGGTGAAGGATTGTGCCAATGCGCGCGACAGGCTGGCACCGGGCAGGAGCCACGGGGTAAGGGAAGGGCGCTTGACTAGGGCGGCAAGGATGCCCGGCAGGTGCGGCTTGTGGCGCTGCATCACGGGCGCGTCAAAGGCGGCGAACAGGGCGGCGGCGGTTCTGGAAAAGTGCCGGAACTGCGCCTCGGCTTTTGCACCTGCGAAGGAATTGATAGCGGCGGCGCTTTGTTCGGCGTCGGTATGCAGATCGAGGGTGGATCCGTCGGGCCACCAATGCCGCGCGAGTACAGGCAGGGGGATCAGCGTCAAGTGATTCTCAACGCGCGTGCCTGCGGCGGCGAAAAGATCGTCGAACACCGGTTTCAAGGTCAGCACCGTGGGGCCGGCATCGACCGGTCCTGCGGCCGAGGGAACGGTGCGGATCTTGCCGCCCGTGGTGCGCGCCTCGACCAGCGTGACGTTCAAACCGGCATGGGCAAGCCGGATCGTGGCCGCAAGGCCGCTCATTCCGGCACCGATCACCACCACCTTGTCCGTATCCCGTCCCATGTTCAGGATTGTTGACTTGTGCAGAGGGACTGTCCAGTATGATTTACACATGGCTGTCACTTTAAGCTGACATATCGCAAGGGAGAGCAGCGGATGAAGCTGGACGCGCGGATCGAAGCTGCCATTGCTGCCGCAATCGCCATAGGGCAGGGCGGGGTGGCCCCGCCGCAACTGGCCTCGGCGCTGCACTATGCGGTGACACCGGGCGGAGCGCGCATCAGGCCGACTATTCTGCTCAGCGTGGCACTCGCCTGCGGCGATGATCGCCCCGGTCTGGCCGATGCGGCGGCGGCGGCGCTGGAACTGATCCATTGCGCGAGCCTGGTCCATGACGATCTGCCCTGTTTTGACGATGCGCCGGTGCGGCGGGGCAAGCCCACCGTGCATCTGGCCTATTCCGAACCGCTGGCCGTGCTGACCGGCGACAGCCTGATCATCTTGGCGTTTGAGCTTTTGGCGCGTGCGGCGGGCGACAAGCCGGAACGCGCGCTGGAGATGATCCGCATTCTGGGCAAACGCTCGGGGATGCCGTTCGGCATCTGCGCCGGACAGGGCTGGGAAAGCGAGACCAAGGTTGATGTCAGCGCCTATCATCAGGCCAAGACCGGCGCCTTGTTCATCGCGGCGACGCAGTTGGGGGCCGTAGCCGCTGGTCAGGACGCCGAGCCGTGGTTCGAACTTGGCGCGCGGATCGGTGAGGCGTTTCAGGTGGCCGACGATCTGCGCGACGCGCTTTATGACGAGGCGACGCTGGGCAAACCCGCTGGGCAGGACGAGGCGCATGCCCGCCCGTCGGCTGTGGCTGAACTGGGTGTGCAGGGCGCGATCCGGCGGCTTTCGGACATTCTGGGCGGCGCAATCTCGTCGATCCCGTCCTGTCCGGGCGAGGCGATGCTGGCCGACCTCGTGCGCCGCACGGCGGAACGGATGACGCCGGTGGCACCTGTGCGCGTGTGACGTGGCTGATCTGACTACGCCGGCGTCGCCCCACGCCCCCGCCGCACGCGGGGACTTTTTCACGCGAGCTTACATGAACCCCCGGTTGTTGGCAGCGATCGCGCGGATGCCCCTATTGGGACGGATCGCGCGGGCTGAAGGCGAGGCGATGTTCGGCCTTGTCGGCGGTTTCGTGAATTCCCAGATTCTGGCGGCGCTGGTTGAACTCAGGGTGCTGGAGGCGCTGGTTCCGGGGCCGCAGCCGGCGGCGGTGCTGGCCCGGCCTGCGGGCATTGCCGAGGACCGGATGGCGATCTTGCTACAGGGCGGTGCCGCGCTGCGGCTGCTCAGGCGGCGACGGGACGGGCAGTTTTCGCTGACCCGGCGTGGCGCGGTTCTGCTGGGCGTTCCGGGGCTGGCGGGGATGATCCGGCATCACAGCGTGCTTTATCGCGACATGGCAGACCCAGTTGCCTTGCTGCGCGGCGATACCGAAACCGAACTTGCGCGGTTCTGGCCTTATGTGTTCGGAGCGGGGGGCGCGACTGACCCGCAGGTGACCGCCGCTTATTCGGGGCTGATGTCCGATACGCAGGCGATGGTCGCGGATGACACCTTGCGATCGGTAGACCTGTCGGGCGTCCGGCAACTGATGGATGTGGGCGGCGGGACCGGGGCGTTTCTGGTGGCGGTCGCCGCGCGCTATCCGGCTTTGCACATGACGCTGTTCGATCTGCCCGCCGTGGTGCCGGGCGCGCGGGCGCGTTTTACCGAAGCGGGCTGTGCCGCGCGTGTGATGATCCGGCCGGGCAGTTTTCGCGATGACGCTTTGCCGACCGGCGCGGATGCCATCAGCCTGGTGCGGGTGCTGTATGACCATGTGGATGAAACGGTGTTGGCGCTGTTGCGCTCTGTTCATGCAGCCCTGCCAAAGGGCGGGCGGGTGATCGTATCCGAACCGATGTCGGGTGGCGCGCGGCCCGATCCGATCACCGACACCTACTTTGCGTTCTACACGCTGGCGATGGGGACGGGACGCACGCGTTCGGCCGAAGCAATCGCACATTTGCTGACGCAGGCAGGGTTTTCGCAGGTTCGCAGCCTGCCGGGGCCAAGGCCCTATATCACCAGCGTTGTGGTCGCCGACGCTTAGGATCGGCACAGGTTGCCGCTGCGCCTGTGCTTTGCCGTTCACCTGAAAATCTGTCCAATCTGATTTACAGTTCAACTGTCAATTCGGATTGACATAAGTTGGTGTCTGTCTACAGTTACATCCAAGTCAACGCGCCATCCCTGAGTCCCGCAAAGAATGGACCATAGGGAAAACCGAGGGGGGAGACGCCGTGCAGACTGCCGCAGTTATTCTTTCCGGTCCACGCGCCCTGGGTCTTGACGTGCTTGATCTGACGCCACCCCAAGCGAACGATGTGGTGGTTGAGATCAGCCATTCGGGTATTTCGACCGGCACCGAAAAGCTGTTCTGGGAAGGCCGGATGCCGCCGTTTCCGGGCATGGGATACCCGCTTGTGCCGGGCTATGAGGCTGCAGGCGAAGTTGTCGAGGCGCCTGCCGGATCATCGCTCAAAGTCGGTGACCGGGTGTTCGTGCCGGGTGCCACCTGCTTTGGCGAGGTGAAGGGCCTGTTCGGGGCCGCCGCGCGCCATCTGGTGACGCCCGCCGCCCGTGTGACAAGGATCGACGCGGGTCTTGGGGCTGAGGGGGCGCTGCTGGCCCTTGCCGCAACGGCGCGCCATGCGCTGGCGGTGCCGGGGCATGCGCTGCCTGACCTGATCGTGGGTCACGGCGTTCTGGGCCGGTTGCTTGCCCGGCTGACCGTTGCGGCAGGCGCACCTGCGCCGACTGTCTGGGAACTGGACGCGCGCCGTCAGGGCGGGGCAGTGGGATATGACGTGGTTCATCCCGACGATGATCCGCGCAAGGATTACGAGGCGATCTATGATGCCTCGGGAGATGCCTCACTGATCGATGTGCTCATCAAGCGGCTGAAAAAGGGCGGCGAAGTTGTGCTTGCCGGCTTTTACACCGCGCCGATCAGCTTTGGCTTCACGATGGCTTTCCTTCGCGAGGCGCGACTGCGAGTTGCGGCTGAATGGGACGCTGCCGACATGGCGGCGACGCGGGGGCTGGTGGAATCCGGTGCGCTGTCGTTGGACGGCCTGATTACACACAGGGCAGCCGCTGCGGATGCGCCTCTGGCCTATGCAACGGCATTCACCGACCCGGACTGCTTGAAAATGATCCTCGACTGGAAGGCCACCGCATGACGCTCGATATCCCGAACCTCAAAGAGTTCGATGCCCGGCTGCGGGATGAGGCGCATGAAGAGCCCACGCTGGAGATCCCGCAAGGGGAGCCAACCAAGAAAACCCAGATCATCGCAATCTACGGCAAGGGCGGGATCGGAAAGTCGTTCACGCTGGCCAACCTCAGCCACATGATGGCTGAAATGGGCAAGCGCGTGCTGCTGATCGGCTGCGATCCTAAATCCGACACCACGTCGCTGCTGTTCGGGGGCAAGGCGTGTCCCACGATCATCGAAACCTCGACCCGCAAGAAGCTGGCGGGGGAAGAGGTCAAGATCGGAGACGTGTGCTTCAAGCGCGGTGGCGTGTTCGCGATGGAATTGGGCGGGCCGGAAGTTGGCCGGGGCTGCGGTGGGCGCGGGATCATTCACGGGTTCGAGCTGCTGGAAAAGCTGGGCTTCCACGATTGGGATTTCGACTATGTTCTCCTCGACTTCCTCGGCGATGTGGTATGCGGCGGGTTCGGCCTGCCGATTGCGCGGGACATGGCGCAGAAGGTGATCCTCGTCGCCTCGAACGACCTGCAATCGCTTTATGTGGCCAACAACGTCTGCTCGGCGGTGGAATATTTCCGCAAGATGGGCGGCAATGTTGGCATCGCGGGGCTGGTCATCAATAAGGATGACGGTACGGGCGAGGCTGCGGCTTTTGCGAAATCGGTGAACATTCCGGTCCTCTCCGCGATCCCGCAGGACGATGATCTTCGCAAGAAATCGGCGAATTATCAGATCGTTGGCAGCTATGAAAGCCAGTGGGGGCCACTGTTCGCCGAACTGGCGGAAGCGGTAGCGATTGCCCCGCCGGTGCGGCCTGCGCCGTTGACGCAGGACGGGTTGCTGAACCTGTTCTCGGCCGAGACGACGGGCAAGGATTTCGTGCTGGTGCCGGCCACGGATGCCGACATGCGCGGCAAGGATGCCGTGGTGAAGAAATCGCTGGAAGTGGTGTATGACCATGCTTGATCTGGACCTTCTTGCAGCCCTTGACCGGGCGCTGGCCCGGCTGAGTGTCCCTGCCTCCCCAAGGGCGGCCAAATGACTCAAGAAGCCCGATATGATGCCGCCGCTGACGCACCCCTGACCGATGCGGGGGCCGATTTGCCCGCGATGGTGGGTGCCGAGACGGCGGGCGTCGGGGCTGATGGCCTGGGTTGCCATGCCGGAGCGGGCGAGATGGAAAAGGCGGCACGAGCCGCCGGGCAGTCGGAACTGCTGGACCAGTACAAGGCCGACTATCCCCAGGGGCCACATGACAAACCGCAGTCGATGTGCCCGGCTTTCGGGTCGCTGCGTGTCGGATTGCGGATGCGGCGGGTGGCGACCGTGCTGTCTGGCTCAGCCTGCTGTGTTTACGGTCTGACCTTTGTTTCGCACTTTTATGGCGCGCGGCGGTCGGTTGGCTACGTTCCGTTCAATTCCGAATCCTTGGTTACTGGCAAGCTGTTCGAAGACATTCGTGATGCAGTGCATGAACTGGCAGACCCCGATCGCTATGACGCGATTGTCGTGACTAACCTCTGCGTGCCGACCGCGTCAGGCGTGCCGCTGAAGTTGCTGCCGTCCGAGATCAACGGCGTGCGGATCGTGGGTATCGACGTGCCGGGCTTTGGTATCCCGACCCATGCCGAAGCCAAGGACGTGCTGGCCGGGGCAATGCTGAAATACGCCCGCGCCGAGATCGAGGCGGGGCCGGTGGCGGCACCGGTGCAGGGGCGGTCGGACCGACCCACAGTTGCGCTGCTGGGCGAAATGTTTCCGGCCGATCCGATGATGATTGGCGCGATGCTGGCCCCGATGGGTCTGGCTGTCGGGCCGGTGGTGCCGTGCCGCGAGTGGCGCGAGTTGTATGCAGCCCTCGACAGCGGTGTCGTGGCGGCGATCCATCCGTTCTACACGGCGGCGGTGCGCGAGTTTCAGGCGGCGGGGCGCAAGGTTGTTGGCTCGGCCCCGGTCGGGCATGACGGAACCGCACTTTGGTTGCAGAACATCGGTGAGGCTTACGAGATTGCTGCGGATAAGATCGCTGCGGCGCAGAACGCGTTCCTGCCGGCCATCCGCGCGGCATTGGCAGCAACACCGATCAAAGGCACGATCACGCTGTCGGGCTATGAAGGGTCCGAGTTGCTGGTGGCCCGTCTGCTGATCGAAAGCGGGGCGAATGTGCCTTATGTCGGCACCGCCTGCGCGAAGTCGCCGTGGTCGGAAGCCGACCGCGACTGGCTGGAGGCGCGCGGGGTGAAGGTGAAATTCCGCGCCTCGCTGGAAGACGATCTGGCGGCGATGGAGGCGATCAATCCGGACCTTGCCATCGGCACGACCCCGGTTGTGCAAAAGGCAAAAGAACGTGCAACACCAGCGCTTTACTTCACGAACCTTATTTCGGCGCGGCCCTTGATGGGGCCTGCGGGGGCGGGGTCGCTGGCGCAGGTCGTGAATGCAGCGATTGCGGGTCGCGAGCGCATGGACGGGATGAAGGCATTCTTCGCGGGTGTCGGGTCCGGGGATACCGCCGGTATCTGGGAAGGTGCGCCGAATCTGCGGCCGGACTACCGGGCGGCACATCAGAAGAAGCTGGACAAGCAGGCCAAGGCCGCCAAGGCGGAGGAAATGATTTGATCTGTTTCCGCCGTATCGGGCCTTGCACCGCATTTTCGCGCGACGTCGCCGCGGGAAGGCCCCGGATCGGGGTCCGGGGCTGCGTCAGCGCGGGTGGCGGTGCCATATGCTGATTCAGGATCATGACCGGGCGGGCGGCTATTGGGGGGCGGTGTATGCCTTCTGCGCGGTCAAGGGATTGCAGGTCGTGATCGACGGTCCTGTCGGCTGCGAGAATCTGCCGGTGACATCGGTGCTGCACTATACCGATGCGCTGCCGCCCCATGAGTTGCCCATCGTGGTGTCAGGTCTGGGAGAGGAAGATCTGGGCCGCGACGGCACCGAAGGGGCGATGCGGCGGGCGTGGAAAACGCTTGATCCGGCGCTGCCTGCGGTGGTTGTCACGGGGTCGATTGCCGAGATGATCGGCGGTGGCGTGACGCCCATGGGAACCAACATCCAACGCTTTCTGCCGCGCACCATTGACGAGGATCAATGGCAGGCGGCGGACCGGGCGATGACCTGGATCTTTACCGAATTCGGGATGACCAAGGGCCGGATGCCGCCCGAGACGGCACGGCCCGAAGGGGCGCGACCGCGAGTCAACATCCTCGGGCCAATGTACGGCGTCTTCAACATGGCGTCGGACCTGCATGAGATCCGCCGTCTGATCGAAGGGATCGGGGCCGACGTTCATATCGTGATGCCGCTGGGCGCACACCTGGCGGAAATGCGCAACCTGGTGAATGCCGATGTGAACGTGGTCATGTACCGAGAGTTCGGGCGGGGCTTGGCCGAGGTGCTGGGCAAACCCTATCTGCAAGCGCCCATCGGGATGGAGTCGACGACGCTGTTCCTGCGCAAGCTGGGCGAGATGCTGGGGCTGGACCCCGAGCAGTTCATCGAGCGCGAGAAACATTCGACGCTGAAACCGGTCTGGGATCTGTGGCGGTCGGTCACGCAGGATTTTTTTGCCACCGCGAGCTTTGCCATCGTGGCGTCCGAAACCTATGCGCGCGGCGTGCGGAATTACCTTGAAGGCGATCTGGGCCTGCCCTGCGCCTTTGCGGTGGCGCGCAAGCCCGGCCAGAAAACCGATGGCGAAAAAGTGCGGGGCCTGATGCGCCAGCACCGCCCGCTGATTGTGATGGGGTCGATCAACGAGAAGATGTACCTGGCCGAAATGAAGGGCGGTCACGGACCGCAGCCCACCTTCATCGCCGCGAGTTTTCCCGGTGCCGCGATCAGGCGGGCCACCGGCACGCCGGTGATGGGCTATGCCGGCTGCGTCTGGGTGTTGCAGGAAGTGTGCAACAGCCTGTTTGACGCGCTGTTTCACATCCTGCCGCTGGGCACCGACATGGACAGCGCGGCAGCGACCCCTACGACTTTGCGCCGCGACTTCCCGTGGGATGCCGACGCACAGGCCGAACTGGACCGGATCGTTTCCGGCCATCCGGTTCTGACACGGATCAGCGCGGCCCTGAGCCTGCGCGATGCTGCCGAAAAAGCAGCGCTCGACGCGGGCCATGAACGCGTCGTGAAAGAAACAGTCGAGGCCTTTGCGGGCGTCGATACACGAGTTCAAAAGGGAGAGAAGCCATGATGAGCGACCACACCTCGGCCGGCGCCATGCAGAAGCACCACAAGGTGCCGAAGCTGGAATATCGTATCTACTTTGCAGCGATCTTCGTGGCGGCCCTGCCCTTTACCTTTGTGGCCACGATCGCCGACCTGGCGACGGGCCGCGACACCAAAGACCCGGTCCGCCGCGCGCTGGCCGAAGCACGGGCGATCACGCCCCACATATTCTCGGCCTGAACAGGCCGGTCCATCCTGCGGCCCCGCAAGGGCCAAAGAAACGTCTGACACCCCAATGACGGGGTGACAGTCGGTCGGTCGGGCCAGTCAGCCCGATCGGAACCCCGCAGCGGGGAAAGCTGCGTCAGTCCGACGATCCGGAGG
>JANNWS010000218.1:0-2824 GCA_031408575.1 Rhodobacterales bacterium
CGCGACTACCCGGATGTGGAACTGTCGCACATGTATGCCGACAATGGTGCCATGCAGCTGGTCCGCTGGCCCAAGCAGTTTGACGTGATCGTCACCGACAACCTTTTCGGCGACGTGCTGTCCGATTGCGCTGCGATGCTGACGGGCAGCCTTGGGATGCTGCCCTCGGCCAGCCTTGGCGCGCCGATGGCGAATGGCCGCCCGAAGGCGCTTTATGAACCCGTCCACGGCAGCGCGCCCGATATCGCGGGCACCGGCAAGGCGAACCCGATCGCCTGCATCCTGTCGTTTGCGATGGCCCTGCGGTACAGCTTTGACGCGGGTGACGAGGCCACCCGCATTGAAAAGGCGGTCGAAAAGGTTCTGGCCGACGGCGTCCGCACGGCGGATCTGATGGGTCCGCAAGACGGCACTCCGGTCACCACCACCCAGATGGGCGACGCGGTCCTTGCAGCGCTGGACGCCAGTCTTTGATCGCAACGCGCGAAACCGCACCCATCACCTGACAGGAGCACCGCTGCGTGCCCAAGCCATCAAACCTGAACGGCGCCCTGCTGGGTCTTCTGGGGATGGGGCTTTTTGCGGTATCCGACATCACCGTCCGCTTTCTGGGCGAGGGCTATGATCCGTTCCAGATCATCTTCTTCGCCGGGCTGATGTCGGTACCGCTGATCGCCGGCTTTGCCATGGCAGACCCCACCCCCGGCCCGCTGCGCCCCGTCCTGCCACGCCTAATGGCGCTGCGTTGCGGGGTTGTCGCGGTGAACGGCTTTCTTGGCACCTTTGCGTTTGCCAACCTGCCACTGGCGCAGGCCTATGCGATCTTCTTCACCATGCCGATCTTCATAGCCCTTCTGTCTGCGCTGTTCCTGCAGGAACGGATCGACCTTGTGCGCGGCGCGGCGGTATTGGCAGGGCTGGTCGGCGTCGTGGCGGCGCTGGACCCCGGACGGGCGACGCTGGGTTGGGCACATCTTGCCGCTTTGGTCGGTTCGGTCACGGGGGCGGCAAACTATGTGATCATCCGCAGGACTGGCGGACAGGAACGAACGGTGGTGATGATCCTCTACCCGCTGATGCTGCAACTGGCGACGGCGGCAATGGTACTGCCGTTCGTCTATGCCCCGATGCCGTTGCGCGATCTGGGACTGACCGCCATGATGGCGACGGCGGCCTTTGCGGGGTATTTCGCGATCATTGCCGCCTATCGCCGCGCGCCCGGCATTGTCGTCGCACCCATGCAGTACAGCCAGATCATCTGGGCCGCGATCTTCGGGGCCCTTCTCTTTGACGAGTCGATGAGCATGCACACCGTTCTTGGGACGGGAGTGATCATCGCTTCGGGTATCGTCATTGTCTGGCGACAGGATCGGCCTGGCTGAAATCTGCGTTCTGCCACAGAATTGCGCCACCTTGCCCTTGCGCGCACCCCGGTTTGGCGCGACACTGTTGGCGGTAACATCGGCGACGCCGCGCCCCCGCTTTCGGACCCTTTCAGATGAACTCCACCCTGCGCGGGGCGCTTATGTCGCTTGCCGCTTTCGGTTTTTATGCCACCCATGACGTGGTGGTGAAGCTTCTGGGCGAAAGCTACACCTCGTTTCAGATCATGTTCTTTTCCGGCCTGATGGGCTTTCCACTGGTCATGATGATGCTGATGGGTGACCGGCGCGAAAGCACCCTGATCCCGCGCCATCCCTGGTGGTCGGCGCTGCGGTCGGTTTCGGCCGTGGCCACGGGGGTGATGGGGTTCTTCGCCTTCTCGCAACTGCCGCTGGCCACCTGCTATGCGATATTCTTCGCCATGCCCCTGCTGATCACCCTGATGGCCATCCCGATGCTGGGCGAAAAGGTCGGCATGCGGCGTGGCGTTGCGGTCATGGTCGGGCTGTTCGGCGTCATGATCGTTCTGCGTCCGGGTGGCGGCGACAGCTACTCCATCGGTCATCTGGCCGCGATCGGAGCCGCTGTCACCGGCGCCCTGACCAGCGTCATCGTCCGCAAGATCGGGCAAGAGGAACGGTCGGTCGTCCTGATGCTGTATCCGATGGTCCTGACCTTCTTTGCGATGGGGGCAGCGATGCCCTTTGTCTATGTGCCGATGCCAGTCGAACACCTTGGCCTGACCGCCGTGATGGCGTTCCTTGGCATGCTGGGGGCTCTGGCCGTCATCGCCGCCTATCGGACCGCCCCGGCAGTGATCGTGGCCCCGATGCAGTATTCCCAGATCATCTGGGCCGCCCTGTACGGCTGGCTTTTCTTTGACGAGACGGTGGATTTCTACACCGGCGTCGGATCGGCGGTGATCATCGCCTCGGGCATCTACATCGTCTTGCGGGAAGGCACGCCCCTGGTCAGCCGCAACCGCCCGGTGCTGGAAAGCCGCTCACGCATGGACATCGGCACCCAGCCCCGCATCTCAAGCTGGTTGAAACGGTTCGAACGGCCCGGCGATCAGACTTGATTGCGGCTTTCGGGGCCTTGCCAAAGTGCCGAGGACGGTTTAACCCGCAGCCATCGGTCGGAGCGTAGCGCAGTCTGGTAGCGCACCTGCTTCGGGAGCAGGGGGTCGGAGGTTCGAATCCTCTCGCTCCGACCAAATTCCCGCAATGAAAACAATCACTTGTATAAGATATCTGATCGCCATTTTGGAGGCGAAAATGGCCAGTAAGCCTTTCGTAAGCAACTCCGGCGGGCCTGCCAGACTGTCGCAGAATCAACACTCGCAAAACTAAAATCGTTTCCGACCAGTTGAGCGAATGAAGCAAACATAACGAAACTTCCCCTTGCAGAAGCAGTCCGCCTTTCGGGGGACGGTAGTTGG
>JANNWS010000219.1:0-38757 GCA_031408575.1 Rhodobacterales bacterium
GTCTGCCCGAAAGCGGGCGCGCCGCCGCGGATGCGGCTCCGAAACCGCAAAATCGATGCCATTTGCCCGAAAAAAATGTCCCAGCGACGCTCAGACGGCCATCTCGGCAAAGCCGAAGCCGTTAATCAGACGTTCCTTAAATGCTTAGCTGATAGCTGAACCCACATCGCCTGCATTCCTATTTGGCGGCGCATTGAACCGCAATCTTGCCAAGTTGAAGATCCGTGATCTGCCCCAGGTTATTCGCGAACTTCTTCTGCGCGACGGGAGGGCCGAAACCCTGGTGGCTGATTTCAGCGCAGTGCATTAGCCCACTCAATGATTTGCGCCGATACAATCGCACCGGCCTGCCGCTTGATTTCCTTCCCACTTCGAAACGCAATCAGCAGCGGTATTCCGCGAATGCCGTATCGCCCGCCTGCTTGGGGATAGGTCTCGGTGTTCAGCTTTGCAAAACGTGCGCGGCCCTTGAGTTCCTTGGACGCTTTGGCAAATTCGGGCGCCATCATCTTGCATGGTCCACACCAAGCCGCCCAGAAGTCCACGACGAGCGGCAATTCGTCGATCCGTGCGGCTTTCTCAAGAATGTCGAAGGAAATTTCAGATGGTTTGTCCGCAATCAACCCTGCGCCGCAGGTTCCACATTTGGGATCGGACCCCAGTCTGGCCTCTGGCACGCGGTTGGCTTGACCGCAGACAAGGCAAGCAAGTTTTATACTCATTTCATGCTCCCAACTGTTTCTTATTGTTGTCGTTTACCATAGCATGCTCGACTCTGAAGTGAGCTGTATCAGCCGACGAGAGTAACCGCGTCATCGCGTCTCCGATCGTTTTGTTCGAAGCCGTCCACCATTCGGTCGCACTCAGGTCTTCAGCACCCGGTAGATCGCTGGGATCACGAGGACTGTGAGCAGCGTCGAGGACAAGAGCCCGAACAGCAGCGAGATCGCCAGCCCCTGAAAGATCGGGTCCGACAGGATCACGACCGCCCCGATCATCGCCGCGATGGCCGTCAGAAGGATCGGCTTGAACCTGATGGCCCCGGCCTCGATCAGGATCTCCACCGGGGTCTTGCCTGCCGGATCGGCATGGCGGATGAAATCGACCAGGAGGATCGAGTTGCGCACGATGATCCCGGCAAGGGCTATAAAGCCGATCATCGAAGTGGCGGAAAATGGTGCGCCAAACAGCCAGTGGCCCGCTACGATGCCGAGAAACGTTAGCGGGATTGGCGTCAGGATCACCAAAGGCAGGCGGAACGAACCGAACTGCGCGACGACAAGAATATAGATACCCAGCAGCGCCACGCCAAACGCTGCCCCCATGTCACGGAAGGTGACGTAAGTCACTTCCCACTCGCCATCCCACAGCAGGGTCGTCACGGATTCGTCGGCGGGCTGGCCATAGAGGCTGATCACCGGTTTGGTGCCGGGGGTCCAGTCCATCGCATCCAGCGCCTTGCCCACCGCGATCATGCCGTAAAGCGGCGCTTCGAACGCCCCTGCCATCTCTGCCGTCACCATCTCCGCATCCCGCCCGTTGTGGCGAAACACCGGGAACGAGGCGCGTTCCTCTGCCACGCGGATCACGTCGCCCAATTCCACCACGCCCCGCGCGCCTGGCAACACGTTGGCCGGGATCGGGGTAGACAGGAACCGCTCGTCCAGCACCCGGTCGCCCTTGGCCCGTTCGATCCGGATCGGGATCGGCGGACGGCCATCCGCGCGGTGCGAATAGCCCACGGTGCGCCCGCCGTTCAGGATGGCCAGCGTGTCGAAGACATCGCTTTCCTCGACGCTGAAAAACTCCAGATCGTCGGTGCTGATCGTGGCGCGCAAACGGCGTGCCTGCATGCCGAAGCTGTCATCCACATCAACAACAAAAGGCACAGATTGAAAGGCTTCGCGCACCTTGGTGGCGGCAGCCCGGCGGGAATTGGCATCAGGGCCGTAGACCTCGGCCAGCAGGGTTGCGATCACCGGCGGACCGGGCGGAGGCTCCACCGTTTTCAGGCTCGTGCCAGCGGGCAGCGGCAACGCGGCCAGACGCGCGCGGATATCCAGCGCGATTGCATGGCTGGGCCGGTCGCGATCGGCCTTGGGCGAAAGGGTGATCTGAACCTCGCCCAAATGCGCCGCGCCGCGCAAGTAATAATGCCGCACCAGACCGTTGAAATTGAACGGGGCCGCAGTCCCGACATGGGTCTGCACCGACACCACCTCGGGCAGTTGCAAAACCAGGCGCGCCACGTCCTGTGCCACTCGGTCCGTCGCCTCGACCGCAGCACCTTCTGGCAGGTCGATGACCACGGACAGCTCGGACTTGTTATCGAATGGCAGCAGCTTGACCGTCACATCCTGCGTGTAGAGCAGACCAAGCGAGCCAAAAGATAGAACCACCGTGACCAGCAGGAAGACCAGACTGCGGGTCTTGCTGGCCAGCAAGGGCCGTGCCACCCGACCGTAAAGCCGCCCCAAAACTCCGCCCGGATGGCCGCCATAGACATCGTCGTGCCCATGCGCCGCCATCGGCGCGCGGCCCGCCACCTTGACCATCAGCCACGGCGTGATGATCACAGCCACAAAGAACGAAAAGATCATCGCCGCACTTGCATTCGCCGGGATCGGGCTCATGTACGGCCCCATCAGGCCAGACACGAACAGCATCGGCAACAGCGCGGCCACCACGGTTAGGGTCGCTACGATGGTCGGGTTGCCCACCTCGGCCACCGCCTCGACGGCACCGGTCAACCGGCTGCGGCCATCGTTCATCCCCCAGTGTCGCGCGATGTTTTCGATCACCACAATCGCATCATCGACCAGTATGCCGATGGAAAATATCAGCGCGAACAGCGACACACGGTTCAGCGTATAGCCCATGACCCAGGCCGCAAAGAGCGTCAGCAGGATGGTGACCGGGATCACCACCGCCACGACAATCGCTTCGCGCCAGCCAATGGCAAGCCAGACCAAAGCGACGATGGACAGGGTGGCAAGGCCGAGATGGAACAGCAGTTCATTGGCCTTTTCGTTGGCCGTTTCGCCATAGTTGCGGGTGACGATGACGGCGACCGTGTCCGGGATCAGACTGCCCTCAAGCGCCTCAACGCGCGTCAGGATCGCCTCGGCCACGATCACCGCATTGGCTCCGGCGCGCTTGGCCACGGCCAGAGTGACGGCTGGTGTTCGGGTGACCGTGCCATCTGGCGCGCGGCTGACATTGGCCACGATGACGTCGGTGCTGTCGGACACAAAGCTGACCTCGGCCACATCGGCCACATAGACCGGCCGGCCGTCGCGGGTGGTCAGCAACAGGTTGGCAATCTCGGCCGGGGCGACCAGCGTCTCACCCACTACCAGATCAATTTGTTCGCCGTTGTCGCGCAACGGGCCGGTGTTCTGTGACCGGTTCGCATTGGCCACCTTGGCCGCCAGCTGCTGCAAGGTGACCCCGTACAGCGCCAGCCGCTCAGGGTCGGGGGCGATGCGGATCATTTCGGGCACTTCGCCCACCAGATAAGTCAGCCCGACATCCGTCGTCTTGGCCACCTGCGTGCGCAATTCGCGGGCGATGCGGGTCAGATCGTTGGCGCTGATGCCTTCGACCCCTGGTTTGGGCGCCAGCGTCAGCGACACGATCGCCACATCATCAATGCCGCGCCCGACGATCAGCGGCTCGGGGATGCCGACCGGGATGCGGTCCATATTGGCGCGAATCTTGTCATGCACGCGCAGAACAGCCGCATCCGACGAGGTGCCGACCTTGAAGCGCACCGTGACCAGCACGTTGTCGTCATGGGTCGAGGAATAGACATGTTCGACCCCGGCGATGCCCTTGACGATGCCTTCCAGGGGTTCGGTGACCAGCTTGACCGCATCCTCGGCCCGCAGACCTGGGGCCTGCACATGGATATCCACCAGGGGAACCGAGATTTGCGGCTCTTCCTCACGCGGCAGCGAGGTCAGGGCGACCAGCCCCATTGCGAGCGCCGCCAGAATGAACAGGGGTGTCAGGGACGAAGCGATGAACGCCCGCGTCAGACGCCCGGCGATCCCGAGGTTGACGGTCTCGGGCGGCTTACTCATGCCCGCTTACCACCCGGTCACCGGCCACAAGTCCCGACAGCACCTCGATCATCTGGGCCCCGTCGAGCGTCTGGTGCTGGCCCAGCACGACCGTGCGCAGGACCAGGCCTTCGGGGCCCGCAACCTCGACGAAATCAAGGCCCGTGCGGGTAATGACGGCGGATTCCGGCACCATCAGCGCGCTGCGGGTATCGACTGGCAGGCGAACCAGTACCCGCGCGTCGATAAAGCTGTCGGGCAGGTCGGGCACTTCGACATCGGCAATGACGCGGCCGTTTTCGATTAACGGATAGATGCGGGCCAGCGTGCCCTGCGACAGGCCCGTGGCGGTTTCGATCTCGATTGCATCCCCTTCCTTCAGAAAGGCAGCATGGCGTTCAGGAACGGCGATCCTTAGGAAAATCCCGCCGCCACCGATGGTGGCCACAGCCTCGCCCGGCAACACTACCGCCCCCGCCGCCACCGGCACCGACAGCACCCGGCCCGCAATCGGGGCCAGCACCGCCCCCTCCAGCGCAAGCTGCTCGACCAACTTGCGATCAGCCCCCACCGCGGCGATCTGGCCCGTCAATACATCCACCTGCGTGCGCAGCGCGTCCAGCCTTTGCGCCGTTGTCACCCCGCGCGCCAGAAGATCCTCGCCGCGCGTCAGTTCAACCTTCGCATTGTCCATCTGAGCCGCCAGTGCCTGCAACTGGGCGTCGATGGCGGCAAGCTGGTAGTCGATCTTGGCATCGACGACCTGCGCCAGCACTTGCCCGGCCGTCACGACATCGCCTTCGCCGACCTCCAGCGACACCAGCGTGCCACCCAGCCTCGCGCGGGCCGGAATGCGGCTGCGCGCCTCGATCCGGCCATAGACCGCCTTCCATTCGGTCACCGACACGGGTGCAAGCACAACATCTTCGGCCAGCGCTGCCATTGGCAATGATGCGACCAAGGCGACGATAGCAATCAAAGCTCGCACGCTCATTCCACTTCTTGCACTACGGCCGCGACCATCACAGGCCCGAGATACTTGACCTCTGAGGATCAGAACGCTGTGCCGGGCTTGGCACCGAGCGATTTGAAAACCATGGCCGCAGGGCAAAACCCGGTAAAGGCCGACTGGATCTGATTGATCCCTACGAACACCGTCAGCCAAGCGAAATAGGGCGAGACCCAGACGGTCAGCGCCAGTGACAAAAGAACCATGCAGCCTGCGAAGGCCATGACCATGCGATCAAGCGACATTTTGGTCTCCATTTTTCACACCATCACGCGATGGCGGCGGGGAATTGCGGTTATTAAAGCCGAGTGAACGACCCTTGCAGGCTTCACGCGTCCGAATTGAATTCTACCTTCTTCAGCTTTTCGATTCCCAGCGCCTGCATTGCCAGCCGTTCATAGAACGGTTCGGATTTGCCGCTGCGGATCTTGTGCAGGAAGTATTTCTCGAAGGCGATCTTGGCTAAATGGACCCATTTGCCCGACGATGACCAGTTCACGTTGCGGGGCGGAATCTGCGGCTGCGCAACAAAGGCGATGCCGCTGTCGCCAAAGTCGGCAAGGCAGACGGCGTTCCAGGTGCCGACCGCATCCGGCTGCTTGCCGCGGATCAGCCGGTCGATGTTGTGCACCGTCGCCGTGACCATGGATTCAATCATGAACCCAGTCTTGGGCACGCCCACCGGCACTGGTGTCTTTCCCATCGGCGGGATCGCCACGCAAACGCCCACGGAAAACACCTCGGGAAAGGCCGGATTGCGCTGATGCTTGTCGGCCAGAATGAAGCCGCGAGGATTGGTCAGCCCTTCGATGCCGCGCACCGCTGCAATGCCGCGAAAGGCGGGCAGCATCATGGTGAAAACCTGCGGCACCTCATGCGCCTTGAGGACCGAGCCATCCTCGCCTATCTCCGACACCAGCACCTTGTCGGCCTCGACCTTGTCCAGCCGGGCGTTGCAGATCCATTTGATGTGATGCTGGCGCATTTCGCCTTCAAGCAGCCCCTTGGTGTCGCCCACCCCGTCCAGCCCCAGATGCCCGATGTACGGCTCTGACGTGACAAAAGTCATCGGCACCCGGTCGCGCACCCTTGCATCGCGCAGGGCCTTGTCGAGGATGAAGGCAAACTCATACGCCGGACCAAAGCACGACGCGCCCTGCACCGCCCCGATCACCACCGGTCCGGGGTTTACGATCAGTGCATCCACCGCCAGTTTCGCCTGCAAGGCATGGTCGATGTGGCATATGGACTGGGTATGGGCTGCGGGGCCGAAGCCCTCGATCTCGTCAAAGGCCAGATCGGGGCCGGTCGCGATCACCAGATAGTCATAGCTGACTGATGTGCCGTCGTTTAGCTCGATCCGCCGCTCGGTCGGGTGCAGACGTTTTGCACCCTGCGGATGCAGGGCGATGCGCCGTTTGGCAAAGACTGCCTCCAGATCAACCTCGACCGCCGCCCGGTCGCGCCAGCCGACGCCGACCCAAGGGTTCGACGGCACGAAATGAAAACGGTTGCCGTTCGAGACCACCGACACCGAATGATCCGCCCCCAGTTTGTCACGCAACTCATAGGCCGCGATCGTGCCGCCAAGACCAGCGCCGAGCACCACAACTTCAGACATCTGAATCTCCATTGAAAAGCCGGACAGGGCCTGACCGATCCCGGGATTCTCCGCTGCACCACCGCAACGGGTTGTTCAGAACATACCGCATCGGGCGGCTGCCGCATTGATCTGGGTCAATGCCTTGCGGGGCGATCCAGGGCAGAAGGGGCATCAGTTCCTAACGGCGCACGGCTCGATGTCAAAGGCCCTCGTCGTTCGGCCTTGTCCGATTTGGGGCGCTGTCGACCGGTGGGAAGCAAGACCATCACTACGCGATGATACATCTGGATGTCCCTGACCCGAGGATAGCATGACCGAACCTCCAGTCGCCGATCTTCCGCTTGAGGTGGTCCATCGGGACTCCATCACGGCAACGGCGCAACCGCCCCGGTTCCGGTTCCAGCGGAAACATCTGCTCGTCCTGCTGCTTCCTGCCTTCATGTTCAGCGGCGGCGTGATCGGGATGTATTTCCAGCCCGCACCCCTTCAGAAGTTCTTCGCACTGACCGGATGGCAGCCGGGCGGTGGTTCACAAACGCCGATTGCGCTGCCACCCAATATCGACTTGCCGCCCGAGATGGTCGAAACCATGCAGGCGACCGATGTCGTTGGTCTGGCGCGTCTGATGCCGCGCGGCGATGTATCGATTGTGGCCCCGCCTTACGGCGCGGGCGATGCGCGGATCGCGGAAATTCTCGTGGCCACCGGCGACCGTGTCGAAAAAGGCAACGTCGTTGCCCGGCTGGACAATGAGGGGCAGCTGCAAAGTGCGGTGCTGATGGCCGAAGCCAACGTCGCCGTCCGCCAGGCGGCGTTGATGCAGACCCGGGCTGCCGTGCTGAACAGCGAAGGTGAGGCGCAGGCCGGATTGGAACTGGCGCAGACCGCCGCTACCGAGGCAGTCGTGGAAAATCAGCGCGCGCAGGAGTTGTTCCAACGCGGCGTAACAACACAGGCGGCGCTGGACGCCTCTGCCGCCGCTGAACGACAGGCCGCCTTTTTGGTGCAAAAGGCGCAGGCGACATTGGCGCGCTTTACCGGTGAAGGCGTGGATATGCAGCCCGATGTGGTCGTAGCCGCCCGCAACCTCGATGCGGCGGATGCGGATCTTGCCCGCGCGCACAGCGATCTTGCCCGAGCGGCAGTTCTGGCCCCTGTCAGCGGTGTTATTCTTGATATCCTCGCCCGCGCGGGGGAACGCCCCAATGCCGCCGGGATCATGCAAATGGGCGATACTGATCAGATGATGGCCGAGGTTGAGGTCTATCAGGACCGCATCGGTGCGGTCGCTGCAGGCCAGCCGGTCGAACTGGTCGCCACGGCCATCGGCCAGACGCTGCAGGGCCGGGTGCAGTCGATCGGGCTGATGGTGGGCCGGCAGGGGCTGGTGTCGGATGACACAGCCGCGAACACCGATGCCCGCGTCATCACCGTCATGGTCGAACTTGATGCCAGGTCGTCCGCCGTCGCAGCCCGCTTTACCAACCTTGAAGTGATCGCACGGATCGACACGCGGGCTGCCGCACAGGCCAGCGAATGAGCCGACTGCTGCAATGGCTGTTCGGGCGCCTGCCGATAGGCTGGTTGCAACTGACCCACAGCCGGACCCGCTTTGCCGCCGCCTTGGCGGGTGTGGCCTTCGCCAATGTGCTGGTTTTCGTACAACTCGGCATCATGGGTTCGATGGCCACGGCCACGCTGAAACCCTATGAGTTCTTTCAGGCCGACATCATGATTTCTGCCTCGGATGCCAATTCGATGACCGAAGGTGGCAACGTTGCGCGGCAATGGCTGTTTCAGGCGCTTGCCGACCCGGAGGTGACCGGTGGCACCGGTCTTTATGTGGCGAACGTCAACTGGCCACGTCCGACCAAAACCCTGTCGCTGACCACCTATGGGATTGACCCAACCCTGCCCGCGTTTCTGTCGCCCGCCATGGCAAGCAAGACCGGAACATTGCAATTGCAGAATGCAGGCATCCTCGACATGTTTAGCCGTGGCCTGCCGCGCGAAGAGGCGGCCGCGATCCGCCCGCAAACCCCGACCTCGTTCGAGGTGACGGGTACCACGCTGACACTTTACGACACGTTTCAGGGCGGCGGCGGGTTTGGCGGCGACGGGTTCATGATGGTGTCGGACCAGACCTTCATGACCCTGTTTCCCGCCCGAAGTTCTGCGGCCCCCGACCATATCCTGTTGCAGATCGCGCCCGGGGCAGACCCCGACGCGGTTGCGGCCCGGCTGCGCGATCTGATCTCGGACAAGACCCTGCGCATCCGGAGCTATGCGCGGGCCGCCGCCGAGGATCTTAGCTATCAGCAGACCAAGCGCCCGACCGGGATCATCTTCGGCTTCGGCGTGATCATCGGCATCCTCGTTGGCATCGTGATCGTCTATCAGGTGCTGTCCACCGATGTGGCAGATCACCTGAGCGAATACGCCACCTTCAAGGCGATGGGTTACCCCCAGCGGTTCTTTCTGGGCATCGTGTTCGAAGAGGCGCTGATCCTTGCCATTCTGGGCTTCATTCCGGGGTTCATCGTGGCCATCGGATTGCTGGCCGGGATGAAGAAGGCGACGACCCTGCCACTGGCCATGACGACGGACATGGCTGGCATGGTGTTTGTCGGCACATTGATTGCCTGCACGATTTCGGGCGCCATTGCCACGCGGCGGTTGGCTGCGGCAGATCCTGCCGACCTGTTCTGAGGGGGCCCCGTGTCAAATGATACCCCCATTGTCGTGACCGGCCTGAACCACTGGTTCGGCACCGGCGAAGCCCGCAAGCAGGCGATCTACGACGTAAATCTGCAGGTGAAACGCGGCAGCCTGACCGTTCTAATGGGCCCGTCAGGGTCGGGCAAGACCACGGTGCTGACCCTGATGGGCTGCCTTCGTGATGTGCAGGATGGTTCTGTCCAGCTGTTGGGCCACGAGTTGAAAGGCGCGGATCGCGCCCTGAATGAGGCTCTGCGGCGCAGGCTGGGCTTCATCTTTCAGGCCCACAACCTGCACGACAGCCTGACCGCCCTGCAAAACGTGCTGATGGGGCTGCAGGTGCATGGCCTGACCGACCGCAAGACGCAAGAGGTGGCCGCCCGCCACGCCCTGTCGCTTGTGGGGCTGGTGGACCGGATGGATTACCTGCCCGGAAACCTCTCGGGCGGGCAAAAGCAGCGCGTCGCGGTCGCGCGTGCACTGGTCGGAAACCCCGATGTTATCTTCGCCGACGAGCCCACCGCTGCGCTGGACAGCGAAAGTGGTATGATCGTAGTCAAGATGCTGAAAAAGCTGGGGCAATTGCGCGGTACCACCACAGTCATGGTGACCCATGACAATCGCATTCTGGAAATGGCTGACCGGATCGTCACTCTCGAAGGCGGGCGCATCGTGCGTGATACGGCACCGTTCGATCCGTTGTTATCCGAGAAACCCGCGTCATGATCTGCAAAACCGCGGCAACTGCTGCAATCCGGGAATAAATGCTTCCTGAAAATGGGGCGCCTCACCGTCGCCGCTATGCCGGGATATGCCCTCGCTTCCTCGCAGACGACAACGCCATCTGGGGCGGTCATTCGAAAGCCTGTTAAAGTTGATCCACGTCAAGGCGACTTCGATCCGGCCCGGTATGACAGACTAGTCAAGAATTCACTGAGCCAAAGAGGAAAAGCCATGAACCGCATTCTTGCCACCACTCTCATTCTATCACTTGGCGCGGCCCCGGCTCTGGCCGGTGCCGTGGCAGAATTCGAAACGGCCTATAACACGGCCTACGCCAACTATCGCACAGCGCTTTTCGCCACAAACTCAGGCGATGCCACAAAATCTGGCGGCGCGCTCAAGCAACTTGACGGCACCTGGACCGAGCTTGCAGCGCAATACCGTGCAAACCCACCACCGCAGGTCGAGGACGATCCTCTATGGGGCCAAACGGCTCTGTTGCACAAATCGACTGACGGTCGGGTCTCCCCTTTCCCCGGACAGACTCATCCTACGGCTTTAGTGACGGGTATGCCGAGCGCGGTGAAGCCGTTGAGAACGGCGACACGGACCTGGAACTCGGCGACCTGACGATCAAAGTCCCTCGCGGCCAGACGTTGGCCCAGCAGTTTCATACAGTGCATCTTTGTTTCGACGCGGCTCCGGCGGTGGTAGCCGCTCCATCGTCGCCAGATTGTCCGACCGAAGCGTTTCGATGCGCGCAGGGCTTCGTTGCGGGCGACCGCGCCGAGCGTGTCGGCCTTCCAGGGCTTGGCGTTCTTGCGGGGCGGGATGATCGCGGCGGCACCTCGGGCGGCGATGGCATCGTGGCAATTGCGGGTGTCAAAGGCGCCGTCGGCGGTGACGCTGCCGATCTCCTGATCGGGTGAGATCTGGTCCAGAAGTTCCGGCAGCATGGGGGCATCGCCGACGTCGCTGGTGGTGAGCTCCGCCGCCCGAATTTCCAGTGTTTGTTCGTCAATTCCAATGTGGATCTTGCGCCGCGAGCCCTTGTCCGCCATTGGTCCGAGGACAATGGCGAGCGCGCCGTTTCGTGCCGCCGTGTTTGCGGGCGTTCCACTCCCCTTCGCCCTCGACCTTGATGCCGGTGCTGTCGATCAGCAGATGCAGCGGGCCTGGCGAGCCGCGATACGGGATGTTGACCTTCAGGGTCTTCTGGCGGCGGCTCAGCGTGCTGAAGTTAGGCACTGCCCAGTCCAGACTGATGAGGCGGAGCAGGCTTTCGACGAAGCCTGTCGTCTGCCGCCGTGCCATCCCGAACAGCACCTTCATCGTTAGACAGGTCTGGATCGACGCATCGCTGTAGTTGGGCTGCCGACCGCGCTTGCCGGTCGGCGCGGCCTCCCAAGTCATGGCGGGATCGAACCAGATCGTCAGCGAGCCCCGCGGCTTCAGCGCTTCGTTATACGCGGGCCAGTTCCGGGTCTTGTAGGCGGGGAGTGTGGGTCTGCTCATGCAGAACAGATACCACGCTGAATTCACAAGATGAATCCCTCACGCGATTTGTGCAACAGAGCCGTGTATGAGTATCAAGTTGGTGAATCAGGCCGTGTACTATCCGGATAGTAAAAACTGCTGTAGTGACGACGACGAACTTGATGACGACGACGAAGAGTAGAAAATTGGAAATCATCCCAAACTCAGCCATCGGCATGTTCAACTACGGCCACTCGTTCTTCGAAGCTGGGCAGGCGCTCCTGAAGACCAACACCCCCAGGCACAGCACACACCCAGATGGTCCAGTGGAGTTTCTTCACTGGCACGCCATCGAGCTGTTCTTGAAGGCCTTCCTACTGGCTGACGGGATGAGCGGTGAAGTGTTGCGTAAGCAGCCCTACGGGCACGACATCCAGGCACTTTCTCAGGAAGCCATCACGCGTGGACTCGTCCCGACTGATAGAGACGTTGCGGTGATGTCGTTCATGCCGGACGGAACAGCCATGATCGAGACTCGATACTTGACGACCGGATTCAAGACCCAGCCTCGGATGGAAGAAGTCGAAGCGACGTGCAAAAGCCTCTACCGTCTCGTGAGTAATGCTCTTCGCTCACGGGGCATCGCTACGTGGTTCTATGCGTAAGAGACACAAAAGAGACATAACCATTCCAACACATTGAAAAAACACACAACATCCTTCGATTGAAAATCCGCGCGTCGGCGGCTCAATTCCGTCTCTGGGCACCATTACTTTTAAGAACTTACTGGAACATTGCTTCTTGCCGTTCAAGTTGTTTTTAGTTTTCCCCTGTCTTGTCCCATGTCGCGCGAGTACATCCATGCCGCTTACGGCCTGCGTCACTGGGCGGACAGCGCGCGATGGTTTCAGTGTCAACTCGCGATTGGACTGCCGTTCAAGGAATGCGCTGTGCGGGTGTGACCCGTCTTAGGCCCAAGATGCATCAGGCCAATCCGGCGACTTCGACGTTGCTGCGGCTTCCGGATCAGTCTCGTAATACGCAGCGAAAGCCAACATGACTGGTTGAAGTATCGACCGGCTCAGGGTGGCGCGCCGCCGGGCGATAGCGGCGGCAGTAGTTTGGCGCGCAGAGGTGTGATCCCCCCTTTAGCACTTTGCGCGGAATGCGGATCTGCGGTTGGGCGGGATCGAAGCTGTCCTCTTTGCGCGCCCCGCGCGGATTCTGGGGGATGCAGCAGGCCTTGCCTGGGTCCGCGTCATGGCGCGGCACATACCAGTCTTTCGTCCACTCCCAGACATTGCCGATCATGTCGTGGATGCCATAGCCATTAGGCGGAAAGGCACGCACCGGCGCTGTGCGGTCGTACCCGTCTTCGCGCAGATTCTGCGACGGGAACTGCCCCTGCCAGGTGTTCGCCATATGCCGCCCGCCGGGTGTCAACTCGTCGCCCCAGGCGAACTCGGCGTCCTCCAGCCCGCCGCGCGCGGCATATTCCCACTCGGCTTCGGTCGGCAGATCCTTGCCGGCCCAGACCGCATAAGCCAGCGCATCGGCATAGGCGACATGAACCACAGGATGCTGGTCGTGATTGCGCAGGTCGCTGCCCTTGCCATACGGCCTGCGCCAGTTTGCCCCGAAGGTGAAATCCCACCAGCTGAGCGGTTGGCGCAGGTCCACCGGTCCCGGCGGCGGGCGGAACGTCAACGATCCGGGGTGAAGCATCTCGGGCAGCGCACCGGGATAGTCTTCGGCCCGTGGGGCGATCTCGGCCTCGGTCACATGGCCGGTTGCGGCGACGAAAGCGCGGAACTGGGCGTTGGTAACCGGTGTTGCGTCGATGCGGTATCCATCCACGCGGGCGCGGTGGGCCGGGGCTTCTTCGGGATAGTGCCGGTCTGATCCCATCATGAACGTGCCGCCGGCGAGCGCAATCATCGTGTCAAGCGGGGCGGGGGCAGGGGACGGTGCGATCATCGGGGGCGCCTTGTCGGAAGGATGAAATGCCATCTTTCACAACCGCCCTGGCCTTGGCAACTGCGTCGCCCCTACTTTTTCATGTGCCATGTGTCAGGCTTTCCAGCCCTGCAAGGTCGGTCAGCACCACGCTCTTGTATCGGCGCTGGAGCAGGCCGCGCGCCTCCAGCGTGGCGAGGGCTGCGTTGACAACGCCGCGCGACAGGCCGGTCAGGCTTCCCAGATCGGCCTGCGACAGCCTCACCTCGCCGAGCTCGGTCGGCATCAAGCGGTTCAGGTTCAACAGCATGGCCGCAAGTCGCGAGACAGGGTCGGTCTGACGCAGCGCATCGACCAGATCGATTGCGGTACCAAGACTGATCGCGGCCAGCCGGACGAAATGACGCCAGAGGGCAGGGTCACGGTCGGTGATCCGCAGCATTTCACTCCGCGGCAAGCGCAGCATCTGCACGCTGTCATGCGCGGTCAGCCCGATCCGGCGTGGTCCCCCGCTGATCGCCGCCAGATCGCCGGTCCAGAAACCGGGGCCAGCCATATGCGCCAGCGTGCCTTGGTCGCCGTCGCCCTGCAGGTGCAGTTCGACCCGCCCCTCGACCACGCCCCAAAGCCCGCCGGCCTGATCGCCCTGCTGGTAGATCCTCGCTCCGGGCGGAAACCCGATACGGTCCGCCTTGGAAAGGACAAGTACCTGAAACGCCTCGGGCGATTCCGCCAGCCATCCAACCTTTTGCAGCACGTGGGCGCAGCCATCCGGCATATTGACTCCCATTGTCTGAAAACCGACAGTCTTTATTGCCAGCCTTGATTAGCCTCTGTCACAGACAACAACAACGAGGAGTTTTAGCATGGGCCTGCGAGCAATTCTCGCCACCGGCGCGGTCATGATGTCCACCGCGGCGTTCGCGCAAGACAAGCCGAATATCGTGGTCATCTGGGGCGACGACATCGGGCAGTTCAACATCAGCGCCATCAACCACGGGATGATGGGGTTCAAGACGCCCAATATCGACAGTATTGCCAAGGATGGCGCGTATTTCACTGATTGGTATGGCCAGCAAAGCTGCACCGCGGGCCGCGCGGCCTTCATCACGGGGCAGGCCCCGATCCGTACCGGCCTGACCAAGGTCGGCCTGCCGGGCGCACCAGAAGGGATGCCGAAGGAAGACCCGACGCTGGCCACCATCCTGCGAGAACAAGGGTACATGACGGCGCAGATGGGCAAGAATCACCTCGGCGACCGCAATGAGCATCTGCCGACCGTCCACGGGTTCGATGAGTTCTTCGGCAATCTCTATCACCTCAACGCCGAGGAAGAGCCTGAGAATGTGGATTATCCCAAGGACCCGGCGTTCAAGGGTCGCTTCGGCCCGCGCGGCGTGCTGGACTGCAAGGCGGCGGATGCCGACACCTCGCCGCCCGATCCGCGTTTCGGGGCCTGGGGCAATCAGGTCTGCACCGATACCGGCCCGCTTACCCGAAAGCGGATGGAGACAATCGACGAAGAGGTTCTGGCCAAGTCGCTTGATTTCCTCGACCGCGCAAAGGCCGCCGACAAACCGGCCTTCCTGTGGTTCAACTCAACCCGGATGCACATCTTCACCCATCTGAAGGAGGAATCCGTCGGCGCCACCGGTCTTGGCGTCTATGCCGATGGCATGGTCGAACATGACGGCATGGTGGGCGAAATTCTGGCCAAGCTCGACGCGCTGGGAATGCGCGAGAACACCATCGTGATGTATTCGACCGACAACGGATCGGAATCCTTCTCGTGGCCCGATGGTGGCACGACGATGTTCCGGGGCGAAAAGACAACCCAGTGGGAAGGCGGCTACCGTGTGCCGACCTTCATCCGCTGGCCCGGCGTGATCGAACCCGGCACTGTGAACAACGAAATCGGCGCGCATGAAGACATGATGGTGACGCTGGCCGTGGCCGCCGGGGCGACCACAGTGAAGCAGGACCTGCTTGCCGGGGCGGATATCGGCGGGACGACCTACAAGTCGCACCTCGACGGCTACGATCTTGCCCCCGCGCTGAAGGGCGGGGCGGACTGGCCGCGCAAGGACTTCATCTACTGGACCGATGACGGCTCGGTCGCGGCCCTGCGCTATGGCAACTGGAAGGCGAGCTTCCTGCGGCAGAACGCGCATGGCCTGCACGTCTGGCAGGAACCGTTCGACGAACTGCGCATCCCGATCCTGACCAACCTGCGGATGGACCCGTTCGAACTGGCCCAGGATATTGGCATGGATTATGATCGCTGGTTCATCGAGCGCGTGTTCATGATTGCTCCTGCCGCAAGCATCGTTGGCGAATGGCTGCAAAGCTTCAAGGACTTTCCGCCGCGCCAGAAGCCGGGCAGCTTCAACCTCGACCGGGTAATGGAAGCGGTTTTGGCCGGGGGACATAAGTGACCTCGGCGGGTCCGGCCCGCCGGGCCTGTCCTCTCGAAGTCGCTGCGTAACGAGCAACCGGCGTCCCGCCCCAAGGGGCGCCGCATCGACACAATGGAGATTTGCAATGCGCCGATTGATGTTCGCTTTTATTTTGACAGTTCTGCCGGTCTGCGCGCTGGCAGACCCGTTGCCGTCGTGGAACGAAGGATCGACCAAGGCTGCGATCCTCGATTTCGTCGATATAACCACCGACCCGAAAGCCGCAACCTTTGTGGCCGAGCGCGACCGCATCGCGGTCTTTGACAATGATGGCAATCTCTGGGCCGAACAGCCGATCTATTTCCAGTTCCTGTTTGCGATCGACCGGGCCAAGGCACTTGGCGCTACCGATCCTGCCTGGGCCAGTACGCCCGCGCTGAAGGCGGCCGCATCGGGTGACATCAAGGCTGTGCTTGCGGGCGGCGAGGCTGCGTTGATCGAAGTTGTCAGCGCCACCCATTCCGGCCTGACGACCGATGCCTTTACGGCCGAGGTAGCCGCATGGATGGCCACAGCGCGCCATCCGGTCACGGGCAAGCGCTATAACCAGATGATTTATCAGCCGATGCTGGAGCTTCTGGACCTGCTGCGCGCCAATGGTTACCGCACCTATATCGTGTCGGGCGGCGGGGTGGATTTCATGCGTGCGTTCACCGAGGCGGCGTATGGCATCCCTCCGGAACAGGTTATAGGCTCGCTTGGCAAGGCGTCGTTCCAGATCATCGATGGCGTGCCGCAGGTGATGAAAGACCCCGGCATCGCCTTTATCGACGACAAGGGCGGCAAGCCGGTGGGGATTGCACGCCACATCGGCAAGCGGCCGGTCTTTGCCTCGGGCAATTCCGACGGCGATCTGGCGATGCTGCAATGGACGACCGCCGGCGAGGGGCCGCGCTTCGGGCTGATCCTTCACCACACCGATGCCGCGCGCGAATATGCCTATGATCGCGACAGCGATGTCGGACGTCTGGATGCAGCCCTTGATGCCGCACCGGCGGAAGGCTGGACTGTGATCGATATGGCAAGGGACTGGGCCACGATCTGGCCACCTGCGGAGTAAAAGGGGCCGGGCGGCGCAGTCTTGCCTCACGCAGGTTGGACACTGACGGCGGCACACCATGGCATGGCAAACGACCGGATCGACTTGCGCGCGGCGGTTCGCGATAGTCTCACATCTTCGCGCGATTGGACCGGCAGAATGGTGGTCGATGCGGGCGAAACCGGGGCCGGTTCGGAACTGACCCGGCAGGTTGTCACCACAGGCGGCCGCGATCTGAAACGGCGAGCTTGCGTCACGGCAGCTACCGCTGGTCGAAGATACACAAGGACGGCAGCAACGCCGGGCCTGATCTGGCGTTCTCAGATCCGACTGTCGGCGTCGGCTATCGGTTCAGGTTAGCAGCGACAGCTTGACATGCCGATCGGCAGCAATTGCGTGCAACGGCTTGGAAAGACAAACGAAACCGCGACTTCGGTCGTGATTTCGGACCTGTTGCTACGGTTGCGCTGAAGGATTTGACCCTCGCATCGGAAACGGCTGATCTGCCGTGTCAGGCGCGATCAGCCACTTTTTTCAGATATGCCCCGTAGTCGTTCTTGTGATAGGCCGCTGCCTGCATCAGCAACTGATCTCGTGTAGTCCAACCCTTTTCAAAGGCGATCTCCTCGGGGCAGCCCGATTGCATGCCTTGCCGATTTTCCAGCGTGCGTACGAAGTTGCCGGCGTCGAGCAGGCTGCCATGCGTGCCGGTATCCAGCCAGGCATAGCCGCGCCCCATCCGCTGGACCGACAACAGACCGTCGGCCAGATACATTTCCAGCAAGGTGGTGATTTCAAGTTCGCCGCGCGGTGAAGGCTTTACCTGACGGGCGCGGGCCGGTGCGGTTTCGTCAAGGAAGTAGAGGCCGGTCACTGCGTAGTTCGACGGTGGCACCTGGGGTTTTTCGACGATGGACACGGCTTGACCGTCGGGACCGAAGGCGACCACGCCATACCGTTCGGGGTCCGATACCTGATAGCCGAACACGGTCCCGCCGGTTGCCTTGTGGTCGGCTGCGCTTAGAAGCTCCGGCAGGCCGTGGCCGTAGAAGATGTTGTCACCCAGCACCATTGCGGATGGTGCGCCGGCCAGAAAACCTTCGGCCAGCAGATAGGCCTGCGCCAGACCATCGGGCGAGGGCTGTTCGATATAGGTAAAACTCAGGCCCCATTGCGATCCGTCCCCAAGCGCGCGCTGAAACTGTGCTGCATCCTGCGGCGTCGTGATGATCGCAATCTCGCGGATGCCTGTCAGCATCAGGACCGACAGCGGATAGTAGATCATTGGCTTGTCATAGATCGGCAGCAACTGCTTGGATACCGATACCGTGATCGGATAAAGTCGCGTTCCCGATCCACCTGCCAGAATGATGCCCTTGCGCTCAGTCACGTTGTTTCTCCAAGTTCGGTGAGGACGGTTTTCAGGCTGGGGCGCCAGTCGGGTCGCGCGATGCCGAACACGGCTTCGGTTGTGGAACAGTCAAGCCGCGAGTTGGAAGGGCGCTTTGCCGGTGTCGGATAGGCATCGGTCGGAATGTCGGTCACCGTGGTGGGCAGATGCGCCGCGCGAAAAATCTCGCGCGCGAAGTCCGCCCAGGAGACGTCGGGTGCGCCTGCGAAATGGTAGGTTCCCGACGCGCCGGTGCCGGTGCAAAGCTGATGAGCCATGCTCAGAAGTGCCTTGGCGATGTCTGCCGCAGCAGTCGGCCCGCCGATCTGGTCGGACACGACGGCAAGGTTGTCGCGCGTTCTGGCGAGCCGCAGCATGGTCTTGACGAAATTCGCGCCATGCGCTGAGAAGACCCATGAGGTCCGCAAGATCGCAAACGCTCCGCCTGCTGCCTGAACGCCCTGTTCGCCAGCCAGTTTGGAGCGCCCGTAAGCCCCCAGCGGGCCGGTTGCGTCGCCCGGTTGCCATGGCGTCCGGCCGGAGCCGTCGAACACATAGTCGGTAGAGATGTGGAGGAAGGGGATCCGTCGCGCCGCAGCGGCCTGTGCCATGGCTGCGGGAGCCTCCCCGTTCACCAGCATTGCCGTCGCCTCGTCGCTTTCGGCGCGGTCAACCGCGGTGTAGGCCGCCGCATTGATGACCGCATCCGCGTCCGACGCACCGATGGCGGCGGCGCAGGCCTGCGGGTTGGTCAGGTCGGCCTCGGCCCGCGACAGGAAGGTGGCGTCCGGCACTTGCAGGCGCAACGCCTGTGCCACCTGGCCGGTCGCCCCGAACACCAGCAGCTTCACGCCTTGACCCCAAGCCGCTGGCCCACGCCTTGCCGTTCTTGCAGGGGACGCCACCACGCGTCGTTGTCGAGATACCATTGCACGGTGCGCGCCAGCCCCTCTTCCACCGTCACCGAAGGGCGCCAGCCAAGTTCAGTACGGATGCGGGCGGGGTCGATGGCATAGCGCAGGTCATGGCCGGGGCGGTCGGCAACGAAGGTGATCTGGTCGGCGTAGGGCGTTGATTTCGGGCGCTTCTCGTCAAGAATGGTGCAGATGGTCCGCACCAGGTCGATATTGCGCCGCTCATTCTCGCCGCCAATGTTGTAGGTGCGCCCGACGGCACCACGCTCCAGCACCGTCAAAAGCGCATCGGCGTGATCTTCGACATAAAGCCAGTCGCGCACGTTTTCGCCTGCGCCGTAAACCGGAATAGGCAACCCCGCGAGGGCTTTCAGGATCACCACGGGGATCAGCTTTTCGGGGAAGTGATAGGGGCCGTAATTGTTCGAGCAGTTTGTCACCAGCACCGGCAGCCCGTAGGTTTCGTGCCAGGATCGCACAAGGTGGTCGGACGCGGCCTTTGACGCGGAATAGGGCGAGTTTGGCGCATAGGGGGTGTCTTCGGTGAACTGCCCGGTTTCGCCCAGCGAGCCGTAGACCTCGTCGGTCGAGATGTGGTGGAAACGGAAGTCCTCGGGTTTCCCTTGCCGGACCCAGTGGGCGCGGGCGGCCTCCAGCAGGTTGAAGGTGCCGGTGATGTTCGTCTCGACAAAATCGCCCGGCCCGTCGATGGACCGGTCGACATGGCTTTCCGCCGCCAGATGCATCACCGCATCGGGAGTGTGGGTCGCGAATACCCGGTCCAAGGCGGCGCGATCACGGATGTCGGCCTTTTCGAACAGGTAAAGCGGGCTGTTGGCCACAGGCTCCACATTCGCGAGGTTCGCGGCATAGGTCAGCGCGTCCAGGTTGACGATCGCGTGGCCTGCGCGTACGGCGTGGCGCACCACCGCCGACCCGATGAAGCCTGCGCCCCCGGTGACAAGTATCTTCATCTTAACTCTCGTAAAGGAATGGCGACGTTATCTCGGCAAGTCGGGGGGCGGCGGCATCCTTGTCGCTCAGTAGGGGAGGGTCGGTCAGGCCCCAGTCGATGCCGATGTCCGGGTCGTCGAAGCGGACCGCACCATCGGCGGACGGCGCGTAATAGTCAGTGCATTTATAGGTGATTTCGGTATCCGGCTCGCGCGTGACAAAGCCATGCAGAAACCCTGCGGGGATCAGAAGCTGCTTTCCATTGTCGAAGCTTAGATCGATGCCGAACCATTTGCCAAAGGTTGGACTACCGCGCCGGAAATCGACGGCAACATCAAAAATCCGTCCCCGGCTGCACCGCACCAGTTTTGCCTGGGCGTGCGGTGGCGACTGAAAATGCAGTCCACGGACGGTGCCTTGTCGTGCCGACAGCGAATGATTGTCCTGCACGAAATCATGCTCGATGCCGTGCTCTGCCAGAAGCCGCTTGCTCCAGCTTTCGGAAAAAAAACCACGCCCGTCGCCAAAGCGGCGCGGAGTGATGATCTTGACGCCGGAAAGGCCCGTTTCTTCGATCTGCACAGAGCGCGCTCCTGCGATGTCGCGCTCTGCACATAGCAACTTGACCCACGACTGTCACGACCGCTTTGCAGGTGCAGCGGCGTGTGTCAGAACCACTGCCCCACGGCCAGCGCGCGCAAAGTCAGCGCCGAGGCTTTGGTGACGGATGACAGCGCGCGCAAGGCAACTGTGGTGGTTCCGGGCGTGCCTGCAACGCACCAGGCATCGGGGTCGTCGACTTCCCCGGTGACGACCGGGGTTGCAGCGAAGGCGATCGGGAAAGTCCACGCCACATCGGCCGACCGGAACAACGCCCCGATGGCGGTTGAGGCGTTGATGGCGCCTAGATTGGTGCGGGTGCAGATCTGTGTGCCGTCGGCAAAGCGCACATAATCGCCGTTCGCACCGCTGCCCCGTTCCATCGCGGCCCCTGTGGGCACGCCTGCTGCCTGCGCGACCGGCCCCAGCAGTGTGGATTGATTGAACGCCAGCGCCCATGCCAGCCAAGTGCCGCCCGAGGCGCGGCGCTGCCAGTTGCGGGTTGCCGTGTCGGCGCTGGTCGCGCTCCAGCGTTGATGGATCGTGTCACCCCCCGCGCCATGAAAGACCTCCAGCAGGCCCGATGTTGCCGACACCGGAAGGTTCAACGTGGCCGCATCGGTACGATATGAACCGGCTACCGCAACACCATTGGCACTTGTCACCAAGGCGCCAAGACTTTCGCCCTGTGCCACACCAAGGCCGAACACGCCGCCGGTCTGAAAGGTTCTGGCCAGCCTGCCAGCGGTGGCATCATGGCTGCCGGTCTGTACGGCTGTTCCGATGAGCGGCACGTCAAGCTGCAATGTGCTTCCCGACAGCAAGGCGCGTTGAATCCCGCCTGCGACAAGGCCGATCTGGTTGGCACCGGCCCGCGTCAGACCGGTGTCGGTGTCGGCGGCAAACCGTAGGCCGGGCAATGCCGCCGTGCCATCCGCAACCAGCGCGCCGTTGGGAAGACTGACCGCGCCATTGCCAGCGATCCGCAGACCATCGGCAAACGTCGCGCCATCTGCGCTGACCTTGACCGCGAACTCGTCGGTTCCCGCAAGCCCCATCTCGGCCCGACCCGAAAAGTTGGACTGGAACAGCAGGCTTGCCGTATCAGTGGCGGCGGCCTTGTTCACCTTTACCTGATGCCCGCCGCCTGCGTGGTTGAGCAGGGTTGCGGGCGATGACACGGCAAGCCTGTTCGTCGTGTCAGGGGTCGTGTTGACGCCAAGCTGCGTGACCGTCTGCGGCAGATCACCGGTGGCGATCCACGCGGTCCCGGTAAAGACCACGCTTTTGCCTTCGACCACCACCTCGGCCCGCCAGCCGGGCAGGGGGGAGTAAAATATCCAGCCCTCGATGTCGAACAGCGCAATTCTGCCGTCCTGCCCGGCCCAGTCGCCCACCGCACCGGCCGCCACGATATGCCGCGCCCCGATGGCGGGCGAGGACGGGCCGACCGTGCGCGTCCGGTCGGCAACTGCAAGCTGAACAATCACGTCCAGGACACGCAGCGCCTCATTATGGGTCACATGCTTTTGCGCTTGCGCGGGCTGGATATAGGGCAGGGCGAGAACGGCCGAGACGTCGGACATGGGCGATACCTCCGGAATGCTGGTGACGGCGGAGGCTAAGCAGGAGCAGTGAATGCGGGGTATCAGCCGCGCGCGCCGTTGGCCCGCGCGGCGCAACGGCGAACCTGATTGGCGCGGACCGCGTGCGCGCCGGTCCCTAGCCGTGCTTGACCATCACATGGCGCACGAAGGTGTAGTCCTCCAGTGCATAGGCGCTGAGATCCTTGCCGTAGCCGGATTGCTTGATCCCGCCATGTGGCATCTCGTTCACCAGCATGAAATGCGTGTTGATCCAGGTGCAGCCATAGCGCAGCCGTGCCGCCGTGGCCATTGCGCGGCCCACGTCCCGCGTCCAGACCGATGAGGCAAGACCATAGTCGCTGTCATTGGCCCAGGCAATCGCATCGTCCACCTCGCCAAAAGGCGTGATCGACACGACGGGGCCGAACACTTCGCGCCGCACGATCTCGTCCTCTTGCCGCGCACCCGCGATGATCGTGGGTTTGTAGTAGAACCCCTGATCCATCCGCATGCCGCCCGTCGTCACCTGCACATGCGGCAGTTCGCGGGCGCGTTCGACAAAGCTTGCGACGCGGTCGCGCTGGCGCAGGCTGATCAGGGGACCGATCTCGTTTTCGGTATCATCGTCGCGGCCAAGGGCAATGGACGACACAGCGGATGTCAGGTCGGCCACCAGCCGGTCATAGATCTTTTTGCCCGCATATATGCGGCAGGCCGCAGTGCAATCCTGCCCCGCGTTGTAATACCCGAATGCGCGCAGACCTTCGACCACTTCGCTGACATCGGCGTCGTCAAAGACCACGACCGGGGCCTTGCCGCCCAGTTCCAGATGCGTGCGCTTCACCGATTTCGACGCGGCATCCAGCATCTTCTTGCCTGTGGCCACATCACCGGTGAGGCTGATCATATCGACGCCGGGATGGTTTATCAGATAGTTTCCCACCGTATGCCCGCGCCCTGCGATTACGCTGACAACGCCCTCGGGCAGTTCCTCGGCCAGAATGCGCGCCATCTTCAGGGCGGTCAGGGGGGTCTGTTCGCTGGGTTTGAACACCACACAATTACCGCCGCCAATCGCCGGGGCCAGCTTCCACGCCATCATCATCAACGGATAGTTCCACGGCGCGATGGACGCCACCACGCCGATCGGGTCGCGCCGGATCATGCTGGTGTGGCCCGCAAGATATTCGCCCGCGACTGCCCCGTGTTGGCAGCGCACGGCACCCGCGAAGAAGCGGTAGCAATCCACAATTGCGGGGATTTCGTCATTGGTGGCGGCTTTGATCGGCTTGCCGCAGTTCAGCGCCTCTAACGCCGCAAAGCCCGCAGCCTCGGACTCGACCCGGTCGGCGATACGCAGCAATGCGGCAGACCGTTCCGACGGCGTGGTACGCGACCAGCCCTCGAACGCCTTGCGGGCTGCGGCAACAGCCCGGTCGACCTGAGCGGTTGACGCCTCTGGCACCTCCAGGATCAGACCCCCGGTGCGGGGGTTCAGGACCGGCTCGCGTGCTTCTTCGCCCGCTTCAAAACTGTTGCCCACCAGAAGGGCGGTGTCGATGGTGATGGCTTTGGTGTCCATGCGGACCTCCCTTGTCATTTGCCCCCGCCGGCGGTTTCGGAACCGCCACGGGTCAGGTAATAGGCCAGAAGGATTGGGATGAAGGTGGTGGCGAACACCACGATGGCCACGACATTCGTCACCGGGCGTTGACGCGGCCGCACCAGTTCGTTCAGCATCCAGATCGGCAGGGTCGATTGCTGGCCAGCGGTGAAGGTCGTGACGATCACCTCATCGAACGACAGCGCGAAGGCCAGCATGCCGCCCGCCAGCAGGGCCGAACCGAGGTTCGGCAGGAGCACGTAGCGGAACGTCTGAAACCCGTTCGCCCCCAGATCCAGCGACGCCTCGACGATAGAGCCGGACAGCCTTCGGAACCGGGCAACGGCATTGTTGAACACGATCACGATGCAGAAGGTCGCGTGGCCCAGCACGATGGTCCAGGTCGAAAACGGTATGCCCAGCACATCGAACGCCGAGCGCAGCGACATGCCGGTGATGATGCCGGGAAGCGCTATGGGCAGCAGGATCAGCAACGACACCTGATCGCGCCCGAAGAACTTTGCCCGCGACATCGCGGCGGCAACAAGCGTGCCAAGAACCAGCGCCAGCGCAGTCGAGATCGTTGCCACCTGGATCGAGAGATACAGCGGCGGCCAGATATCGGCCCGGTTCCACGCTACCGCGAACCATTTCAGCGTCAGGCCGGGGGGCGGAAACTGATAGGTCCGCTCTTCGGTGGTGAAGGCATAGAGAAAGATCAGCAGGATCGGCACATGCAGGAACAAAAGCCCCAGCGTGGCCCCGATGGTCAATCCCAGCGGCGCGCGGTGTTCAGAGTGCATCGAACGCCCCCATCCGCTTTGCCACGGCCAGATAGACCAGCATCACCGCAATCGGCACGACCGCAAAGGCGGCAGCCAGTGGAATGTTTCCCGCCGTTCCCTGCAAGGTATAGACCGCCTGCCCGATGAACAGCCGCGACGAACCGACGATCTGGGGGACAATGTAGTCGCCCAAGGTCAGCGAGAAGGTAAAGATCGACCCCGCAATCACCCCCGGCAGCGCCAGCGGCAGGATGACCGTGCGGAACGTCTGCGCCCGCGTGGCCCCCAGATCGGCCGATGCCTCCAGCATCGACAGCGGCACACGTTCCAGCGACGCCTGCATCGGCAAGATCATGTAGGGCAGCCAGACATAAACGAAGACAAGCCAAGTTCCGATATAGGACGTGGACAGCGAATTGCCCCCGATCACAGGCAAGGCGAGGACCGCATTCAGCACCGCCGAGGCCCCCACCGCATCAGTCGCCCAGGTGACGATGCCTTCCTTCGCAAGGATCAGCTTCCAAGCATAGACCTTGACCAGATAGCTGGACCACAGGGGCAGCATGACCCCCAGATAGAAGGCCGCCTTCCAGCGGCCCCGCGCATAGCGGGCGGCAAAGTAGGCTATGGGAAAAGCAATCACGGCGCAGCCCAGCGTCACGGCCGCCGCCATGCCGACAGTTCGCAGCAGGATGTCGAAATTCGATGGGCGCAGCAGTTCCAGATAGGTCTTGAACGTGAATTCCTCGACGACCATGCCCGAGAATTCATCAATCGAATAAAAGCTTTGCAGCAAAAGCGCCGCAAGTGACCCAAGATAGACAACCCCAAGCCACAGCAGCGGCGGGGCCAGCAGCAGCGCCAGCAGGACGTTGGGCCTGCGCCAGAAAACGGCGGTCAGCCGGTCGCCCGGTCCGCGCGCGGGAAGAGTGATCGCTTGGCTTGCCATCACGCCTCGTCCATCACATGCAAGGCGCCTGCATTGAAGCCAAGGCCAACATGCGCGCCGGGTTCCGGCAGGGGCTGACCGGCTGGCACGACCACGCCGAGTTCCGCCCCTGCAACTTCGATCACGACCCGCGTGCCGGCTCCCTGATACCGCAGCGCGGTTACGGCCCCGGCCAGTGCCGCCCCGTCAGGTGCAACGATCCGCAACGCCTCGGGGCGCAGGCTTGACCAGCGGGCAGGTCCGCCCAGCATCCGGGTCATGTCGGGCGGCAGGACGTTTGACGACCCGACAAAATCCGCAACGAAGCGGGTGCGGGGCCGACCATAAACATCTTCCGGGGTGCCGACCTGTGCGACCTTGCCGTCGGAAAAGACGGCGACCTGGTCGGCCATGCTCAGCGCCTCGCCCTGATCATGCGTCACGAAAACGAAGGTGATGCCAAGCCGCTGCTGCAATGCTTTCAATTCATCCTGCATCGCCTCGCGCAGCTTCAGGTCGAGCGCGCCAAGTGGTTCATCCAGCAGCAAGACGCGCGGCTCGTTCACCAGCGCCCGCGCAAGCGCAACGCGCTGACGCTGACCGCCCGAAAGCTGCCCCGGCTTGCGGTCGCCGTAGCCGTCCAGTTTTACAAGACCCAGCATATCATCGGCGCGCGCGGTGCGGGCGCGCTTGTCCACGCCTTTGACCATCAGGCCGTAGGCCACGTTGTCCCGCACATTCATGTGCGGAAACAGAGCGTAATCCTGAAAGACGGTATTTACGTTGCGCTGGTTCGGCGGCACCTCGCCCGAGTTCTCGCCAAAAATCCGAACCTCACCCGTGGTCGGCTTTTCAAACCCCGAGATCAGCCGAAGGCAGGTCGTCTTGCCCGACCCCGAAGGACCGAGCATTGCAAAAAACGATCCTTCCTGAATGGTCAGGTTCACCCCGTCGACCGCCCGGACCGATCCAAAGTGGCGCGAGACGTTCTGGAATTCCACAGCAGCCGTCATGGGACAACACCAATCTGCCCGGGGCAGAGCCGGGTCGGACAAAAGACCCCGGAGCAGCGCGCTCCGGGGCAGGATTTCAGTTTCGGTTCAGCGACCGCCGATCACGCCGATATAGTCGGACACCCAACGGTAATACGGCACGCATTCGCCCTGTGGGCAGGTCGAAACGGGCGTTGTCCAGAACTTGATCTTCTCGAAATCGTCAAAGCCGTTCGTGGTGCAGCCCTCGGCTGTCAGCATTCCTCGCCCGTCGGTGCAGGCCGCCGGAACAGCCGGGTTTGCGCCGAACCACACCGCAAGGTCGGATTGCAGGTTCGACGACAGCGAGTGTTCCATCCACATGTAGGCGCAGTTCGGGTTCGCCGCCTCGACATGCATCATCGAGGTGTCGGCCCATCCGGTCGCACCTTCTGCCGGAATCACCGACGCAACCGGCAGACCTTCGGATTTCAGGATATTCACCTGGAACGGCCAGGTGCCGGAGGCCACAACGCCCTCGTTCTTGAAGTCGTCCATCTGGATGAAGGCATCGTGCCAGTAGCGGCTGACCAGATTGCGCTGCACGCGCAGCAGATCGAGCGCCGCCTTGTACTGCTCTTCGTTCAGTTGGTAGGGCGAGGTGATGCCAAGCTCTGGCTTGTGGGTCATCAGGTATTGGGCGGCATCGGCCACATGGATCGGGCCGTCATAAGCCTGCACACGTCCCTTGTTCGACTTGCCGTCGGGCAGGGTCATTTCCTCGAACACGACATTCCACGAGGTGGGCGGCGCATCCTTGAACACTTCGGTGTTGTACATCAACACGTTAGGCCCCCACATGTAGGGAACACCGTAATGCGTGCCGTCGACCGTATGCCAAGGGGCGTCCTGCAAGCGCGGATCAACCGTGCTCCACGATGGGATCAGGTCCGGATTGACCGGTTGCACCCGCTTGCCCGCGATCAGGCGCAGCGACGCGTCACCCGATGCGGTGACCAGATCGAATCCGCCTTCGTTCATCAGCGCGACCATTTCGTCCGACGTGTTGGCGGTCTTGACGTTCACCTTGCAGCCGGTTTTTTCCTCGAATTTCGTGACCCAGTCAAAGGTCTTGTCGGTTTCGCCACGTTCGATATAGCCCGCCCAGGCGACGATGTTCACCTGGCCTTCGCCGGCACCCACTTCGGTAATCTGGGCAACGGCTGGCGCTACGGCCATGACCACGGCAAGCGCGGTTGTACCCATCAGTTTTAGACGATTCATATCATGCTCCCTGTTATGTCGGCCTGATCGGCAGGCCCATTTTTCTGTGCCAAAAGGTAAACGGAGCGGCAGATGCTTCGCAATATCAAAACGCAGAAAGGTAATATCGGAAAAACCGATAGGTTACCGGGTCAGCGGCATGCTCGCTGAAATGGCACTTTGCGCCGAACGCACGAAATTCAGCGCCGGCGCACTCAGCGGCGCACCCCGCCGCCACGCCAGCCCGACCTGCACGGTTGGCAGGTCGCCCGACACGTCGCGGATCTCGATGCGGTCGCCTTCCAGCGACCACGGGCGATAGACCAGCCCCGGCAGGATCGCCACGCCCGCGCCGGTTGCAACCAGACTGCGGACCGCCTCGACCGACCGGGTGCGAAAGGCGATGGCGGGCTTTACTTTCAGCACGCTCATCAGCGCCTTCATGCTTTCCTCGATCTCGTCCACCATCAGCTGGATCAGCGGTTCTTCCGCCACCTGATCCAGCGTGATCACCTCGGCCTGCGTCAAGGCATGGCCCAACGGCAGCCAGAGCCGGTACGGCGACACGACCAGCGTTTCCACATGCAGCGCCATGCGGTCCTTGACCGATGAGGTCAGCAGCACGGCCACGTCAAGCTCGCCCCCGATCAGGAGGTGCTGCAGATACTCGCCGCTGTCCTCGATCACGTTCAGCTCCACCTGCGGATGCGCGCGGCGAAAGCGACTGAGGATATCGGATAGCACATACCCCGCCACCAACGAGGTCACGCCCAGTGACAAGCGGCCATGCGCAGCATCCGCCTGCTCGCCAAAGGCCATCCGCGCAGTAGCAACATCGGTCAATATCTGGCGTGCATGGCGCAGGAACAGGCTGCCCTTGTGCGTCAGACCCAGCCCGCGCGCCAACCGCTCGAACAGGGTGACACCAAGATCATCCTCCAGCGCGCGGATAGCCTCGGTGACCGAGGACTGGCTGATCGATAGCGCACGGGCAGCACCCGAAACCGATCCCTGTTCGGCGGCGGCAACAAAAAACTGCAACTGTCGGAAGGTGAAAGCCAAGGTGATCCGTCCTGTCACAGTTCCAGTGCTATCCCGGCCGGTGCGGGTTCAGCAAACAGCATACCGCAGGATGTCATCCTCGCCCAGACAGGGCGGCGCGCGATGCCTGCCGCCTCGATCGCAGCGCTCGGTTCACCGGACTGTTCACACAGCTCTGACCACTGGCATTGGCGCAAGCGCAGGGTATAACTGCCCTCCCGACGTCGAAAGGCCGTATCATGACCCCCAATTCCGACCGCCGCACTGCCACGCTTATTGCGCACGAAATTGATGCGCGGCCGGATCAGGTGGCGGCGGCAGTGGCGCTGCTGGATGGTGGGGCCACGGTGCCATTCGTCGCGCGCTACCGCAAAGAAGCGACAGGCGGGCTGGACGACACGCAATTGCGGACGCTTGCCGACCGGTTGGCCTATCTGCGCGAGCTTGAGGCGCGGCGCGAGGCGATCCTTGGCTCAATCCGCGAGCAGGGCAAACTGACGGCAGATCTTGAGGTGGCCATTGCAAAGGTCGCGACCAAGGCCGAACTGGAAGACATCTACCTGCCCTACAAGCAAAAGCGCCGGACGCGCGCGATGATTGCCCGCGAAAACGGCCTCGGTCCGCTGGCTGACGCGGTTCAGGCAGATCGTGGGGCCGAACCTGCCCGCCTTGCCGAAGCCTTCTTGAACGACGCGGTGCCGGACCCGAAAGCAGCACTGGAAGGCGCGCGCGATATCGTGGCCGAAGGGCTGGCCGAAGATGCGGCCCTTCTGGGGCGGCTGCGCGCGCACATCCGGCAGGTGGCGCGACTGTCTGCGAAGGTAGTCGCGGGAAAGGAAGCCGAGGGAACCAAATTCTCGGACTATTTCGCTCATTCCGAACCCTTGGCAACGGCGCCGTCGCACCGGGCGCTGGCGATGTTCCGGGGCCGCAACGACGGGGTGCTGTCGGTCGATCTGGACATTGATGCCGATGCGCCGAAGGGGGATAGCCCGTCCGAGCGGATGGCTGCGGGGGCGCTGCAGGCAACCGGGCGTGGCCCCGGCGATCAGTGGCTGCGCGAGGCGGCGGGCTGGGCCTGGCGGGTGAAGCTGCGAACCTCGCTGACGCTGGATCTGATGGCGGAGTTGCGTGATCGGGCCGAGGCCGAGGCAATCCGGGTGTTCGCGCGTAATCTGAAAGACCTGCTGCTGGCGGCCCCGGCGGGGGGGCTCGCGACAATGGGCCTTGATCCCGGCATCCGCACCGGGGTGAAGGTGGCGGTGATTGACGCCACCGGCAAGGTGCTGGACACCGCCACCGTCTATCCGTTCCAGCCGAGAAACGATCTGCGCGGCGCGCAGGCCGATATTGCGGGGCTGATCCGCAAGCATGGCGTCGCGCTGATTTCCATCGGCAACGGCACGGCAAGCCGCGAGACGGAAAAGCTGGTGGCCGATCTTCTGGCGCTGTTGCCGGGGTCTGCACCCAAGCCGTTGAAGGTGATCGTGTCCGAAGCCGGGGCGTCGATTTACTCAGCCTCGGCGCTGGCGGCGGCGGAATTTCCCGATCTGGACGTGTCGCTGCGCGGAGCCGTTTCCATCGCGCGGCGGTTGCAGGATCCGCTGGCGGAACTGGTGAAGATCGAGCCGAAGTCGATCGGGGTCGGGCAGTATCAGCATGATGTGGACCAATATCGGTTGGGGCGCAGCCTGGAGGCAGTGGTCGAGGATGCGGTGAACGCGGTCGGGGTGGATGTGAACACCGCGTCCGCCCCGCTCTTGGCGCGGGTCTCGGGTGTGGGTCCGGGGTTGGCCGAGGCCATCGTGGCGCACCGGGATGCGAACGGGCCATTCGCCTCGCGGCGGGAGTTGCTGAAGGTGGCGCGGCTGGGGCCGAAGGCGTTCGAGCAGGCGGCGGGCTTCCTGCGGATCGCGGGCGGGAAAGAGCCGCTGGATGCGTCAAGCGTGCATCCCGAGGCCTATGATCTGGCGCGGCGGATCGTGGCCGCCTGCGGGCGCGACCTGCGGGCGGTGATGGCCGACCCGGCAAGGCTGCGTGGGCTGGAGCCTCGCGATTTTACCGACGAGCGGTTCGGACTGCCGACGGTGAAGGATATTCTGGCCGAGTTGGAAAAGCCGGGCCGCGATCCGCGCCCGTCGTTCCGAACGGCCACCTTTGCCGATGGCGTAAACGAAATCCGCGATCTGAAACCGGGCATGATGCTGGAGGGTACGGTCACGAATGTGGCGGCCTTCGGAGCCTTCGTGGATGTTGGCGTGCATCAGGACGGGCTGGTTCACGTGAGCCAGCTTGCCGACCGGTTCGTCAAAGACCCCCATGAGGTTGTGAAAGCCGGTGACGTGGTGAAAGTGCGCGTGGTCGAGGTCGATGTGGCGCGCAAACGGATTGCTTTGACGATGAAAAGCGATGCCGGTGAAGCGCGCGAGCGGGGACGCGAGCAACCAAAGACGGCGGCCCCTGTCCGGGGTGGGGCCACCGCTGCGGGGCCGACTGTGGCACTGGACGGGAACGCATTTTCCGACGCGCTGAAAGGGGCATTCAAGCGCGACTAGGACGCGACTTCGCGTGTGGCAGGCCTGCAACCGGTTGATGTCCCGCGATGGCTTCTTTTTTTCGCCGAGGGTCGGTTCGCTGTCAGACCGGAAGGGGGGCCTCGCCCCCCTCTTGGCCTGCAGCCAATTCACACCCCCGAGGATATTTTTTGCGAAGATGAATTCAATCAAGAGCATTCCCGGACAGAGTTGTACGGGCAATCAGGCAATCGATGTTGTCAGGCGGGCAAGCAGGGCGCGTATTGGCAACGCCACCACAGCATCGAATGACGCCCGAAAAACCGATTGCAGGTCCGAAAACATACGGAGATCGGTGCCGAAGGTGGCGAAAACCAGCGTACAAAGTCGGTTGGCGCCCATTCCTGCCTTGTCGCAGGATTGATCGCCGAGACAGTCCGGGCGCATCGCAGAGAGGCGCCGTTATCGGGCCGCTTGCCGACCGATCTGCGCAAACCGACGAGCGGCGCAGCAAGACCATGCCCGCCGCTCATCAGCACCTTTACCCGGCCGTGGCCAGAGAAACGCCGCTGGAGACCAGCTTGGCAGGGCTTGCCAGCGCGGTTGCGGGTTTCAGGCGGCCGACCCGCCGACGGTCAGCCCACCGATCATCAAGGTAGGTTGCCCCACGCCCACCGGCACCCATTGGCCGGCTTTGCCGCAGTTGCCGATGCCGGGGTCGAGGGCCAGATCGTTGCCAATGGCGCGGATCTGTTTCAGCGCCGTGGCACCGTCACCGATCAGTGTTGCCCCCTTGACCGGTGCTCCGATGCGACCATTCTGGACACGGTAGGCTTCGGTGCAGGAGAACACGAACTTGCCGTTGGTGATATCAACCTGACCGCCGCCAAATCCCACGGCATAGATGCCGTCCTTCAGATCGGCCAGGATCGCGGCGGGGTCGGACTGGCCTGCCAGCATATAGGTGTTGGTCATCCGGGGCATCGGAATATGGGCAAAGCCTTCGCGGCGGCCATTGCCGGTGGGGGCTACCCCCATCAGGCGGGCGTTCTGGCGGTCCTGCATGTAGCCGACAAGGATGCCATCCTCGATCAATATGTTCTTCGCCGACGGCGTGCCTTCGTCATCGACCGAGATCGAGCCGCGCCGGTCGGGGATGGTGCCATCGTCCAGCACGGTAACGCCGGGGGCTGCGATGCGCTGACCCAGCAAGCCTGCGAAAGCCGAGGTTTTCTTGCGGTTGAAGTCGCCCTCAAGGCCGTGGCCGATGGCCTCGTGCAGCAAGATGCCGGGCCAGCCGGGGCCGAGGACAACATCCATCATGCCTGCGGGCGCGGCAACGGCCTCAAGGTTGACCAGCGCGATCCGCAGCGCCTCACGCGTAACAGATTGCCAGCGATCCCGCTCCATCAGGCCAGCGAGGCCATAGCGCCCGCCGGTTCCCATGCCGCCGGTTTCGCGCCGGCCGTTCGACTCGACAATGACCGAGATGTTCAGGCGCGCCATCGGGCGGATGTCGGTCAGGCGCAGTCCCTCGGGGCGCAGGATCTCGACCTCTTGTATCCCGGCGGCGAGGCTGGCCGAAACCTGCACAACGCGCGGATCGAGCGCGCGGGCGAAGGCGTCAATTTCCTTGAGCATGTCGATCTTGACCGGAAAGGTCGCGTCCAGCATCGGATCTGCATCGCCGTACAACTTGACGTTGGTTCGTGGCGGCGGGGCGGCCATCGTGCCGCCGCCGTCACCCACGGCAAGGCGCGCTGTTTCGGACGCGCGTCGCAAGCTGCGTTCCGAGATTTCGGTGGCATGGGCATAGCCCGCAACCTCGCCCCTGACCGCGCGCAAGCCAAAGCCTTCCGAGGCGTCATATGTCGCATTCCGGATGCGGCCATCATCCAGAACCAGCGCCTCGGACCGGCTGCGTTCCAGAAAAAGCTCGCCATCATCCGCCCCAAAGGTCGCGGCGCGAAGGATGGAAAGGGCCGTCGCCTCGTCCAGATGCGTCTCGAAAGGGCGGAAGGGGGCGTCGGTCATGGGGAATATCCTTGATGTGGGCGCGGGCAGAATGTTTGGCGGCGTCTCTTTGCCGCAATCGTTTTGCTTGTCGATCTGCGTCTAATATGGTTTCAGAGGCTCGCGAAACAATGGGATTCTGGTGGCCGATTGCCGGTGTCCAAAGGGTGGCCTAGCAAGCTGCAATCAGAACTGGATATGAAGATGCGCGTGACCACACTTTCCGGCATTCGGGCCGGCTTCCTGGCCGTCGTTGCCGCTACCGTGGTGGCAAGTGCCGCGTCGGCGCAGCAGGCGCTGGAAATCGTTGGCCGCCCGGTGGACGGGCTGATGGGCTTTCAGCCCGCAGTGACCAGCGTGGCGCGCGACATTCACCGGCTTGACCACATGCTGCTTGTCATCATCACGGTGATCACGATTTTCGTGACCGGCCTGCTGATTGCTGTAGTTATGCTTTACAACCGCCGCCGGAATTCGAAGCCGGCGACGTTCACTCACAATTCTCCGATCGAGGTTGCGTGGACCTTGGTGCCGATCTTGATCCTTGTATTCATTGGTGCCTACTCGTTGCCCGTGCTGTTCAAACAGCAGGAAATTCCGGTGGCTGATAACACGATAAAAGCGACGGGGTATCAGTGGTACTGGGGCTATGAATATGTCGATGAGGGTGTGTCCTTTGACAGCTTCTTAGTGGATGGATCAACCCTGGTTGATGCGTTGGGAGCGGATCAGCCGGTCGGTACGCCAGAAATTCTGGATGATGTGGCTGTAATGAAGCTTGAGGCACTCGGCTACACCCGCGACGATTTCTTGTTGGCGACGGACACGGCCATGGTCATCCCGGTGAACAAGACCATTGTGGTTCAGACTACCGGATCTGATGTGATCCATTCCTGGACGATCCCCGCTTTCGGAGTGAAACAGGATGCCGTGCCGGGCCGGATCGGACAGCTTTGGTTCAAGGCCGAGCGCGAGGGCATCTATTTCGGTCAATGTTCCGAGTTGTGCGGCAAGAGTCATGCCTACATGCCGATCACGGTCAAGGTTGTGTCTGAAGCAGTATATGCCCAGTGGCTTGAGGGTGCAAAGGCAGGCGATGTGCAACTGTCGTCTCTAGCGGCACCGGTCAAAGTGGCGACAGCCGACTGAGCGGCAGGGTGTGGCGCGCCAAGTGGCGCGCGCCCCCACCCATCGGGAGAGAAAGATGAGCGACAGCAGTGCCTTCGAGCAGACCGCCGCCCAGACGGGTGATGCGGGTTTCGGTGATTATGTGGCGCTGCTCAAGCCGCGTGTCATGTCGCTGGTGGTATTTACCGCTTTGGTGGGCATTCTGGTGGCCCCTGTGCCAGTGCATCCGATGGTCATGCTGGCGTCGATATTGTTCATCGCACTTGGCGCTGGCGCGTCGGGGTCCCTGAACATGTGGTGGGATGCCGATATCGATGCGGTGATGAAGCGGACACGCAAGCGCCCGGTGCCTGCGGGGATGGTGACGGGGGGCGAAGCGCTGGGGTTTGGGCTGTCACTGTCAGGCATCGCGGTGGTGATGCTGTGGCTGTCGTCCAACCTTCTGGCGGCGGGGTTGCTGGCCTTCACAATCTTTTTCTATGCCGTTGTCTATTCGATGTGGCTGAAGCGCCTGACGCCGCAGAACATCGTGATCGGCGGGGCAGCCGGAGCGTTTCCGCCAATGATTGGCTGGGCAGTGGCGACAGGGGGCGTTTCGATTGAAAGCGTGCTGATGTTCGCGCTGATCTTCATGTGGACGCCGCCGCATTTCTGGGCCTTGGCGCTGTTCATGAAGGAAGATTACCACGCAGCGGGCGTGCCGATGCTGACCGTGACGCATGGTCGCAAATCGACGCGGACGCATGTGCTGATCTACACGATATTGTTGGTGCCGGTAGCGATCGGGGCGGCGTTCACGTCGATCGGAGGGCCGGTCTATCTGGTGATCTCGGGACTGCTGAACGCGGGCTTCCTTTATGGGGCCTGGCGCATCTGGCAGCGCGACGAGACGGTGGCCGAGGCTGACGGCTACAAGGTCGAAAAGCAGGTGTTCCGCTTTTCGCTTTACTACCTGTTCCTGCATTTCGGGGCGTTCCTGTTGGAAGCAGCGCTGAAATCCTTTGATCTTGGAGGCTGGTAAGATGTCGTTTCCACCCGACCACGAAATCTACAAGCGCCGCTTTTCGCGCAATATTGGTCTTGGGCTGACACTGGGAGCGTTCGTGGCGGTGGTGTTCGGGCTGACCGTTGTCAAGGTGACCGCGACCGGGCCGATCGAGGGGTATGACCATGTGGTGCAGCCGGGGCTGGTGCCGCAGGGATCCGCAGAGTGAGCCGGTTGTTTCCGCGCCTTGCCGGAGCGAACCGGACGGCGGCCAAGCTTGGGCTGGTTGCGGTGACGATGGCGTCGCTGTCATTCGCGGCCGTGCCGTTCTACGACTGGTTCTGCCGCACAACGGGGTATGGCGGCACGACGGGCGTTGCAACCGCGCCTTCGGATGTGATGCTTGAGCGCACCGTGAAGGTGCGCTTCGATGGGTCGCTTGGTGCGGGCATGGCGTGGGAGTTCCGCCCGGTTCAGCGCGAGATGACGCTGCGGATCGGTGAAACCGGACTGGCGTTCTTTGAGGCTTACAACCCGACCGACCGCGTGATTGCGGGGACGGCAAGCTACAACGTGACACCGGATTCGGCGGGCGGGTACTTCGAAAAAATAGCCTGTTTCTGCTTTGAGATGCAGGTGCTTCAACCCGGCGAGCGGGTGATGATGCCGGTCACATTCTTTGTCGACCCCGGGCTCACGACTGATCGTGATGCGCAATTCATCAAGGAAATAACGCTATCCTACACTTTCTATGAAACCGAACTGCCCGAAGAACAGGCGGCCCTTGCCCCCGCCGCTGCGGCACCGGTAAACTGACACCAGATCCCGGCCGCAGACGCCGGAGACGAACTAACCAGGGAACGCCAAAAATGGCCCACGCCAAGAACCATGACTACCACGTTCTGCCCCCGTCGATCTGGCCGTTCATCGGTGCCGTCGGCGCGTTCATCATGCTGTTCGGCGCGGTGCTTTGGATGCATGGCAGTGGCCCGTGGCTGGGTCTGATCGGGTTTGTCATGGTGCTGTACGTCATGTTCGCCTGGTGGTCCGACGTGATTGTGGAAAGCCATGTGGGCGATCATACACCGGTTGTGGTGATCGGGCTGCGCTATGGGTTCCTGTTGTTCATCATGTCCGAGGTCATGTTCTTTTCGGCGTGGTTCTGGACCTTCTTCAAGCACGCGATGTATCCGATGGGGCCGCTCAGCCCGCTGGTGGATGGGGTTTGGCCGCCGGAGGGGATCGAGACGTTCGACCCTTGGCACCTGCCGCTGATCAACACGCTGATCCTTCTGTGCTCCGGTGCTGCGGCCACATGGGCGCACCATGCGCTGGTGCATGAGAACAACCGCAAAGATCTGAAGAACGGCCTGCTGCTGGCCATCGGGCTGGGCGTGTTGTTTACCCTTATGCAAGCCTATGAATACAGCCATGCCGCCTTTGGATTTGCCGGCAATATCTATGGCGCCAGCTTTTTCATGGCTACGGGGTTCCACGGGTTTCACGTCATCATCGGAACGATCTTTCTGGCGGTCTGCCTGTTCCGCGTGGGCCGGGGGCATTTCACTCCCGACCGGCACGTCGGGTTCGAAGCGGCGGCGTGGTACTGGCATTTTGTCGACGTGGTCTGGCTGTTCCTGTTCGCGTCGATCTACATCTGGGGTCGGTGATCGCGTGCCGGGCGCGGCCCGGCACCTGACGGTGTTGACAGGCGCGGGCCAAAGCGGCGCGCGCCTTTTTAAACGCGTGGGCCTTGAATGACGCGCCGGATGATCGTGCCTTTGCTGTTCGGCCTGTTCGGGGTCACGATTCTGACCGGGCTGGGCCTGTGGCAACTGCAACGACTGGTCTGGAAGCAAGCGGTGCTGGCGCAGATAGACGCCCGGCTGGGCGATGCACCCGTGGCGTTGCCCGCCAACCCCGATCCCGCGACGGACCGCTACCTGCCGGTGCAGGTGGTAGGACGGTTTACCGGGGAAGAGGTTGACGTGTTGACCAGTCGCGCGCAGGTCGGGCCAGGATACCGCGTTATCGCCGAGTTTCAGACGGAAGACGGCCGCCGCATTCTGATCGACCGGGGGTTTCTGCCCGAGGATCAGCGGGATGCGCCGCGCCTTGTGACCGACGCGACGATCATTGGCACGCTGCACTGGCCGGATGAGATCGACAGCTTCACCCCGCCGCCTGATGCCGTCCGAAATATCTGGTTCGCGCGCGACGTGCCTGCAATGGCGCGGGCGTTGCGTGCCGATCCGGTACTGGTGGTGGCGCGCGCACCGACGGGTGACGGGATTGATCCGATGCCAGTAGACAGCGCCGGGATTGCGAACAATCACCTGCATTATGCCATCACCTGGTTTTGCCTTGCGGTGGTGTGGCTGGGGATGACAGTTCTGCTGCTCTGGCGTATCAGGCGTCGGACAGTCTGAGACGAGGCGACGCATGCACTATATCTCGACCCGTGGATCTGCCCCCGTCCTTCGCTTTGAAGAAGCGATGATGACCGGGCTTGCACGCGATGGCGGGCTTTATGTGCCCGATGTCGTGCCGGTGATGGCCGCGGGTGACATCGCGGCGCTGGCGGGGCTGCCTTATGAAGAGGTGGCGTTCCGTGTGATGCGCCCGTTTCTGGGCGACGCGTTTGCGGAGGATGAGTTTCGCGGCCTGATCGCCAAGGCCTATGCAGGCTTTGGGCATGCCGCACGCGCGCCCCTTGTGCAGCTGGGGGCGGGTCATTTCCTGCTGGAATTGTTCCACGGGCCGACACTTGCCTTCAAGGACTTTGCGATGCAGCTGATCGGGCAGCTGTTTCAGGCGGCCTTGGCGCGATCTGGTGATCGGGTGACGGTTGTCGGGGCGACCAGCGGCGATACCGGGTCGGCAGCGATCGAGGCGTTTCGCGGTTTATCGAATGTGGACGTGTTCATTCTTTATCCGCATGGCCGCGTATCCGAGGTGCAGCGGCGGCAGATGACCACGCCGGTCGAGACGAATGTGCATGCGCTGGCGATGGATGGCGATTTCGATGATTGTCAGGCC
>JANNWS010000220.1:0-3941 GCA_031408575.1 Rhodobacterales bacterium
CAGCTTTGCCCGCAGGCACCCGCATCACCGAAGGCGGCGCTATTGAGGAAAGCACCAAGGCGAATTCAGCACTTTTCAAGATCCTGCCGGTGATGTTCCTGATCATGCTGACGCTGATCATGTTTCAAGTCAAAAGCTTCAGCCGGATGTTTCTGGTGTTTCTGACCTTCCCGCTGGGCTTCATTGGCGCAAGTTACGCCCTTTACCTGATCAGCCAGCCCTTCGGCTTTGTGGCCCTTCTGGGAATCCTCGCGCTCGGCGGCATCATCGTGCGCAACACGCTAATCCTTGCCGACCAGATCGACAGCTTCACGGCAGACGGTATGCCGCTGCGCGATGCGATCGTGGAAACCACGGTGCGCCGGGCGCGGCCTGTGGTGCTGACCGCGCTGGCGGCAGTATTTGCTTTCCTGCCCCTGACACTGACCGCGTTCTGGGGGCCGATGGCCATCGTGCTGATCGGCGGCACGCTGGTCGGCACGGTGCTGACGCTGGTCTTCCTGCCGGCGCTCTACGCCGCATGGTTCAGAGTGCCGCATGTCGCCGAGACAGTTGCTGCGGCTCCTGTGGTGCAGTTCATTCCCCCAACCGATTTTCGCCTCGCAGGCGAATGAAATACAGAACTGGAAGGACCAGCCATGACCGTCACCCCTCTTCATCCCAATGCGGACCCTGCGCCCTTTACCGGCAAACCTGCGGCGCTGCCCGTCATGGGTCTGCTTGCGGTGGCGCATGGCGGGTTCTGGGGTTGGGGACTGGCCCTTGGCATCCAGCGCGGCACAATGAACGCAACGGACGGAGTGTTTCTTGCGGTTTGGCTGATCGCCATCGGGCTCTGGCTCGCGTTTGTCGCAAGGTTGTCGCGGTCGGGTTGGCTGACCGGCCCCGGTGTTGCAACGCATCCCTGGGCCTGGATACCCCTGCCGTCCCTAGCCTTGACGCTCTGCGGCTTTGTGTTCCTCCCTGAAATGCGGGGGGCCTGGCTGGATGCCGTGTCGATGCTGCCCGCGACCGCAGTTCCTGCCCTGATGAGCCTGCGCATTCTCGCCATCGGAACAGTGATCAAGGCCTGAAAGGGAGACTTGCCGAGGCGGATCGGCTTTGCTGTGGGTATTCCAGACTTTGTGTTCGGCCTGTTTTCGCTTGCCATTGCGTTTGGCGGAGGCTTCGCAACCCCTCTGGCCGAAATCATCTGGCACCTGACGGGGGCCGGGATCCTGATGCTGATGCTGCCGATGGTATTTACCGTGCTGCGTCCGCCACGGCTCGACGCGCCGGGCAAGGGAAGCAGCCGGGCTATTTTGGCTTTCCCAATGGTACTGGCGCCTGCGGGCCTTGCCACTCTGTTTCTCGTTCTGCACGCTCTGAGGCTTTGGCAGCTTTTAATGCTTTGACGTGCAAAGCCAGTTCTGTGGCACAAAAAAGATGAAGGCCAGATGTCCCCTTTCACTGGGCTGACTCATTGTTCTTCTTCGGAGACGGGTATGCCAAGTGCGGCGACGCAGCTCACGACGGCCCAGCGGAGCTAGAGCTCTGCCACCTTACGGTCGGTGTTTCGCGCCGGGAGTTCTCACAGCACTGTTTTTGGTCCAAGATGATGTCGTATTTCTTGCTGTCGCATCACTCGAAACTTTTCAGGCGCATGAACCTCGAACTGTCGGTCTGGGGCATTGAGGGCGAGGTCGCGGACACTGTCAGCAATCTTCAGACGTGGTCGGATCACCCAGATATGCTTGGGCTGCAGAGCGCGTTTCTGACCGATCATGCGGCCATTGTTCCAAGCTGGGGCTTTGGTGCGAGCAGCGGGAAGATGAATTGCGGACATGGCTTTTCCACCTTCCGCCAAGGCCACCTAAGCCCCCACATTTTGCCGATTATCTCATTACCACAGAGCACAGCGAATGACCGGTCTGTGACGCTGCTTTGCAGCGATCGACGATGCCTGAACGGCCGCAACGGGCCGGGGGTGTCTGGGCCAATGGGCTGCGCTCAACCGGCCAGATCATCCACCGACACACCAAGCGCACCACCGAGTTTCTGAAGCGTCGCCACCGAACCTTGCTTCCGCCCGATCTCGATCTCGGCGATGGTAACGCGGTTCACGCCCGCGCGCTCTGCCAAGCCGTTCTGCGTCAGGCCGCGCAGATCGCGGTAAATCCGAAGGGGTCTCTCGCCGTTCAGCAGGCGGTTCGCATATTCGGCCGGGATCAGTTCATCCTCGCCTGCCGCCAGTGCGCGTTTGGCGCGGTCATAAGCCTGCAGGTCCGCCAGATCCTCTGCTGCTGCGCACAAGCGATCATACTCCGCGCGGGAGATCGTCACCATTTCGTTCATTTCGCCTCCTTTCATTCGTAAACGTTGCCGTGTGGACCGATGTCGAGGATGGCCAGGACATTGCCCTGATCATCCATGATCACCCGCCAGTCACCAACGCGCAGCCTGATCCCTTCCCGGCCCTTCAACACTTTGACATTGTTCGCCTGCGACGCCGGGTCTTCTGCATAAGCCTCGATCTTGTAACGGATCAGGTCTGCCACGTTTCGCGGAATGCGGCGCAGCGCTCTGATCGCGACTTTCGAGTAGCTGAGCGACTTCATCGATGTAGCTATAGGCTACATTTTCAGGCTCGTCAAGACGACTGTCGCCACTTGCTACATCATGCTGTCAACGAGCAGAGGGCACACCGACTTTGTCGAAGGATCACATCTCGACGCCTTCCGAGATCTCAAGCGCGTCTTCAAGCTCGATCCCAAGGTACCGCACCGTGCTGTCCATCTTAGTGTGGCCAAGCAGAAGCTGCACGGCCCGGAGGTTCCCGGTTTTCTGGTAGATTTGCGCCGCTTTCGCCCGGCGCATAGAATGCGTGCCGTAAGCGCTCGGCTCGAGACCAATCGAAGTCACCCAACCCCTTAGAATGCGCGCATACTGTCGGGTTGAGAGATGCGGGCTGCCGTGAAACCGGCTTGGCCAGAGGTCGTCACAGCCGAACATCGCCGGACTTTCGATCCAGCGCTGCACGGCTTTGCGGGTCTGTTCAGTGATCTCGAACTGAACGGAGCGCTGGGTCTTGCTCTGCAAGACCGAGGCACGCTCCTTCATATGGCCCGAGACGAAGACGTCTCTGACTTTGAGCCGCACGAGATCACAGCCCCGCAGCTTGCAGTCGATGGCCATGTTGAAGAGAGCAAGATCGCGGATGTTGTCTGCGATCTCCAGACGCACGCGGATCGCCCAGACGTGCTTTGGCAGGAGTGGCCGTTTCTGACCGATGATGCGGCCCTTGTTCCAGGCCGGGGCTATTGGACGAACGATAGGAAGCTGAATTGCGGACATGGCTCTTCCTCCATCCGCCAAGCGCACCCGACACCAACACTGTGCTGATGACCGAAGATAGCACGGACCAGGTCGAATGACTGGTCTGGCGAAGCCGCACCGCAGCACCCGATGAGGGAGGAACGGCGGGTTTGGGCCGCAAGGTCTTGTGACGACCGGTTTTCCGCTCGATGCCTTGACAGGCCCTCCCGTGAGAACGTCGTCTCGCCGTTGCGGCAGTGCCAGAACTCCGTGTTGCGAACCATTGTGACGAAGAAGTTTTCATTCAGCCTCGACCGACAGCTACTGACGTGAAGCGTAAATTGAACCGCTTCGTTTATCTCGCGTTAATCAACTTATGTCATAACAACCGCATGCTGTTCAGATTTCGCGTATGCCATAATCCTGACCACTCGGATGATGCACAAGGCTGGGTTGTCGCTGCGTCTGAATTTCAGGCGCGTGATCTACTCGGAGCGCAGGCCTATCTCCAGAAAATGCGGAGCGATCATCCAATCGAACTTCCTGATGGCGCTATCCTCTTAACTTTTGGCGCGCTGCAGTAACGTCTTTGCCGCGTAAGCCTCTGGTGAAATTTGCGTTGAATGACCAAGCGGGATCGCACTACT
>JANNWS010000221.1:0-30272 GCA_031408575.1 Rhodobacterales bacterium
CCCAAGATCATCGGCAAACTGTTTGCGTGGAAGTCCGCTGGTCAGCGCGATCCGCACCGCATCCTTGCGAAATTCATCCGTCCTGACTGTGCCCATGGTTCATCTCCTTTGCTGCACATTACGCTATCAAAGGAGCGGCACAAAACCGCGACAGGACCAGACAGGCTTTGGCAGCCGGCGGTGTGTGATAGGCAGCTATTAGCGAAATCGGACTTCTAGCCAGCGCGATCGCCCGAAAGCCGCGGTCCTTGAACTGTTCGTTGAACACACTCGTCAGGACTTCCATAACGTCCGGACTTTTGCTGAGCGTCGTTGACCGACCTGTGGCACAAAGCCTCAAAGGCACTCCCCGCCATCGACGACCAGAGCATGCCCGGTCAAGAAGCTTGACTGATCGGAAGCCAGATAGACGATGCTCGTCGCGATTTCATCGACCGTCGCCCACCGGCCCATCGGGATGGAGCGTTCGACGTAGGTCTCCAGCCCTTCGCGTCCGCCCATTTGCACCTCGAACCCATGGTTGAAGGGCGTGTCGACAAAGCCGGGGCAGAGGGCGTTGCAGCGGATGTTGTCGGCGGCATAATCCACGGCGATTTGCCGTGTCATCGCAATGACGGCATGTTTGGTCGTGCAATAGGCGATCATGCCGCGGTCATATTGCACACCCGAATTCGAGGCCGTGATGATGATCGATCCCTTGCGCTGCCGCTGCATGTGCGGCATTGCCGCGCGCGCCGCGATGAAATGGGCGCGCACGTTCAGCCGCCACGATGCATCCATGCCTTCGGGTCCGACCTCTGTCAGACGGCCCGGTACCTGAATGCCGGCATGGGAATGCAGAATGTCCAACCGACCCCGGGAAGCGACGCTGTCGATGGCGGACAGCACCGCGCCATCATCGGTCGCGTCCAGTGCCAGTGCCTCGGCGCGGCCCCCGGCGGCCACGATCTCATCAGCGACGCCCTTCGCGCGGGCCTCGTCAAGATCGGTGACCGTGACGATGGCGCCTTCGCGGGCCAGCGCCAGCGCCCCGGCCCGCCCGATGCCGGACCCCGCCCCGGTCAGAAAGGCCACCCGCCCCGTCAGCAGCATCAGCCCGCCCCTTTGCGGGTGCCACTGCGCAGGATGATCTGCGCCAGCACCAGAAGCAGCAGCGATACAGCCAGCACCATGGTGCCGATGGCGTTGATTTCGGGCGTGACACCGCGGCGGATCGAGGAAAAGACGTATATCGGCAGTGTGGTCTCTGACCCGGCAACGAAGAAGGCAATGATGAAGTCATCGAAGCTGAAGGTGAAACTCAGCAGGAACCCCGCCAGAATGCCGGGAAAGATCAGCGGTAACGTGATCTGGCGGAAGGTGGCCAAGGGCGGCGCGTAAAGATCGGCCGAGGCCTCCATCAGGCTGCGGTCCATGCCTGCCAGCCGGGCGCGCAGGATGATGATGACCAGAGACATCGAAAACAGCGCATGCGCCGCGATCAGCGAACCATATCCCATCGCCAACTGTGGCGCCCGGCCCTCGGGCGCCAGCCGGGCAAGCAGCGGGTTGATCCAACCGAACAGGCTGACCAAAGCGATCAGCGTGGCGATTCCGATGACAATGCCGGGCACCATGACAGCCATGTAGATCAGGGCATCGGCAACGGCGCGAACGCGGCCCTTCATGCCCTGCAATGCCAGCGCCGCCATGGTGCCAAATATCGATGCGATCAGCGCCGAGGACAAGGCCACGACAAAGCTGGTCCACAGCGCCTCCATCACGAAGGGGTTGGACAGGGCGCGGCCATACCACTGGGTGGAAAAGCCGGTGAACTGGCTGGCGTGGGTCCCGGCGTTGAAGCTGAAGATCGCGATGACTGCGATCGGCAGGTACAGGAACGCATAGACGGCAAGGGCGTACAGGCGCATCTTTGACCTCACATCAGGGCGACGTCATCGCGCACGCCGCCGAGGCGGCGCATCAGCCACATGTAAAGCGTCACGGTGACCAGCATGATGACGACCAGTGTGACTGCAACAGCCGCCCCGAAGGCCCAGTTGCGCGACTGCAGGAACAGATCGACCAGCGCGTTGCCGATGAAGAACACCTTTCCGCCGCCCAGCATCGCGGGGATCAGAAACTCGCCCATCAAGAGGATGAAGACCAGCATGCAGCCGGTCGCCACGCCCGGCAGCGACAGCGGCAGCGTCACCTGCACAAAGCTGCGCATGGGCGGTGCACCAAGGTCGGCCGAGGCTTCCAGCAGGCGTTTGTCCAGGCGTTCCAGGCTGACATAAATCGGCAACACCATCAGTGGCAGGTAACCATAGACGATACCGGTCAGCACCGCGAAGGGTGTGTTGATCAAACGGACCGGTCCAAAGCCCAGCCAATCGATCAGTGCCGGCAGGCCCTGCCCGCCGAGGATGAAGATCCACGCATAACTGCGGATCAGGATAGAGGTCCAGAATGGCACGATCACAAGGATCAAGAGCAGCGTGCGCCATTTCGGATCGGCCTGCATGGCCAGGAAATACGCCAGCGGATAGGCGATCACCAGCGACAGGACCGTGCCAAGCGGGGCCAGCGTCAGGGTATTGAGAAAGGCAGTCCCGCGTGCCGGAAGATTTGCATATTGCGCAAAGGTGAAGGCGGGGACATAGCCCCCCGCCGCCGCCCGTTCGCCAAAACTGAAGACCACGACAAAGCCCAGCGGCAGCACCAGCATGACTGCAAACCACACCCCTGCGGGCGCGAGTAGCAGCCAGGTTGAAAGCCGCCGCTGCATGGTGTCAGGCCGACTTGAAGCGGGCCATCAACTCGGCCCGGTTGGGATCGGTCAGTGTCGCGGCAGCCCCGAACTCCAGCGCGTTCAGCAGGTCAGCCGCCGGATAGAGGATCGGGTCGTTCAGCACCTCGGGCGGCAAGAGCGCATTCACCCGCGCATCCGCGACCGGATAGCCGTGGAACAGCGCCTCTTTGACGTTGACCTCGGGCGTCAGAAGGAAGTTGATCAACGCATAGGCCGCGTCCCGGTGTGGCGCGCCTTTGGGGATGGCGTAGAAGTCGGACCACAACTCGCCGCCCTCCTTGCCAAGGACATACACGATCTCTGGCAGGTCGCGGTTCAGTTGCTTGGCGTCGCCGGTCCACGCGATCGTCATCCAGGCATCGCCCGATCGCATCGAGGGCTGATAGTCCGAACTGATCGCAAATAGATGCGGCTTGGTGGCGAGGAGCAGTTCCTCGGCCTTGGCCAGTTCCACCGGGTCGACCGAATTGAAGGAATAGCCGAAGGCCTTAAGCGCAGCGCCGATGGTGGTCAGTTGATAGTCGTGCACCATTGTGCGGCCCGAGAAGGTAGTCTGGGTGAGGTCGAAGAACTCTTTCCAAGTGGCAGGTGTCGTGCCGCCGGTATGTTTGGTGTTCGTCGCAAAACCCGTGGTGCCCCAGTTCTTGGAGACGGCATAGACCTTGCCGTCCACTGTCCCCGGCCCGGCAAACCGCTGGTCAAAACTTGCCGGGTCGTAGTTTGGCAACAGTGCCAGATCCAGTGGTTCGATCAGGTCCTGCTCGACATAGGTGGTGATCGTGTAATTCGTGGGTACGAACACGTCCCAGCCGGAACCACCCGCTTGCAGCTTGGCAAGCATTTCCTCGTTCGAGCCGAATACGTTGACCTGCACCGCCGCACCGGTTTCCGCCGCGAAGGCGTCGAAGTTGGCGACATCGTGGTAGTTCGGCCAGGTGGCAAGGATCGCGCGGTCCCCGATGCCGGATTGTGCAAGGGCGCGTCGGGGCATCAGGCCCGGCATCGCGGCGCCCAAAACGGCGCTGGCAGCCCCGAGGCCAGTCACGCCAAGAAAGTGCCGGCGCGTCACCGAGCCCTTCTGGTAGCGCCGCAGTTCCGTCATGAACTTCTGGCGCGAAATATGGTCGATCTTGTCGGTCATTGCTGCAGTCTCCCCGTTGGTTGGTTGCGTTTAATCCTGTTCCAGTATCAGACCCGTTTCCGGCGCCCATTTTACGTAGCCGGTCGCCCCGTGGGCAAAGCTGCCAGCTGCGGCCTCGGCCTGCCGCGCGACAAGCACCAGAAGATCGCCCAGGGCGGCATGCCGGACGAGGTACTCGGTGTGCTCGCCCAGAAATATCCGGTTGATGACAGTTACCGGTTCGGCGCCCAGACTGGCCATATGGGAAAGCCCGATCTGCTCGGGGCGAATGCTCAGCGACACCTTTGCGCCCTGCGCCAAAGGCCCCAACATGCGCCCCGCAAAGCTGTGGCCCGAACCGGTCTGAACCTTGCCGTCGGTGCCGGACAGCGCCGAAAGCGTACCGTCGATGAAATTGGACTTGCCCACGAAATCGGCGACATAACGGCTGTTTGGCTGGTCATAGAGGGCGTTGGGCGACCCTGATTGCACGATCCTGCCGCCCCGCATGATGCAGATGCGATCCGACATCGAGAGCGCCTCTTCCTGGTCATGGGTGACCAGAACGAACGTGATGCCAAGTTGACGCTGCAGGGTCTGCAACTCGATCTGCATCTCGCGCCGCAGTTTGCGGTCCAGTGCCGCCAGCGGTTCGTCCAGAAGCAGCACCTTCGGTTCATTCACGATGGCGCGCGCAAGCGCCACCCGCTGCTGCTGCCCGCCCGACATCTCCCAGATCCGGCGTGGACCGAAGCCGGACAGTCGCACCATGTCCAGCGCACGGTCCACCTTGCGGGCAACATCAGACGGGTTGGGCCGGGGCCGTCGCTGCCGCAGGCCATAGCCGATGTTATCCGCCACGCTGAGATGCGGAAACAGTGCATAGTGCTGGAACACCATGTTGACTGGCCTGCGATAGGCCGGCACGTCGGTGACCCGGTCGCCGTCCAGATAGACATCACCCGAAGTCGGCGCCTCGAATCCCGCAAGCATCCGCAAGGCCGTGGTCTTGCCGCAGCCCGAAGGCCCGAGGAAGGACAAGAATTCTCCCTCGCTGATGCCAAAACTCAACGCGTCTGCGGCCAGAACTGCGCCATAGCGCTTGGTCGCCGCGCGAAACTCGGCGATCAGCGGCCTGCCGACAGGGTCTGATCTTTCGCTGACGTCGGCAAGGCTTTGCATGAGGATGCGTATATCCTAGAGAACACACCAAAGCGTAGGAGCAGACCGTTTGGCTGTATATATCACAAATGAGGTAGCCAAGCGCCCCGGACTTCGGATGAGCCCGCCGCACTGGGCGCCGCGGGTCGCTGAGGTGATCGCAGCATTGGACACTCCTGCACTTCCCCAAGCGCTGACCGGGCTTTTGCGGCAGGTTGCGCCCGTCACCTACACGGTGATCTTCGGATACCGTGGGTCTGATCGCCCGATCAGCCTGCATGACGACTTCCCCCCCGGCAAGCGCAAGATCTTTGTCACCGACTATCAGGCAGGGCCTTATCTGCTTGATCCGCTTTATCTTGCGGCAGTGCAGCCCGTCGCGCCCGGCCTGTACCGCTTGCGCGACATGGCCCCCGACCGGTTTTACCAGGGCGAATACTACCGCAACTACTATGCCCAGACGGGATTGGCCGAAGAGATCGGCTACTTCATCGATCTGCCCGAGCGGGCGGTTCTGGTGCTTTCGCTCATGCGGGCGGAAAAGCCATTTTCACACAAGGAGTTCCTTGCGCTGGAAGCGGTGTTTCCCTTTGTCGCTGCGGTCGCGCGTCGGCAGTGGGCCGGGCTTTGCCAGCAGTTCGGCCGGGATACCGGCGCCGCTGGCCCGCACAGGCAGCGTAAACGAGTGGCCTATGACCTTGGCCGCTTCGGCGAAGGCATCCTGACACCGCGCGAACGCGAAGTCGCAGAGTTCACCCTCAAAGGTCACTCTGCCGAATCGACAGGTCAGATCCTCGGCATCGCGCCAGGCACCGTGCGGATACATCGACGCAACATCTATTCCAAACTTAGGATAAACTCGCAGGGCGAGCTTTTCTCGCGCTTCCTGAACACACTTGTTGACCTGACGTGATCTGGGAAGATGCAGGCTGTTCGCCGACGATAAATGCTGTTGTAAAAAAGCTCTCGAACGGTCGGGCAGGTGGCGAACAAACCCATCACTGTCTCGCGTCAATCTGGATTGGTGGAGATCAACGCCAGCGCGTCGGCCTAGCCGGGCATGACGGACGAATTTTCCGTCAGCCTTCAAGCGGTATCGCCACCCAAGCGGGAAGGTCAGTTATCCGCAAAGTTCCGAATCAGGTTTGCACACCATGCAAAGACCGCAGCATCATCGTGGTTGAAAGCAAAGTCGAAGGCAAACCAGACAGCATAAAGCCCGATCCGATCAATCACTTCCGCGCCATGTTTTGCCAGGATCAGTTGTTTCAGATAATCGTGGTCGGCCTGTGAAGACGCCTTGGTGGCCAGAAGGAAATGACAGGCTCCGGCCAAGTCCATGACATGGTCACCGATCCGGGTGGTAAAGCTGAAATCGATCAGCCCGGTCACCTGCAAATCATCGTTCATCATGACATTCGGTGGCCAGATGTCGCCGTGAACGATGCATCTGGGCGGATCGGGAATGGCCTCAAGTCGCGCATTGAAACGCCGGGCAATCCGGGTCAGACCCGGAACTGCGGCCGCCAACACGTCATCCTCAGCCGCCTTGCGCACGCGCGCCGTCAGGTAGTCTGACCACCTGTCGCTGCGCATTGGCTGATTGTGGAGAAGATCACCAAAGGCCTCGCCCGGCGCGGTGGTTATGGACATCGATTCGGCGGCAGCAAGATAGGCCCGGAGCGCGGTCGCGCGCCTTGTCCCCGAAAGTTTTGGCAACAATGCCGCCATCGACTGGCCCGCGATCCGGTCCTCGATCACGAACAACTGGCCATCTATCCGTGAGATTTCGCGGACATGCGGCACGGCAAAGGGAAGCGGTGGCAGGTTTGCCGTGAACGCCGCCTGCGCGCGAACCTGATCTTCGCTGCCCGCCTCGGGTCTGGGAATGCGCAGAATCTGTGTGTCGCCCAAGGCGTAGATCGTACTTTCCCAACCCGAACCCAACAGGTCGGCCTCGCGCAGGTCGTATGCCTCCATGATCGCTTTGCTCATCGCGCTGCTCCTTCGCCCATTCCGTTGGCCAGAGAGGCGAGGATCGCGGCGAATTCCTTGGGCTGCACGGCAAAGACCGAGTGTTCCGAGGCGATCTCGACCGGGGTGACGCCAAGCGACGCCGCGAAAGCGCGCTGCCGTTCGGGGGGGATGATCTGGTCTTGGGTACACAGGACATAGGAGCAGGGCAGGTCTGGCATGCCCGTGCCGGGCCAGGGCTCGTATACCGCCCGCATGCCCTGTTTGCGCTGGGTTGCGCGCAGGAAGGTCAGATAGGCGTCCCGCTGGTCTGGCGGCACCAACGAAGCCAGCAGATCAAAATCGAAGGATCGCGTTCCATCGCCGTTGTCGAGGGATACCGCCATGATCGCCTCTTGCGTAGCTGGACCCAGCGCATCAAAGATCGACTGTCCGGGCTGCGGCAGGATGGCGGCGGCAAAGACCATGCGGTCCACCGGGGTCCGTGCAGCAACGAGGGGAATGGTGGCGCCGCCAGCCGAATGGGCCACAAGGACACGGTGGCCCGATGTTCCCGCCATGGCGTCAATCACGGTGTTGGCGTAGTCGTTCAGGGAGGCATCGGGCCTTTCGCTAGGCAGATCGACATTGATGACACGGTGCCCTTCGGCCTCCAGATAAGGCACGGTCGGGGCGAGTTCCGCCGGCGATCCGAAGCCGCCGTGGACGAAGACGAATGTGGTTGTCATGCCTTGCACTCCTCTTGCTATGGATTGGCTGTGTCCCGCCAAAGTCCGGTTTTCGCGGGCGGCCCCCTCTTTTCGTTGCCATCAAAGCCGCCAACAATAAAGGAAATGCGGCTGTCTCGATACCGAGGTCACCCGCTTGCCCGAGGAATTTCGGGCTACGTCGAGCGCCCATCCTCCAGGAGCGTCTTGTAGATAGCTATAGCCTCTTGTTGGCCCAGCCCGCTGTCCCTGGCTCGCTGGAAATACCCGGCGATAAAGTCGGGAACCGCCGAGGAAATTCCGGCATCCCGCGCCTGCATCTGAATACGGGTCAGGGCCTCGCCCCAGACCTGAAGTGTCGCGGTGGGTTGATCGTAGGCCGCGTCCCTGATGATCCGGGCCAGTTTGCAGGTGGCGGTGTCGGTGTCGGCCCGGAAAGGTTCGGCCGGGAACAGGTCAATGAACGCCTGCAGGTCGATGCCCTGCGCCCGGCAGATGCTTGCCGCATGTGCGACACCGATGAACTGGACGTAGGACATCGTCAGCCAGGCAAGGTCAAGTGCGGCCGCGGCACCAACCCCGTCCCCCACATGGCGCACCTTTCCGGCAAGGCAGGTCAGAAGTGGGGCTGCAACCTGCCAGGCCAGCGCGTCGCCTGAAATGAGCACCTCACCAGTTCTGGTGCCAATTTCATTTGGACCGCACAGGATCGCACCGTCGAGATACAGCGCCCCCTGCGCAGTGACCCACGCTGAAAGCGCTTCGGCCTCGTCCGGGGTGCCCGTGGTCAGATTCACCACTGTTCGCCCGACAAGATGATCCGCCAGGCCGTCGGCCTGCAAAAGCATGTGTGTGGACGCATAGCTGTCGATGCAGATCAGCATGACAGGACTTGCGGCCAGCGCTTCGGCGAAGGATCGGGCCTTTTGCGCCCCCAAATCCACCAGGGCCTCTGCCTTGCCGGGTGAGCGGTTCCACACGGTGATCCGATGCCCGGCCGTCAGTTGCGCACGCGCAAGGGCCGACCCCATCAACCCCAATCCGACACAGGTAAGTTCGGTCAACGGCGCTCTCCTCAATGGCTCTGCAGGCAGAGACGTGTCTTCAGGCAGTCCCGTGACGAACCTGTCCCAATGTGTATCCTCGCCGCGACGGCCGCCTTCGAGCGCCACCGTAGTCAGCGTGACAGCGACCCTGTCCCAACTTGAACGAAAGCGGCGGCACGGGTCTTTCCTTGCTGAAAAACGTCACCGCCGAGCCAAGGTGAAGCGTGACAGCGGTCAGATCAGTATAAACTCAGGCATTGGACAACCGCAGACTCCGCTCGGAGCGCCGAACGCTTGATCAACAAACAAAATCACACAATCTTGCGGTCAACCGTCAGGTCAGGCGGTGGGTGTCAGGTGTACCTTCCTTCAATCATCGCACCCGCAACCCACACCATCGTTGCGCGCCAATCGTTCCGAATGGTCGGATAAATCCAGCGCTACGCCCCTGCCGGCCAAACAAACTCCGGCCGCAGCCCCTCGAACACCGGCCGCCCATCATGGGGCTTTTCATACCCCTTCGTCTCATCCCAGAACGCGTGATATGTGGCCTTCGGGAATGCCGCATCGTTGTAGCCCATGACATTCGGGACGGCGACACGGATGCGGTGCTGTTTGTCGTCCAGCATCAGCACTGCCCCACATTCCGCGCACACACAGATTTCCAACGGGCCGTCGAGATTGTTCGCATTGAACGGGACCCGCTTCATTTTTTCCGGATGGTCGACATTCACATCCGCGTAATTGAAGAAAGCCACGTGCGTGTGCTGCTGCTTGGTCACCGACTTGCAGACGTTGCAGTGGCATTCGTGGTTATCGATCGGTTCGGCGTTGGCGGTCACATGTACATGTTCGCAACCCCCGGCGTAATTCGCGGCCATGACTTCCCTCCCAGAAATCCGCGCCTGAACGAAAGGCGCATGGTGCGAGACTAGCACGGGATGCGGCTGGGCGATTGAGTCGTTTACACTCCTTCCTAAAAGTAAGGGCTGCACAAGTAGTTTACCCAGCAAAAATGTCTTCAGACTTCGCTCCCCTTCAGCTGAGCGTCTGGATGTTTGATCCCGGACTTTGATGGTGTATTGCTTTTGCCAGCACAGTTGACTGCGCTGTGGGGCAGGTTCTGCACCGGTTTAGGTCCGGCCTTTTGAGAGCAATACTCGCCATCAAAGAGACCGGATATGGCGGCGATACACAGCCGTGACGGCTCGATATCCTCTGTCGGCAGCCCTGTGACTTCGTCGCGGAGCATGGCTTCGTCCCATTCGCCTTGCTCGATCAGCTTGTTATCCGCGATCCGATAGACCCGGCGTTCCGTCTTGTCGAGGAGGCTGAGGCGGATCACCGGCACGTCCTTCAGATCCTGCATGGCAGCCGCCCGCATCCGGCCATGCCTGGCGATCTGCTGGCCATTGTCGGCCACCATGCGGGGAACGGTCCAGCCGAGCTGTTATTCGGCAGCGTGCGGGTGTTAGTCGCGGCCCGGCATCTGGTGGACGACCGTCATGTTCAGGTGGCTGTCGACATTCGCAGCGTTACCCACCTGCACCTGATGTTTGACACGCATCAGGTAATCCGGACCAAGGATGCCCCGACCGAAAGTTTCAACCCCGCCGCCCGGTATTTGCTGATGCCCGATCAGAGCGCAGAACTTCGGCCGCTTTTCCCCAACCCGCACATCACCGCAAATCGCTCGTCCACCGCCCGCCTTTGGTATTGCACCGGGAGGCGTGCGCGCAGCCACTTTGAAAGGCGCGCATCAAGCATCTATCGGCGCAGGTCTTGGGCGCTTGCCAAACAGCAGTCACCGGCAAGATACCCCGCCACCGCGCGCTCTGACTCAGGCCCGCATCGCCGGTCGCCCGCTCTCCGGTTCCAGCAGCACCCGCACCAGCCCCACCTGACCGGCGACACCGGCCTTGGCAAAGATACTGCGCAAGTGCGAGCGCAGCGTCGAATCCGCCACGCTGAGTATCCTGCCCGCTTCGTGCAGATCGACACCGCGCTGAATCATCCCGCAAATTCGCAGTTCCGCCGCCGTCAGGCCCAGCGGATTGGTTTCCGACAGCGGATGAACCGTCTGTCGCCCCGATGAGAGATGTTGATTTATGGCGGGGGCGGCGCGCAGGATCCGCGCGATCCGGCCCTCCGGCCGCCGTCGCCAGGCCTCCGCCGCCGCCAAGGCGAGCATCTCGATCGCGATGCGCCGCTGACGGTCAAGACCCGCCGACAGGTAGAACTCCAGCACGTCGGTCTGCTCACCCACCGATGACAGCGGGATCAGCATCGCCTCGCGCAACTCTCGTCCTGCCATCCAGTCCAACACCCGTGGCTCCAGCCGGCTGGCAGCGTCGCGGTCAAGCTCTTGCATCGACCAGACCGTTCCGGGTTTCGCGCGGCTCAGCGTCTGACCCACCAGTGCCATTCCATGCGCCCGCGTCAGCGGTCGTGCGCCCAGCGACGCACAACGATCAACCGTCATGATAGACCGTTGCGTGCCGGTCTCGACATTCACGCGGTGCAGATGCACCACCTTTGCCAGCGCCAGATCGCAAAATTCGCTCAGGGTCTCGCGCAGCGACCCGTCGCCATGCAGACATTCGGTCCAGCCGATCATGAAGTTCAGAACGGCCGAAGTCGGTATACCGGAAACGGCCGCGTCGGGCCTGATAGTGTTCATTTTTGTTGCACCATTACTCAGGAAATAGAGGTAAGCGAAAAACAGCCGAGCATCGTCAAAAGCACTTCCAATTCAGAAAAGCATGCCGAACGAAGCGAGGTGCGTCAAAATATTTCGCGATTTTGCGGCGCGGAACGGCGGTTTTGGCGGCTTTGCCCGGTTGTGGCGCGGATTTTGAACGAATTTCGACACAATTGGATCGGTCATTTTGTCGGCCAAAGCGAATCACCTGCGTGCCGATTGGCCGGGATGTTCGCTTTGGCGCGCCTCAACACCCAACACTGGTGCCGACTTTAACCATCGGTGATTGAGTGTTTGGCGCGCTGCACAATCCCCGTCCTTTATTCCTCCGCGATCCAGACGATGCCGGGCTGTTAACGGATCGGTAACGTTTCAGTCATTCGGGGCGTCCTGCTCGTCCACCGGATGCCCCCGACGCCACCGTCCGGGGCTCATCGAAACCTTTTTGTTGGATCACAAACATGAAGAACCTCATCAAGACCTTCCTGCGCGACGAAGACGGTGCTGCCCTTGTCGAATATGGCGTGGCACTTCTGGTTGTCATTACCGTCGGCACCATCGCCATGACCAACTTGGCCAACAACACAAACGCTCGGTTCACCGCAGCTGAGGAAGCGACCGACTAATCTTGTGCACCTACTGGCTGTCCCGCAGGTCGCGGGGCGGCCACCCCCTTTCTCGTAATTCCGGAGCCTGATCATGCGCGCTTCCTCCATCGTACTGGCACTTTTCGGCCTTGCTGTCGCCGGTGGGTCAGCACAACTGGCACGCGAGCTAATGACGGCGCCCCAAGCCGATGCGTCCAGCGGCTCGGCGTTCGTTACGGTCATAACGGCCGCAAGCGAGATCAAGCGTGGCGATCTTATCCAACACTATATGCTGAAGGCGCAAAGTTGGCCCGCCGCTGCTGTGCCTGCGGGGTCTTTTAACGAAGCCTCGCGGCTTCTGCCCGCCGAAGGCGCCGAGCCGCGACGCGCCTTGCGCTCCCTCGTCCCCAATGAGGTGATCCTCGAGGCCAAGATTTCCGGTTTCGGTGAAAAGGTGACAATCGCCCAGTCGCTGTCACCCAATGCGCGCGCCATGGCGATCAAGGTTGATGCGGTATCGGCGGTCGGCGGGTTCGTCACACCCGGTGACTATGTCGATGTCCTGTTGACGCGCGGCGACGCCGAAACCCTGATGACCGACACGATCCTGCGCAACATCCGCGTGGTGGCCGTCGATCAGTCCGATGATGAACTTCTCGAAAAGCCGGACGTTGCCGCGACCGTCACTGTCGAGGTCAGTGCCGAAGAAGGTCAGGTCATCGCCCTGGCACAGCGCGCCGGCACGCTCAGCCTGGCGCTGCGCACCCCCGACAGCACGGACGCGACGCCGATCGAGCGTCTGCGCCTCAGCGATCTGGTGCCGGAGCCCGTCATTGAACCTGTGGTCGAGGTGGTCGAAGCCGCCCCGGTCCCCGTCGCGGCGGCGCCACGTCGCACTGTCATCGTCCGTCGCGGCACTGAAACCGAGGAGGTCGCGCTAAACAACTGACCCCGCGGGGTCACCAAGCAGTCGGCTTATCATTTGTCGCAGTCCGGTATTCTCGTGTTCAAGGCAGTCTGACCGTGTCCCCCATTGGCCCCCATTCATCGCGCGCGATCCCCCCCCGACCGGGTGCCTTTGCCAAGGCCGAAGACGGTTCGGTGCTGATCCTGTGGGCGCTTTTTCTGGCGGTGGCCCTCGGCTTTCTTGCGCTGTCCTTTGATCTGGGTCGGGTGGCGAGCACGCAAAGCGAGTTGCAATCCTTTGCAGATCAGGTGGCCTTGGCTGCGGCAGGTGAACTTGATGGTCGCCCGGACGCGATCACGCGGGCCACGGCGGCTGCGGAGGGCCTGATCAGCGACAGCCAGACCTATGCGGTGGGCACGACCGTGTTAAGCGGCGCGGGCAGCTATACGTTGAGCTTTCTCAGCACGTTGCCACCCACCAGCGACCGGGTTGCGGATACTGCCGTCACCACGAATGGCCGTCTGGCCCGCTATGTTCGCGTTCAGGTCGCGCAGCGCACTGTCCAAACCCCCTTTGCCGCCGCCAATGCTGCGCTGACCGGCACTCCGACAGTGAACGTGCAATCGAACATCAGCGCGGCGGCGACAGCGGGAATGACCTCGTGGGCCTGCGATGTGACGCCGCTGATGTTCTGTGTGCCCGATGCAACCTGGCGCGCCCGCGACAACATCGGCGACCAGATCTTGCTGCGGTCGGGCGGCAACGGCGCCGCATGGGGGCCGGGAAACTTCGGCTTTCTGGATGTGACCAGCCTGCCCGTTGACAGCACCGGCCCCTGCAACGGGCTGAACGGGGCGACCCTTTACCGTTGTCTTGTCGGGGCCGAGCGCGGGATCACCGCCTGCATCCGCACCGATACCGGCGTCGATACCCAACCCGGACAGCGTCAGGGCCTGGCCGAGGCGTTCAATACCCGCTTCGACATCTTTCAGGGCAACATGGACAAATTCAGTACGGATGCTGCCTACCGCCCCGCGCCGAACACGGTTCAGGGCACCCTGCCAAGCGGAAAGGGGGATTGTCGGAAAAACAATACCGTTGTGTCTGACGCCATGCCCTTGCCGCGGGATACCTGCCTGATTTCAGGAACCTGCGGGCGGTTCGGTGATGGCGCATGGAACCGCGCCGCCTATGTCACCGCCAATCACAAGGGCACCTACCCGACTGGAACCAGTGCATCCAGCTCGCGCTATCAGATGTATCTGGCCGAGATTGCAGCAGCCCTTTCGCGGAACCCACCGGACAACGTGCCACTGCCCGGATTCAAAGAAACCGGCGCGCGGATGTGCCATTCCAGCGTCAGCCCCGATCCCGACCGCCGCACGGTGATCGCGGCCGCTATCGACTGCACCGCCAACTCGATCTCCGGCAGCACGCGGGGCGTCGTCCCGCTGGAATATGTCAAGCTTTTCATGACCGAACCGGTGAAAGCTCCGGGCGGACCCGATGACGCCGAAATCATGGTCGAGGTGGTGAATAGCGCTGGCGGGGTTGGGTCGGGTGCGATCACCGGCGTCTATAACGACTTCATTCAGTTGTACCGGTGATGGGAATGGCGCGCGTCACGCAAAGCGGCACGATGATGGGGCGCATCCTTCGCCGCAGCTATCGGCGGTTCTGTCGGCGCGAGGATGGCTCGGCGCTGGTCGAGTTTGCCATCAGCCTGCCGCTGATCCTGATCCTCACCTTTCTCAGCGTGGAATCCATGCGGCTGTTCTGGTCCTATCAGGCGGCCATCGCGGGTGTGCGGGATGCGACCCGCTACCTCGCCCGGATTGCGCCCGCCGATATCTGCACTTCAGGCGGGTCAGTCACCGGATTTGCAGCCCAGTTGCAAGGCATCGTCGAGAATACCATCGGCGGTGCGGCCCTGTTTCCCGCCGGTGTGACGGTGACCTCGCTGACCCCCGCACTGGCCTGCATTACAACCCTCAATCTGCGGCAGGCCTCGGTTCCGGTGGCGACGGTGTCGGCCAATGTGTCGATCACCATGCCGTTTTCGCAAATCCTGCGTGTGATAGGCGCTGCGCCGGCGGCAACGATCAACACCACCGTCCGCGATCAGGCCCGGGTGTACGGGCTATGACGGCGGGCGCAAACATTTCGGTTGCAGGGCGCGCCCTACGGCGCTTTTGGGCGGATGAGAATGGCGCGAACCTGGTGGAGTTTTCGCTGGTGGTGACGCTCTTTCTGTTCTTGCTGCTTGGGATCATCGATTTCGGTCGCATCGGCCACGCGTGGGTCGGGGCCAACAAGGCAACACAACTGGCCGCGCGCCTTGCCGCGGTCCGCCCCCCGGCCTGTCCGGGCGTTCCCGCGCGCAACGTCCGCGGCAATGCCTCCCCGACCGAGGACTTTGGCGCGCTTTGCCGGGCCGGACCTGACGTCTGCTTCGATCCCGGACCGGTGCTCGACTCGAAGGTTGGACCGATCACCTGCACAGGCAGCGCCACGAACGCCACGGCGTTGGAAATCTTTACCGCCGTCCGACCTTTGATTCCGGGCGGAACCACGATCGACCAGATGACATATAGCTACGCCTTCGACCCCAACCTCGGGTTCCTCGGCGGGCCTTATGTGCCGATGGTCACGGTGGAGTTCACCGGCGTGACCTTCACTTTTGTCTCGCAGCTCGGCGCTTTCGTCGAAGCATTAACGGGACGCAATTCAACCCTTGGCACACCGATCAGCATGCCCGGCATGTCGGTTTCGCTGCCAGGCGAAGACCTCGCATTGGGGACGGATGGTTAAAATGACAGACCTCATACTTATCGGCAGGGCCAGCAAATGACCGTCACCCACATGTTCCGCGCAACGAACCGTCAGGCCCGTGGCCTGACCAAGGACGATGCTCCGGAAGGCGCGCCGCTGGACGAACCAACGCGCCAGTTCACGATGCCCGAACAGTTGACCGCACGGGATTCGAAGGCTCCCGCGCCCGCCACACGCCTTCTCGCGGCCGATCGCGGAAACGGCCCGGTGCAGGCGGATCTTGCCGAGGCGACACCACCCCCAAGGGTCATCGCCGCCGCAATGCCCGACGCGGCCAGGCTGCCCGCCCGATATGTCGAAACGGCAGGGCGCATCATCCTTGTCGCCAAGGCGCGGGGCGGGATCGGTGCCACGACGCTGGCTGTGAACCTTGCCCTTGAAATGCAGATGAGCGGGAACAGGCGCTATGGTGCAGTCGGCGGCCGGGTGGCGCTTGTTGATCTGGATGTGCAACTGGGCAACGCGGGGTCGTTTCTGGACCTTGCCGACCGTGGCGGGATGCTGGCGCTCGCCCGGCTCGGCCCGGAGCCGGATGCCCAGGCCGTGCGGCATGCCATGGTGCGTCATCCCACCGGTCTTCACGTCCTCGCGGCCCCCGCGACCGCCATCCCCTTCGAGGCGTTTGATGCCAAGCGCATCGCCTCCATGCTCGATGCTCTGGCGTCCATACACGACGTTGTTGTCGTTGACCTGCCCCCAGCTCTGATCGAATGGCTGGAGCCGCTGCTGGCGCGGGCCGAGCGGCTGCTGATGGTTACCGACCTCGCAGTGCCGTCCATCTTGCGCGCACGCCGCATCATCGCGCTGATGACCGCCGACCGCCCACAACTGCCCGTCGAGATTGTCGTGGCACATGAAAGAAAGCCGTTTCGTCTGGGACAGACGCAGCGCGATGCCGAGACGGCGCTGGGCCGTGCCTTGTGCCACTGGCTGCCCGACGAAGCCAAGCTTGCCCGTCAGGCGCTCGACCGGGGCGAACCTCTGGTTCAGCTGGCACCCCGCTGCGGCTGGTCCAAAGCGGTCAAGGCGATGGCGGGGAACCTGCAGAAACCCTTTGCAAACAGCGACCACTCTGCACCTCTTGGAGGCTTTTAAGATGTTCAAGGATTTTGTGTTCCGCCGGCCAGACACCAAGGTTGATGCGCCCCTTCCCCGCCACGCCCCCGCAGGTGAGATCAAGGCAAAGACCGGCAACGTGGTCCCTTATCGCAAGATCGACGATGGCCTGCGGGCTTATCTCGATCTGAAATCCCGCCTGCACGAAGAACTGCTGGGGCGGCTGAACCTGACCGTGCTCGACAAGGTCGAGAGAAGCGATCTGCGCCGTGAAATCGGCGGGCTTGTGCATGACTTTCTGGCCGCAGAAAACCTGCCGATGCGGGCTGACGATACTGAGGCTTTGACCGATGAGTTGATCGACGAGGTTCTGGGTCTTGGCCCGCTGGAGCCGCTTTTGGCCGATCCGGGAGTGGCAGACATTTTGGTGAACTCGTTCAAGAACGTGTATGTCGAACGCTATGGCAAGCTGGAGCGCGTGCCGGTCCAGTTCCGCGACGAACGTCATCTGATGCGGATCATCGACAAGATCGTCAGCCGGGTCGGGCGCCGCGTTGATGAAAGCCAGCCTTGGGTCGACGCGCGACTGGATGATGGCAGCCGGGTCAACGTGATCGTGCGGCCTTGCGCCATCGACGGCCCGACGCTGTCGATCCGCAAGTTTTCGCGCGATGCGCTGACGGCCGAAAAGCTGATCGAGATGGGAACGCTGACGCCGGCCTCGGCCCGGTTCCTGCACGCGCTGGTCGAGGCGCGGCTGAACATCCTCATCTCCGGCGGCACAGGGTCTGGCAAGACCACGATGCTGAACGCACTGTCCGCAGCCATCGATCCTTCGCAGCGCATTGTCACCATCGAGGACGCCGCAGAGTTGCAGATGCAGCAGGATCACGTCGTCCGGCTGGAAACCCGCCCGCCAAGCGCCGAAGGGTCAAGCGCCGTCACCCAGCGCGACCTTGTGCGCAATGCGCTGCGGATGCGCCCCGACCGCATCATCATCGGCGAAGTGCGCGGCACCGAAGCCTTTGACATGCTGCAGGCGATGAATACCGGCCATGACGGATCAATGACCACGATCCACGCCAATACCGCCCGCGACGCGCTGTCCCGGCTGGAACAGATGGTGGCGATGATCGGGGGCGAGCTTCCCTTGCAGGCGGTGCGTCGACAGATCGCATCAGGGCTGCAGATCGTTTTGCAGTTGTCGCGTCTGGCCGATGGCCGCCGCCGGATCATGTCGATCTCGGAAATCACCGGTATGGAGGGTGACGTCATCTCCATGCAGGACATCTTTGTCTTTCGCAAACGCGGCCGGTCGGACACCGGCGAGGTCTTAGGGGAATTCGTGGCAACAGGTATCCGTCCGAAATGCATGGACCTTCTCACCGACGCTGGCGTGTCGATGACAACCGAAACCTTCAGTGGTTCGGGGGCGGCAGGATGACCGACCTTCTGACACGCATCGACCCCGGCTGGCTGATCTTTGCCGGCGTCTTCATGGGCGCGCTCTTGCTGATCGAAGGCATGCGGCAGCTGACCTCGCGGCGCGAAACCGACGCCGAGGCGCGCTCGCGCCGGATGCGGCTGATTGCGGGCGGCACTCAGTTGGAAGAACGGCTTGAAATTCTGCTGCCGGATGGGGGAACACAGCGCCGGTTTCTGGGGCTGGACCTTGGCAACATGCTTGCGGCCGCGGGCCTGCCGCCACAGCCGATGATGTTCGGGCTGGGTGCCATCGCGCTCTTGTGCCTTACGACAGTCGGCTTGATGCCATTTATCGGGGCGCCTGCCGCCCTCGGTCTGTCGTTGATGTTCTGGATCCTGCTGCCGCTGATGATCCTTTCGGCAATGCGGGCCACACGGCTGAAGCGGATCTCGGCCCAGTTGCCCGATGCACTTGACCTGATGGCGCGCGCGCTGCGGGCCGGGCATCCCCTGTCCTCGTCGATCGGGACTGTGGCCGAAACGATGCCCGACCCGATCGGGACCGAATTCGGGATCATGGTCGACCAGATCAGCTATGGCGACGAACTGGTCGCAGCCTTCCGGAAGCTGGCCGAACGCAACCCGAGCGAGGATTTCCACTATCTCGCCGTCAGCATCGCCATCCAGCACGGGACCGGCGGCAATCTCGGCCGGGTGCTGGGCGTTCTGGCCGGCGTGATGCGCGGGCGGATCATGATGCGCCGCAAGATCAAGGCCATGTCGGCCGAAGGGCGCATCTCGGCTCTGATTCTGTCGTGCATCCCTTTTCTGATGGTGGGGCTGAACTCGATCATCACGCCGGCCTATTACGGCGACGTGGTGCAGGATCCGCTTTTCGTGCCGATGGCACTCGTCGCGGTCGGCCTGATCGTCCTGAACGGCTTCGTGCTGTTCCGACTTGTCAATTTTCGCATCTAGGGGCGCGCCATGCTGACATCCATCACCCCCATTTCCGCCAGCCTGGGCGTAGAGCCGAGGATCCTCATTCTGGCGGGCCTCTTCTTTGGCTCGCTTCTGGTGTTCCTCAGCCTTGTCAGCATAGCGAGGGACCGCAACGCAATCCGCGTCCGCGCCCGGATGCGCGCCGCCGGGGCCGCAGCCGGTGGCGGCATGATGACCGGCGATGACCCGATATCGCTTTTCGTGGCCCCTTTGAACAATCCCAAGGGGGTTGCAAAGGCATTCCTTCCCTCCGAACAACGCGAGCGCAACAAAGTGCGCCGTGATCTGGTGCATGCGGGCTTTTCGGGACCGAACGCTGTCGTCTGGTATTATGCCTTGCGTGTGGTGGCGGGCCTCGTGCTGCCCGGCCTCGTGGCGTTGGCGTTCCTGTACCGCGAGGTCCTGCCGCTTCCCGAATTTGTCAGCGAAAAGATGGGCCGGGTTGCGGGCAGCGAGATGTTGATGCTGTTCGCGGTGATGATCCTCGTCGGGTTCTATGGTCCCGCCTTCTGGGTGTCGTCGCGGGCGAAGGAGCGCAGACACCGCGTCGAGCTGGGCTTTCCGAACGCGCTTGATCTGTTGCAGGTGTCGATCGAAACCGGGCTTGGCTTTGATGCGGCCCTCGCCCGCGTATCCTCTGAGTTGACCACGACCGCGCCGGAGATTGCGCAGGAATTTACCGTGGCGCAGCAGGAAATCCTGGCAGGGCGCGACCGCGATGGCGCCTATCAGGCGATGGCCGACCGCCTTGTCATCGACGAGGCCTATGCTTTTGTGAATGTGGTCCTGCAATCCATCCGGTTTGGCACCTCGATGAGTCAGTCACTGTTGGTCTATTCCGCCGAAATGCGGCAACGGCGCGAACTGCGCGCGCAGGAAAAAGCCAACAAGCTGCCGGTGCTGATGTCGGCAGTCATGGCCACCCTGATGATGCCCGCGCTGCTGATCGTGACCATCGGTCCGGTCGTGCTGCGCTACCTGCAGACCTTTCCGGACTGAAAGGCAAAACGGATACCGCTGCGCCTGTCCTGCCAAGGCCCGGCGCGGATCAGACTGGTCTTCACGACCCCGCAATCCGGCCTTTCGGGAGTTTGCGCGAAATGCACTCTGCTTTGCTCTCGCTCGCCGGGCTTGGCAGTGTCATTTTAGTGTGGTGCGGGTGTGATGCCGCCGGTGCCCAAGTCCGGGCGGTCGTTGATGTAAGTCCAGCCATTGCGCGGCGTGACATTGAGCTTGCCGGACGGTTTCAACGATGCACTGGCCGAGCCATTTACGCCTGACGATGCGGGTGTAGCGCGCGAATTAGGTGTTCAGCTGCTGCTGACCAGGCATCCATTTTTCTGTGCGCGCGGGAAGATAGTCTTCACACCCCGCCGATACCCCCAATGTTACCCTGTCGCAAAAAAGGCGACCGGAAGGACACCAAGTATACTAGGCAACTATCTGATTTATCAGTAATTTTTGGCTCCGGCGGTAGGGATCGAACCTACGACCAATTGATTAACAGTCAACTGCTCTACCGCTGAGCTACGCCGGAACACGTGGGGTCTATAGCAACTGGGGGTGGGGGCGTCCAGAGACAAATGTGATGGAAATTTGTATCCGCCCGCGGATGGATCAACGGCGGCGGAAGGTGGCGGCAAAGCCCGGATTGGGGCTGGCTGTGAGGACCATTCGCGTAGCAAGATCAAGAAGATGCGCGAACACGTTGCGCTCGGCTGCGCGCCGCATGTCGGGTGCGATGTCGGTATAGATAGCTGCGGTCAGGGCGGGGACGGTAGCAGCGCCGGCGTCAAGAGCGGCCAGGATTTCGGCCTCGCGCCGAAGCCTGTGGGCGATGAGGGCCGCCAGCCGGGCGGCGGGGTCCGTCACCATGTCGCCGTGGCCCGGCAGGAACGCGTCCCAGCGCCGGGTGGCCAGCCGACGCAGGCTGGCCATATAGGCACCCATGTCGCCTTCGGGCGGCGAGACCAGCGAGGTTGCCCACCCCATCACATGATCGCCGGTAAAGCAGCGCCCCTCCCAGCCAAAGCACAGGTGGTTGCCCAGATGCCCCGGCGTATGGATCGCCTCGATGTGCCAGCCCGGCGCGGAGATGACTGCGCCATCCGTCAGCCGCTGATCGGGGACAAAGCCTGCGTCCACGCCTTCCCCGCCGCTTGCCGCATCGGGGCCAAGGGCCGCCATCGCGGGGCTGATCCCGTCGCGCGCCGTGCCGAAGGCCAGAACCGGTGCGCCCGACGCCGCCTGCAGGGCGGGGGCAAGGGCGGAATGGTCGCGGTGTGCGTGGGTCACGAGGATATGGCTGATCCGCTCATCCGGCCCCAGCGCGCCGAGGATTGCGGCCAAGTGGGCGGCATCCGCCGGGCCGGGGTCAATCACTGCGACCGTGTCTTGTCCGATGATCCAGGTGTTGGTGCCGCGCTGCGTCATCGGCGACGGATTGGGGGCCAGCACGCGGCGCAGGGCGGGGTGATCGTCGTGATCGGGCATCAGCTTCCTTTCCGCCGGCGGCGCGTCTAAGATCGCAGGCATGTTCGCCTTCCTCAAGCCGCTTGTGCCGCGTGGCCTTTACGGGCGTGCCGCATTGATCCTTGTCGTGCCGATCGTCACGATTCAGCTGGTCGTGTCGCTGGCCTTCATCCAGCGGCATTTCGAAGGCGTGACCCGGCAGATGTCGCAAAGTCTGGTCATCCAGGTGAACTTCGTGCTGACCGAAGCCAACCGAGGCGGTACCGTGGCAGAGGCGCGCTCTCGGGCCAGCCGGGTTGCGCGGCCGCTTGACCTGCAAGTTGATCTGCCCGCCCCCTGGCCGGTGATCGCCGATCAGCGCCGCTACTACGATCTTTCGGGGCGCGTGGTGATTGAGACATTGCGGGCCGGGCTGCCGCAGTTGCGCGCGGTCGATCTGGTCAGCAATGACAGCGATGTCAGGATGCTGCTTGAGACCGATCTGGGCCCGATGTCGGTGGAGGTGTCGCGCCGCCGGGTATCGGCTTCGAACCCGCATCAGTTGCTGGTCTGGATGATCCTGACGTCGGTTCTGATGACAGTGATCGCCTATGTGTTCCTGCGCAACCAGTTGCGCCCGATAAAGCGCATGGCCGAGGCGGCGGAAGCCTTTGGCAAGGGCCGCTCGGTGGCATACCGGCCACGTGGTGCGCTTGAGGTACGGGCGGCGGGGGCCGCTTTCCTTGATATGCGCAGCCGGATCGAGCGTCAGATCGAACAGCGCACGCTGATGTTGTCGGGTGTCAGCCATGATCTGCGCACCCCCCTGACCCGCCTGAAGCTGAGCTTGTCGCTGATGCCGCAGGACGATGAGGTTCTTGCGGCGCTGGGGGACGTGGCCGATATGGAGCGGCTGGTGAACGAATTCCTGTCCTTCGCGCGCGGCGACGCGATGGAAACGCCGGTGCCAACCGATCCGGTTGCGCTGGTGGCCCGCGCGGTCGAGAACGCACAGCGCGCAGGCCAACCGGTGCAGTTTGTGTCTGAAGGGCAGGGCAGCGCCTTGCTGCGCCCTGATGCCGTGACCCGCGCGGTTGAGAACCTGATCGGCAATGCGATACGCTATGGCAGCCGGGCCGAAGTGGGTGTCACCCTGACCGAACGCAGCCTGCGGATCAGCGTCGAAGATGACGGCCCCGGCATTCCGCGCGACCGCCGCGAAGAGGCGCTACGCCCCTTCACCCGGCTGGATGAGGCGCGAAATCCCAATCAGGGGGGCGGCGTCGGGCTGGGCCTGTCGATCGCGGCTGATGTCGCGCGCAGCCATGGCGGCACGCTCACACTGTCGGAGTCGGCGCGGCTGGGTGGGCTGAAGGCCGAAATGGTGCTGGCGCGGTAGGGGTGTCTCCGGGTGGAGGTAATCAATATCAACGGCTTGGCGGCGGGGGCGGGTAAGATGGAAAACCCCTTCGACCGCCTTTCACTCCAGCGCCCGCACTTGCCGGTTTCCCCCGGCTCGTCCGGCAACACGGGGCGCGCCTGACACCCGGCCTGATTGCGGCATGGGCGTTCGGCGCTGAAAACTGTCCACAGAACAGTTTTCCGGTCGCTCATCACCCCCCGGTCGCTCATCACCCCTTGGAAGGCGCGCCCGCGCCAGCCGAGCCGGCAGCGACCCTGTGGTAGTCCAGTAGGGCGGTTGCACAAGCCCTCCGGTTTGCGCCTCTTTGCTTGCTGCCACTGCCACTGCCACTGCCGTGTTGCCACTGGCAGCCCACCTTGCCTGCCTTCCGGGCGTAAGCCCCGCCGTTTGGCCAGTTGAAAACAATCACTCCCTACACCGTCACTTTCCGCCCCTGCGGATCAACCACCGGCCCACCCGCCGCCCGTGCATCCTCCACATCATGCGTCACCAGAACCGCCGGAAGCCTTTCGAACCGGATACGGTCGAACACAAACGACCGAATCCGCTCGCGCAATTCAGTATCAAGCCGCGCGAAAGGTTCGTCCAGCAACAGCGCCTTCGGTTGCGCCAGCAGCGTCCGCATCAAGGCCACCCGCGCCCGCTGCCCCCCCGACAGGGTGGCGGGATCACGGCCGGCAAATCCCGCCAGATCGGCCCGCACCAATGCAGCATCAATCGCGGCCTGCCGCGCGGCGCGGCCCCGGATGGCCGCCGGCAGCGCAAAGCCAAGGTTGCCACCCACCGACAGATGCGGGAACAGCACATCATCCTGAAACAACAGCCCGATGCCCCGCGCCCGTGTCGGCAGGCCGGTCACATCGCGCCCGTCCAGCAGCAGCCGCCCTGACAGCGTGAAATCGCCCCCCAGTGTGCCAAGCATAGCGGCCAGTGCGGTGGACTTGCCAGATCCTGACGGCCCCATGATGGTCAGCACCTCGCCCGGCGCTACCGTGGCATCCAGCGCCACAATCACCTCAGCGCCGCGCCGCACGGTCAGACAATCCAAGGCCAGCCCGGTCATGCGCCCCCCCTCATGCCGCGCCGATGCCGGAACACCAGCGCCGGCACCGCCAGCGCCAGCGCAAACCCCAAGGCGGGCAGCACCACCTGCAACATTGCATAGGTGCCGATGATGCGCCGGTTGCCGCCCGACGACAGCGCCACCGCCTCGGTCGTCAGCGTCACGATGCGGCCCGCGCCGATCAGGATCGTCGGCAGATATTGCCCGATGGAAACCGCCAGCCCCACCGCCGCCGCCGTCAGCACCGGGCGCAGCAGCATGGGCAGGCGCAGCCGCCAGAAGATGCGCTGCGGCGAGGCCCCCAGTGCCGCCCCCGCCAGCGCGATCCGCCCGTCCCAGGCGCGCCAGGGTGGCCCCAGCGACAGAAACACATACGGCAGCACAAAGACCAGATGCGCCGCCGCCACCGCCCATGCCCCCCCGGACAGGCCCGACAGCACCCCCAGCACCGCCAGCCCCGGCAGGAATGCAACCTGCGGGATGATCAGCGGCAGATACAACAGCCACAGCACCCGCGAACCGGGGCGTAGCGCAAACCGCGCCTCGGCTTCAAGGCAGGCCAGCGTCAGGGCAAGTGCCGCACCGGTCGACAACAGCGCCAGCCCAAGCGTCATGCCTGCCGCCTGCACCAGTCCCGGCGCTGCGCGCGCCCATGTCTGCAGGGTTAGCGTCTCAGGCAGCGCATCGGGGAAACGCCACAGCCCTGCAACGGACCAGACCGCCAGCCCCGCCATCCCCCCCGCAACCAAACCAACCACCAGCAGCCCCGACAGGCCCGCCAGTGGACGCAGGGCAGCGTCAAGCGCCCCGCCGCGCTGCCCGCTTGCCGCCAGGCTGCGCCCGGCCCGCGCCACCCCTATTTCCGCCCCGCGACAGGCTGCCAGCGCGCCCAGCACCAGCGCCAGTTGCAGCAGGGCCCCCGCCGCCGCCGGCGCGCGGTAGCCAAGGTCGGGATGCATCATCCACAAGACGACCTGTGCTGACAGCGTGGGCGGCAGTGTCGGGCCAAGGATCAGTGCCATATCGACGGCTGTCATCGCATATGCCAGCACCGCATAGACCGGCAGTCTGATCTGCGGCCAGACGGCGGGCAGAACGGCAAGCATCCAGCCCGCAACCCGGCCATAGCCAAGGCTTGCCGTCAGCATCAGGCGGCGCGGGGCATCGGCCTGCGGCAGCGCGGCCAGCACCATCAGCAGCAGGAACGGCACCTCTTTTACCACCAGCCCCGCGATCAGCGACAGACCCGCCGGATCGTTCAGGATCAGTGCATCGGGCGGTTCGGTCCAGCCGGACGGCCAGGGCGAGATCACCCGCGCGACCCACCCCGACGGGGCGATCACAAACGCCAGCCCCAGCGCCGCCGCCGCATGCGGTACTGCCAGCAACGGCGACAACAGCCGCGTGATGAGCGTGAACAGACGCCCGCCCTGCAGCGCAGCCACGATCAGAAGGGTGATCGCCACCGCGATCACCGTAGCGCCAGCGCCCGTCACCACCGAAAGCCACACTGCCCCTGTCAGCCCCGGCCAGCCCCACAGCCGCGCAAACCCGCCGTCCAGCGCCGGAAGCAGCGTTCCCGCCAAGCCGGCCACCACCGGCCCGGCCATCAGTGCAAGTGTCAGCCGGGGCGCGAACCGCAGCGCCCCGCCACCTGTCACTGGATAACCCCGTAACGGCTGATCCAGTCTTCGTTGATCCGCACCATCCAGCTTGCATCCGGCTCCAGCAGTGCCGGACCAAGATCGGCGGGCGACAGGGTTGCCACCCCCAGATCAAGCGCATCAAACCGCGCGCGATCGTCGGGCGTCAGCGCAGCAAGGTTCAGCACCGTCTGAAACCCCAGAACCGCAGGGTCTTGCGCGCGGGCCTGCACCGCAGGGTCCAGCAGCAGGTTCGCCACCACCATCGCCCCTGCCGCATGGGCCGCGTTGTAGGGAATGGCCACGAAACTTGCGTTGCCGATGGTGCCGCCGTCCCAGACATGGGTTCGCACCGTATCAACCAATTCTCCGGCTACAATCGCGGCCGACGCCCGGCCGGGGTTGAAGGCAAAGGAAATGTCGATCTCGCCATCCGCCAGCAACTGCCCCAGTGCCGGTTCATTCGAAGGGTAGGCCTGCCCCTGTCGCCACAGATGCGGCGTGATCGCATCGAGCCAGGCCCATAGCGGGGCCGTCACGGCATCATAGCTTGCCGCATCCACCGGCTTTTGCAGCACCGACGGATCGGCGAGCACGCCGTAAAGCACCTGTTTCAGAAACGTCGTCCCCAGATAGTCCGGCGGCTGCGGATAGGTAAACCGCCCCGGATTGGCCCGCGCCCAGTCCAGCAGCGCCGCCGCCGACCTCGGCGGTTCCAACAGCCGCGCGGAATCATGCTCGAACACCAGTTGCGCCATGGCCCAAGGGCTTTCCAGCCCCATCGTGGGTTGGGTAAAATCCATCCGCGTCGCAGGCTTTCCCACCACGTCGACCAACGCCCAGTTCGGCAGGTTTTCCGCGAAGGGGCCGAAAAGCAACCCTTCGACTTTCATCGCCGCAAAATTCTCGCCGTTGATCCAGATCAGATCGACGGCACCGTCTTTGTCTTGCCCTGACTGCTTTTCGGCCACCACCCGCGCCACTGCATCGGTGGTCGAAGCCAGCTTTACCTGCTCCAGCGTCACGCCATAGCGCGCCAGCGCCTCGTCGCCGACCGACGCGATGAATTCGTTTATCTTCGGATCACCGCCCCAGGCGTTCCAATATACCGTCTGCCCCTTCGCCTCGGCCAGAACGGCTTCCCAGTTCGCCGGGTCCGGCTGTGCCAGCGCGGGCAGCGCCAGCGTGGCTGCGAACAGCGTCGCAAAAAGGGGTCGGATCATCGGTCTCTCCTTGGTGCGCCTATTGCGCCGGTCTGTTCCCGATTACGCAGCGGATTGCCAAGCTGGCAACCTAAAACCTTGGCCCCGCACGAGGATGTGAGGCGGCTGGGATCCGCCCCCGTTGCAAGACCGGGGCGGATCGTCCACTCAAGGGGCAGGGGGGCGATTATGCTGGACGGTCTGATGCGACGACTGATCGACCCGGCGCTGACTGGCGTCGGTGTGGCGCTGGCCCGGCGCGGCGTTACGGCCAATGCCATGACGCTGGCAGGCCTGGGTGCGGGATTGGTGATGGCTGCGATGATCGCCGGCGGTTACGGCGCCTTGGCGTTGGTGCCGCTGGCCTGCAGCCGTCTGGCCGACGGGCTGGACGGCGCCGTAGCGCGGGCTGGCACCAAGACCGACTTCAGCGGCTACCTCGACATAACCTGCGATTTCGTCTTTTACGCCGCAATCCCGCTGGCCTTCGTGCTGCGCGACCCCGCCGCCAACGGGCTTGCCGGTGCGTTCTTGCTGGCCAGCTTTTATGTCAACGGGGCCAGCTTTCTGGGCTTTGCCATACTTGCCGAAAAGCGCGGGATGCAGACGCAGGCCCAAGGGGAGAAGTCGCTTTATTTCAGCGCCGGCCTGCTGGAAGGGACGGAGACGATTGCATTCTTCGCGATCCTCTGTCTTTGGCCTTCGGGATTTGCGTTGCTGGCTTGGGTTTTTGGCTTGCTTTGTTTTGCCACGGGGCTGGCGCGGGTGCTGCTGGCGCGCCGGGTGTTTCGCTAAAGTCTTTTCGGATCGGCGGGGCTGAAGTTTCCGTCCGGTGTGGTCTTGCCTGCCCGCTGTTTCTGCGCTGGTTTTTGCGAACCTGCGTACCGATATTCCGGGGCGCGCACGGGTGCTGCACACCGCTTGCCGGGTAAAGCGCGCCTTGACCGCTCGATGCTCTTGCCGGCGCGGTCGGCGGTCCGACGTGCGGGTCGGGTGTTCGCGCAAATAAAGTAGGTCGCCACCGCTTCGGCGCGCGCGACGTGTTGCTGCGCCCCTCTATCTGTGGCAAACCGAAGCCAACGTGGACTAGACTGATGAGTTCAGAGATGACGGATTTTGCCTCGCGCCGTACGATGATGGTTGATACGCAGGTCCGTCCTTCGGATGTGACGAAGTTTCCCATTATTGCCGCGATGCTGGCCGTCCCGCGCGAGGTATATGTGCCGCGCGACCGACGTGAGGCTGCGTATATGGGCGAAAATCTGACAATCGCCCCGCACCGGGTGATGCTCGAGGCACGCACGCTGGCCAAACTGCTGGATGCGCTTGATGTGCAGCCCGATGAGATGGTGCTGGATCTGGGGTGCGGGCTTGGTTACTCGACAGCTATTATTGCCCGGCTTGCCGAAGCGGTGATCGCCGTGGAGGAAGATGCGGACCTCGCCGCCGAGGCTGAACGCACGCTGTCCGCACAGGGCGTCGACAATGCGGCCGTCATTGCCGGCCCTCTGGTGGCGGGGGCAAAAAAACATGGGCCGTATGATGTGATCACTCTTCAGGGTGCGATTGAACAGTTGCCTGCGGCACTGGTCGAACAGTTGAACGACGGTGGTCGCATCGGCTGTGTTTTCATGGAAGGTGCGCTGGGCGTCGCCCGCGTGGGTTACAAGTCGGATGGAAGCATTACCTGGCGTTTCGCCTTCAACGCGTCGGCCCCGGTGCTGCCGGGGTTCGAGGCGCGATCCGGTTTCATCCTGTAAAGCGGCAGACAAGCATGAGTGGCGCAATGATGGCAATGGCACGATACCTGATCCTTACCCTTGTGCTGGGTGTGGCTGCTGCCGCTCCGGCGCAGTCTGAGACGTTGACCGACGCGCTGATTGCTGCCTATCGCAACAGCAACCTGCTGGACCAGAATCAGGCTGTGCTGCGCGCCTCTGACGAAGATGTGGCCCAGGCCGTTTCACGACTTCGCCCCGTGATCAGCTTCATAACCCAGGGCAACTATGGCTACAGCGAACAGGTGGCTGGCGCTGACCTCCAAACTGTCCAGAGCTTTGAACAACTTTCCGGTTTCTACAATCTTACCGCCGAGATGACGGTCTACGATTTTGGCCGCACCCAGCTTGCCATCGAAGCGGCCAAGGAAATCGTTCTGGCCACGCGGGAGGCACTGATTTCCATCGAACAGCAGGTCCTGCTGGCTGCGGTGTCCGCCTACGTAGACGTCCGTCTTCAGGAATCAGTCGTCGTCTTGCGTCAGAACAACGTGCGCGTGATCGGGGAACAACTGCGCGCAGCGCAGGATCGCTTTGACGTCGGTGAGGTGACGCGAACCGACGTTGCCCAGGCCCAAGCGCGTCTTGCACAGGCCGATTCTGGGTTGATCGTGGCGCGGGGCAATCTGAACATCGCGCGCGAAGCTTACCGTGCTGCAACCGGTGCCTATCCCGGCAATCTTGCGCCCTTGCCCCCGACACCCGCAACTGCAAGCTCGCTCGACGCAGCAACGGCGGTCGCTTTGCGGACCAATCCGCTGATTCGTCAGGCACAGCGCCAAGTCGCCGCGTCCGAACTGAATGTTCTGCGCGCGCGCGCAGATTTTCGCCCGACAATCACGGCGCAGGCCCAGTTGCAGATAAATGACGGTGGCTTGCAGGAAAACGGTGTTGGCCTCAATCTGACCCAATCCCTCTATTCAGGGGGTCGCCTTGCGTCGGTGACGCGGCAATCCATTGCGAACCGCGATACGGCTATCGCCTCGCTCCAGCAGGCGGGCGTAGACACTGCCCAAGCCGTCGGCGTTGACTGGAGTACAATCGAAGCTGCGCAATCGGCGGTCACCTCGACCGAAGCCCAGATCGAGGCAGCCCAGATTGCATTTGATGGCGTAAAGGAAGAGGCGAGCCTTGGCGCCCGGACCACACTTGATGTGCTGGATGAAGAGCAGAACCTGCTTGAAGCCCGAAATGACCAGCTTGACGCCGAGGCTGCACGCTACAAAAGCGTCTATAAGCTGCTGTCTTCGATGGGTTTGCTGACGGTGGCGCACCTGAAACTGGGTATCCCGACTTACGATCCGGCGGCGTATTACAATGCTGTGCGCAGGGCCCCCGCGCACAGTGCTCAGGGCAAGAAACTGGACCGCATCATGAAGTCGATTGGTGGCAACTAGGCC
>JANNWS010000222.1:0-2892 GCA_031408575.1 Rhodobacterales bacterium
GGCAGCGCATAGCCGCGCCAGCCGAACTCTTCTCCCACGGGGCCACCGACCAAAAGGATCAGGACGAAATTCAGCATCGTCAGGCTAATGTGCCCGGTGGCCGGGGATGGTGGCAGGGTTCCGCCAAGGGCGACGTGGATGCCAAGAGCTGCGGCAATCGCTGCAAGCGGCCCGAAAAACGCAAGCGCATACCACAGCGGGTTGATACGCCACATCAGGCAGCGTTGCAGCCAACGGCGCAGCCCGGCGCGACCATCGAACGTCAGCACGACGATGACGGCGGCAAGACTGGGGCCAAAACCCGACACCATGGCCAGCGCCGTGCTGAGGCCGGGTGAGTGTAGTTTGACGGCGGCACCCAACAGCCCCAGACCCCAACTCCAGCCAAATGCCAGCGCGACAAATGTGATCAGCGCCGCGTTCCTGCGTGACGCGCTTGTGACATCAGGGGCGGTCATGGCAAACGCGCCGTTTGCTGGCCGTGCGGCTTCTTGGCGAACCCAACGTTGCGCATCCCCACCAGCCAGACCAGCAGAACCGCCCCCGCCACCAGCACCCCGGCATTGATCCAGGTCATCGGGCCCATCGCGTCGCCCCAGGCATTGGCAATGGCATGCGGGATGATGCCCGCGATCAGAATGCTGTGCCGGGCATTCAGGAACAGCCATGTAATGAACACGGTAAAGGCCATACCGCCAATCATGAAGATCGGCAGGGACATGTCGGATTGCGGCACGCCTGACATAAAGAACGCGGGCAGGTGCCAGACCATCCAGATGGCCCCGAGGATCAGTGCCGCCGACAGCGGCTTCATTTGGTCCAGCAGGCGGGGCAAAAGAAACCCGCGCCAACCCAGCTCTTCGCCCAGCGGGCCTAGGGCGATCAGGGGCAGCGCGAGCAGACCCGCAGCCAGGGCATGCCAGTTGGCCGTTGTTGGAAGTGGATCCCCAAAGGCCAGCCCGATCAGTTCGACGACCAGCATCAGGGCCGGGTGAAACCCAAGTGCGGCGATCCAGACCCATGGCCGGACGCGCCACCGGATCAGACGGGCGACCAGATCGCCAAGCGCGGACCAGTCGCCAGCCACGAGCGTCATGATGACGGCCGCGATGTTCGGCGCCCAGACGGCGATGTAGAACAAGGGTGATCTGTCGTCCATCGGGCCGAAATGGGCGGTGATCCAGTCGGGGGCCAACAGCGCCGCCGCGACAAGCGACCAGGTGATGCCGAAGGTGATCGCCACGAAGATCACGATGGCGCGCCACGGATGCGCAGATGCCTCCCCGGGCCTATGGTCTTGTGCGACGGTCATGACACGACCTGCGTGGCAGCCTGTCGCAGGGCCCGGTCCCGGATCGCCTGAACACCCAGAAACCCGACCAGAAGGGCGCTCGCCACCGGCAGCCCCAGATCCTCGGGGATGCCAAGCTGCACTGCCGCCGCCAGCCCGACCAGCGACCACAGGACCGGGACGACCGCCAGCCAGACCACCCATTGCCCGCCGGCGATCATCAGGATCCCGAGCGTGAAGATCGTCGTCGGGCATGGGGCCACACCGAACATCGGCCCGGCCATCCCTCCGTGACCCGCCCGGATGCCCAGAATCGGATAGATCACCACGGCATAAAGGTCGCACGATATACCCGCGACCGACCGCAAGTTCCACCCGATCCGCAGACCAAGATCGCCGGGCCGGATCGCGCTAGCAAGCAACAGACCGGCCTGAACAACGAAGAAGCCCGCAAAGACCGGAGCCAGCGGATTGATGCGAGCAAAGAACATCAGATGATAGCCGATGCCGACGAACGTCCACAGAACCGCCAGCGCTGCGAATGCGAGCCTCGGGGCGTCGTCCCGGCGGCTGAACGCCGCGACCAGCGCCGCCAGACCAAGCGCATAGGCAAAGACCTGCGCGGGCCAGATCGCAAGGTTGTAGTCATGAAAGACCTGCAGGAACTCATCGATCGTGAATGGCGGCGTCATGTCGGATTTCCCTTGACCGCAAAACGGGCCCACCCCTCGAGAGCACCTGTGTTCAGAACGCCGAGGTCGCGCGCAGAAGACCGCAATCGGTGCCGTGCAGACTGCGGCATTGCCCTGATAGCACCGCCAATCACGGCGGCACTAACATCGGGCAATCAGAGGAAGACCTAGCAGCGCTAATCTGAACCAGCCCGATCCCGGGCGACAATCTCCTTGCGCGCAAGGGTTAGACTGGCCAGGTCGAATGAACAAAGTCGACGAAGACACCGCGCGGCACAAGGACCGGTGGGACATTCCCGCGCACTGGCCCATTGCAGCGCCTTTGGTCCTTCTGGCCGTAGCACTTTGCCTGCGCATCACCGACATTTTCGTCCTGCGCCTGGATGAGCGTCTGGGCGAGATCATCCTATCAAAGTCGCTCGGGTTCGCGCTCGTCGTCGGGTATACCCTTTGGGTCGGCCAGCATTTGTCCGCGATCGGGCTGCATGCCGGTCATCTGGGGGCGGCCCTTGCCATTGGGGCAGGCCTGACCCTGACAGCCTTTGCCATCGCCGCTGTCGTTCAGGTCCTGATGCTTGCGCCGGGCCAGTCGCTGATCCTGCGGGCTACGGATACCAGGACCGGCATGACCGGCGGTTTGGCCTTTGTCCTGTTCCTGATCGTCGGCAACCTCATCAACGTCCTTATGGAAGAGGGGTTGTTTCGCGGCATCATGCTGCCGCATTTCCTACAGCGCATGCGGTTTGCCAGGGCGAACCTGCTGCAGGCCACCCTGTTCTCGATCTGGCATCTGGTCTGGCCCGTAAAGGCCTTTGTTAGCGGCGATGCATCTGCGGCAACTGCGTTCGCTCAGGCGGGTGTATTGCTGTCGGGTTCTTTCATTGCAGGTCTCGTCTTTGGATACTTGTT